>JAFGDW010000300.1 GCA_016931935.1 Candidatus Zhuqueibacterota bacterium | reverse complement strand
GCATGATTATGAAGAAGGAACAGTAGTAGATATTTCAGCGGCACCAGCAACTGGTTATCAGTTTGTAAACTGGACTGGCGGTGTTGCAGATGCAAACAATGCTTCAACGACAGTCACTATGAATGGCAATAAGACAGTAACAGCGAACTTCTCGTTGATTCCACCGGAAGGTTCGGTTGTATCTTCAGTGATACCTTCAAATTCGAATCCTGAAGTTGGCGATCAGATTACTGTTGATATTAAAATCGATATGAGTGGAGTTCAGTCACCGAATGACAAATTAGGTAGCTTCACCGGATCTTTGGACTGGAATTCCGCTGTGCTTGCGTACAATAGTAATTCAGGTCCGCAGGCTGGATTTACCGGAGCTGTAAATCCGTCATCCGGTCATATTGCATTTAATGGCGCCAATGCAGCAGGTGCTTCGGGCAATATAACCGTGCTTCAAATAACCTTTGATGTTGTCGGTGCTGGCAGCAGTGTTCTTGATCTTGGTTATTCGGCCATGGCTGCAGCTACGACCTTTAATAATTTGCTGCCATATCTTGTCGTGAATGATGGCAGCGTAAGCGTCAATCCTCCGATTTATACGTTGACAATGGCTGTAAGCCCGGCAGGTACCGGAACGACTTCGCCAGCGATCGGTGATCATAGCTATCAGGATGGTACAGTTGTCGATATTAGTGCAACCCCGTCTTCTGATTATCAATTTGCAAGTTGGAGCGGAGATGTTGCAGATGCAAATAGTGCGTCAACAACAGTTACGGTTCATGGTAATACAACTGTCACAGCCAATTTCGTTCTGGCAAATCCGAGTGGATCGGCTGTTTCATCAGCGATTCCTTCGAATTCCAGCCCTGATATTGGTGATCAAATAACCGTTGATATCAAGATTGATATGAGTGGTGTCAATTCACCAAATAGCAATTTGGGAAGCTTTAGCGGCGCGTTGGACTGGAATCCTGCTGTTCTTACATATAGCAGCCATTCAGGTCCGTTAGCAGGATTTACGGGTGCCGTGAATCCATCATCCGGCCATATTGCATTTAATGGCGCCAATGCAGGCGGCGCTTCTGGTGATATTACCGTGCTTCAAATTACGTTTGATGTTGTTGGTGTGGGCGTATGTCCGCTTGATCTGGGATATTCCGCAATGGCAGCGGCCGGATCGTTTTATGACTTGCTCCCAATCCTGACTGTTAATGATGGTAATGTCGAGGTTTGTATTCCAATTGCTGGTGTAAATCCGGCATCACTAAGTTTTGATGCATGTATGGGAAGCGGTAACCCGGCAAGCCAAAGCGTAAGCATTTCCAATACCGGATGCGGCGCCATGGATTGGACGATCGCAGATGATGCTGATTGGTTGAGTTTCAGCTCTAATAGCGGCTCGGTTTCGGCCGGAAGTTCTGCTTCAGTTGATGTAGAAGTTGATATTGCTGGCTTGTCCACTGGAAATTATACTGGTACAATTACGGTGTCTTCAAATGCCTATAATGGTGATCAAACTGTTAGTGTGACATTGACAGTAAATCAGCCGCAATTAAGTGTGTCTCCGGCTAGTTTACAATTTGAATCATTGCAGGATGGTGATAATCCGGCAAATCAGCAATTCACAATCTCGAATCCTGGATGTGGTAGTTTATTATGGTCCGTAAGTGATAATGCTGACTGGTTATCCGTTGATCCGGCTAGTGGTTCCACAGCTTCTCAACAATCATCCGGCGTGAATGTGATAGTTAATATAGCCGGATTGCTAGAAGGAATCCATACGGCAACAATTACGGTAGAGGATGACAATCAGTTATCACCTGCCCAGACTATTGACGTGGTGCTGGACCTTGGTCCGGCAACGATTGAAGCTGATTTTTCAGCCGATCCATCTGAAGGAAATGCTCCATTATATGTTCAGTTTAGCGATCTTTCAACAGGTAAAATTACAGAATGGCACTGGGATTTTGGCGATGGCAGCAGCAGTGACGAACAAAATCCAAGCCATACTTTTAATCCTGAAATAAGCAGAAGTTATACCGTCGTCCTTACTGTTACTGGTCCTGCCGGACAGGATATGGCAGAGAAGTCAATTGATGTTATTATTCCAATTAGACCTGACTTCGATGCTGGTCCCACGGTTGGTTTTGGACCGTTAACAGTAAAATTTGAGAACCTTACCGAAGGTGCTACGAATCCCCAATATTATTGGGACTTTGGTGATGGTACAACAAGCAACTGTGAAAATCCAAAACATTGTTATGTAAAACCCGGATTATATGAAGTTTCATTGACCGCAACAACCTCGGGAGCTCGTGCTACAAAACGCGTCTGGGGATTGGTGGAAGTCTACAATGATAAGAAACAATCCGGTTTTGCAGGACTCAAAGTCATTGATGGCAGTGCACCAATTGACAAAAATAACGGTTGGGACAAAGCAATTGATGGCGATATCTATAAGTGGTCCGGTGTTACAAGTACCGGTTTGGGTGAAGGCTGGGCTATATTTGGCTTCCAGAATGACCAAATCCATACGATTAATCGGATTCGCATGTACTCTCATATTTTCAATGGTGGATCGTACGCCAGGAAATTAAATGTGTACGCTTCAACAACAGGTACAGAAGACACTGATTTCAGCCTGGCTTATGTTCTTGAAAATGGCGATTACTGGAACGATCATATGCTCGATCCGGTTGATGCAAAATATTTGAAAATAGTAATTCTTGAACCAGCATCATGGAACTATCAACAAATTTGTGAATTTGAAGTTTATGATGCAATCGAAAAGGTAGATGTGTCGGGTTCAACAATCGCGGCGACGAATCCACATTATGCAAACGGTACCGATGAATGTACTGTTGCGGTTTATGTTGCCGATGCGGATAACAATCCTGTTACCGGATTACCTTCCGGCGCTATCCGCGTTGCAAGCGATGCTTGTGGAAATCACTATTATCCGGCATATGAAACCAATATTCCGGGAACCTATGCAGCATCATTTACATCCATCGTTCCTGGAGATCAAACAATAACAGCCTACGTTTTAGGAGAGAAAGTCGAGTATCAGGACTTAGACATACAAACTCCTGTGGTCGTTAATTTCATTGAACCGGATTATGTTAAGGAAGATTTAGTGGTTGTTTCCGGTTCAGAGACGGAGCCCGGTGAAGGTTGGGATAATGCTATTGATGGTGATATTCAGGGATCCGATGGCATTGTTACACCAGTCAACTACTGGAGTAAAGCATGGGTTATATTTAAATTTGCAAATCAACAGATTAATAATTTTCAAAAATTCAAAATGATTTTGGATCCAACAAGTGGATCAAGTTCCGAGTTGGTTTCTAAATTCGATGTTCTCGTTTCTGTTACAGACACAGAAGACAGCAACTTCGTACTGCTCGAAAGCCTGGATGCTTGCACGCCCGACTGGGACAATCATCTTATTTGGCCGGTATCTGCAAAATATGTAAAACTGGTTTTGCGGGGACCGCTTGGTCAAACCAAGAGATTTGCTGAATTTGAGGTATACAGCACTCCAAGCATGTTGCCGAAGAGCACGCATCACAAAGTATCGAAGGCTGACTTGTTTGTACAGGCTCCAAAATCATTCAATCTGGAATCGAATTATCCGAATCCGTTTAATCCGGAAACCACAATTAAATATCAACTGGCATCTATTGCAGATGTAACATTAAAAATCTACAATTTGAAGGGTCAGTTGGTAGCGACATTGGTAAATGAAAATCAGGATACCGGATATTATGCGGTTGTATGGCAGGGCATTAATAATTATGGTGCACCTGTTTCAAGCGGTGTTTATGTTGTCGAATTCCAGGCGACTGATGAACATGCCAAGACACATCGATACACTCAAAAAATGACACTCATGAAGTAATGAGTGGAATAAATAGCTGAAAATAAACGAGCGGCTCGCCTAAACCGGTGAGCCGCTCGTTTTGTTTAAAAAGATAAATTGTTTACATCATTAGTAGTTTTACGTAATAATCAACCCAACAATCCTTCATCTGCAAAACTGTAATAATACTGTTTTCCGATGATAACATGGTCGAGTACGTCAATATTCATTAATTTGCACGCACTGACCAGTTGATTAGTGATCGCTTTATCCGCCATGCTCGGGCTGGGATTCCCGCTGGGGTGATTGTGGACGAACACAATCCGCGCAGCCGATTCATCAAGCGCTATTTTTATGACTTCTCTGGGATGTACCATACTTTCGGTGAGACTTCCCTCGAACACCGTGCGTTCGCTAATCAGCGCGTTCCGGGATGTCAGCAATAACACTTTAAATACCTCCCGTGTCAGGTCGCGGAGGTAGGGCCGCATCAACACGTCGATATCTTTGCTTTCATTAATAATTCGCTGTTCCTTGGCATGCTCGATTGTTGCGCGCTTGCCAATTTCCAGTGCTGCTTTAATTTGTGCTGCTTTCGTTGGTCCAATACCCTTCACCTCACAGAGTTCGCCAATTGTTTTACTGTCCAACCCGCGGAAACCACCGCACTCTTGCAGCAAATGCCGGGCAAGGTCGATTGCAGTCAGTTCCGCAAAGCCCATCCGTAGAACAATCGCCAATAGTTCGGCTTCGGTCAGCTTGTCTGCTCCCCATTTAATCAAACGTTCACGGGGACGTTCTTCTTCCGGCCAGTCTTTAATCCGTTGAATATATTTGGGCATATTTCGTTGTTTTTAAACAGTTGCTAATTAGTGGATAAGAGTCATGGGGTGAATATATCAGAAGGTGCAGAAGGCCGGGACTCAGTCATTATGTTTAGTAGCTTCGAAATCCGTATTAAAAAATAACACATATTAACGGGATTATTTTGTCTGAATTCGTTTTTTGCCTAAAATGGAAATCCCGATAATTCCGCCAAGCAGGCCGAACAGAATGTCGGTTACCAAACCCATTGCCAGGGTTGCCATCAAAAATAGGTTGCTGTTTTCTTTCAGCAATTCCATTATATTTTCCATATCAGAAGGAACTTTACCCATGTACTGGGAAATCTGGTCCATCATTTGGTCAATATTAAATCCGATTATTAATGTAAGGAGTGTGCTCAAAACTGCGCCAAACACGCCAGCTAAAATACCTAGCAGCGCTCCATCAGAGTAAGTGAGGGGATAATCGTCCGGTAAATTCCTAACATAGAAGAAAACAGCAAAATAGCCGCCAATAACAATTCCGGCGCAGCAGAAACAGTTGATGAAGTTCAATCCGGGGATTGCTGAAATACCGGCAATGATTGCACCGCCGATCAGCGAAGGAACAAGTTTATCCGGTTTTTGATTCATGTGGTAATTCTCCGTTTTTCTCAAGTTCTCCTTTTACCTTTATAATTGATAGAATTCCCGGTATAATTATGCACGCCAACAAAATACCGATACCGCCGCCAAGCGCGGCGCGTGTCCATGCATTATTTTGCCACCAACGTAAATAATTTCCTACGACGTCAATTAGCGTGCTAGTAAGTACAACTCCGAATATAATGATAATAATCCGACTTCCGGCCATCCTACTGGCAAAAAGCGGATAAAACAGTGCTCCCAGCAAAAAACCGACGTAGATACCTGTACAACGGGCACAAACGGCAAATGGGTGTCCATCACACAGGAAACATCTGTCCGGTAATTGGTGACAGACTTTTGAGAAGAAAAGATAAATAAATCCGGAGCTAAAATAGTGGCGTGCATGCGCCAGCATGGGAGCTGCAACAAATAATAAGCACCAGGCAATCGTGCCGATGAGAATGATGATGTAGGCTTTATGCAGATTGGATGTTTTCAAATTATCTTAATTTGCACTCGCAGGAATATGTTGCATTCGTTCGTTATCTGTTGATGGTACATCAGGTTGTTCCGAATTTGATTGCGTCGATTGTTCGCGTAGCCGCGTCTCGAATTCATTTGTGATCGCAGTAAATACTCGTTGCCACCGAACAGGATCTTGATTATAATATTTTACTGTCTGTTCAAACTTTTCTTTTGTAATATGATGGGATGCCAAAACACTATCCATGAAAGTATCGCGTTGCTGTGGATCAACTTGTTCAAATTTTTGAGTTACATCAGAATATACACGTACAAACGTCGCTTCATCCATACCGGGAGAGTATGACGATGATGAATGACACATACATATGACGAGCAATGCACTTAATAGTAAAAGATATTTCAGCTTTGGTTTAGCGTTGCTCCAAAAATGTTTCAGATCATTTGGCATATAATATTCAGACACCATTCTACATGTAACTACAATGCTTGTATTCTGCGTAATTCTGATTTAAAAATAGTTTATGAATCTTTATGGAAAGTATTAGGTTAGACGAACAAAAATTATCAAAAATCTGGAAAAAATCATAACTAAAATATAATATCTTTGAATTCAATTCACAAGCATTTTTTATCGAAAATGCGTTTTCTACTTGTTTTTTTGTCAGAAACATTCATATATTACATGACAAATTGATCTATTTAAGCCTGTTCAATTGAAGTTATTTAATTCAGTAATGATAAAATTCATGCCATGAATATTCGCGATAAATTAAAATACATTGATTCGATAAGCAACAGGCAGCCGTCCGTGAATAGAAAATTAAGGGAAAAAGCGGATTTGGCTGCTATATTTCACGGGGATTATGTCACGACAAAATCTGGTGAGTGTTTTGTTATCACACATACTTTCCCGGTAGGGACAAGCCATGGCCGGATTCATTTACAAGCAAAAGAACCAAACAATCAGAAAGTTCTTGAATGGATCGGCAAACAATCGAATATGCGGAAGCTTGATGTGAATCGTGCCTTGTTTTTTGATACTGAAACAACCGGATTGTCCAGCGGCACCGGCACACATATTTTTTTAGCCGGGTTCGGATATTTTGCCGAAGATAATTATATCATCAAACAATATTTTCTGCGCGACTATGATGAAGAAAAACCGTTTCTGGAAGCAATCGAACAACTCCTGCAAGGCTTTGATGCTATTATTTCCTATAATGGTAAAAGCTATGACTGGCCGATGCTGCAAACGCGCTATATTTTTAACAAGATGACATGCGCTCTGGAACGTCCACTGCATTTGGATTTACTGCACACGGCCCGTCGCATCTGGAAACGACGTCTTCAGGATTGTAGTTTACAGAGTGTGGAATCGCACATTCTTGATTTTCACCGACAACACGATATTCCCGGCGCATTAATTCCCCAGGTCTATTTTCAATACCTGCGTGATCAAAATGCTGAACCGCTGCAACAAGTATTTCAGCATAATGTGTGGGATATTGTGTCGCTTGCCGTATTGTACAATTATGTTCTTGATGTCTATTCGGAACCGATTCGACATTTAACCGACGTGGATGATTTGCACGGTATTGCCCATTCAATGGATAATCAGAAAGTATTCGATCAGGCGATAGTTATCTATGAAAACATTTTAAATAGAACGAACAAGCAAAATCATTGGCATGAAGTTGCCTGGAAGCTCAGTCTCTGCTATAAGCGATCAGGAAATTGGGACGCTGCTGTAACGTTATGGGAATCAATCAGTCGTAAAGGTGGAAATCAACTGGAATCGTATGTGGAATTGGCGAAATACTACGAGCATCGCGAGCGAAACTATGAACAAGCCGAGTCAGTTATTAAACGTGCACAGGAATCGGTCTCAGTGTTGGAACAGTTGCGACCCTGGTTACAGCTAACGGATTTTTGGAATGAAATGACTTATCGTTTAACGCGTATTCGGAATAAAGCAGCAGGATTAATTGCCGAGGATGAGTCGTTTGAAAGCTAATACCGTGCTTTCATTTCATAATTATTACGCCATTTCTAACACGGCGCTCACCAGTTTATCGATGCCGCGGGCCACATGGGCGATCGATGTATCAAACATATAAGCAGGCGTTGAAACCAATCGATTTTTTTCGTCGACAACTATTTCATCAACTTTTCGGTTAATGTGGTTTCCGCCCATCTTTATGATCGCGGCTGCTGTAGCCTCATCATTGCCGATAGTGAGCTCGGGTTGATACATGCCCAGTACTTTTGCGGCAATCACCGGTGAAATACATAGAAACCCCTGCGGTCGTTTTTTTGAATGCAGTGTGGTAATAAAGCGCTCAACTTCTTGATTCACAGTTCCGTTTATGCCGTGAAAAGCAAACGTAAATAAATTTTTTGCAGCGCCGTATCCACCCGGGAAGATAATTGCATCCAGATCATCCGGTGAAACAGAACGCATTGCATGAATTGCACCTCTGGCAATTCGCGCGGATTCATGCAGCACGTGTCGCTGTTCGTCGACAGCTTTTGCCGTCAGGTGATTGATGACGTGGGCATGTGGAACATCGGGCGCCATACAAATAATTTTTACACCAGCACGATCGAGCGCTAACAGTGTTAACGTGGCTTCATGAATTTCGCTGCCATCCAGAAAACCACAGCCAGCGAGCACTACACCTACTGTTTTTTTCGAATACTCTCCCATAATGCCTCCTCAAAAAAATTGTGTTACAACCTACGTAAATTGCAATTTTATTAAAACATATTTCGAGTTCAAATTGACATTTGCATTAATATACTAATAAAACAAAGTGTTGTCAATAATAAAAAATCAGGAATTAAATCTTGACATTTTTTATTTTTTTTCTTATAATATACTTCGCTTTTTTAAACTATTTGTGAATAGAATATTTAGCTTTTTAACTTGATGTTATATTCATTAAATGTTTATAGCATGTGTGAATTTAATTGGTTAACACAATTTATTTTACTCAAAACCAAATATCAAAGATAACCCATTTTACTTAGTCAGATTGTAAGAATTATCAAATCACGGTGGATTCTTAAAATAACAGGCACCAACAAAATTTGAACATTTTTAATATAATAATTCTACATAATATAAAAGGTTAATGACTAAGTACAGTAAATTATTAGTGTACAGGAGGAACAATGTCGATTAAAGTTGGAATTAATGGATTTGGACGAATCGGAAGACTCGTTTTCCGAGCTGCTATGGATATGCCGCAAATT
This sequence comes from Candidatus Zhuqueibacterota bacterium, assembly GCA_016931935.1. Taxonomy (GTDB): domain Bacteria; phylum Zhuqueibacterota; class Zhuqueibacteria; order Thermofontimicrobiales; family Thiofontviventaceae; genus Thiofontivivens. The sequence continues at coordinate 149,984 of JAFGDW010000300.1, read as the reverse complement.
GAAATCGTTGCAATTAATGATCTGCTTGATGTTGATTATATGGCATACATGTTACAATATGATTCAACGCATGGTAGATTTAAGGGCGATGTTAAAGTTGCAGACAACGGAATAATTGTGAATGGAAAAAAAGTCCGCGTCACCGCTATACCCAATCCTGCAGATTTAAAATGGGACGAAGTTGGCGCCGAATATGTCGTTGAATCGACTGGTTTATTTCTCACAAAAGAAAAAGCGCAAGGACACATTACAGCTGGCGCCAAAAAAGTTGTTATGTCAGCACCGTCGAAGGATGACACTCCGATGTTTGTCATGGGTGTAAATAATAAAGAATACAAAGCCAGTATGAATTTTGTATCCAATGCGTCATGCACCACAAACTGTTTGGCCCCGATAGCCAAAGTGCTAAATGATAATTTTGGAATTCTTGAAGGATTGATGACCACTGTTCATGCAGTTACAGCAACCCAAAAAACAGTTGATGGTCCTTCGAAAAAAGATTGGCGCGGCGGACGTGGTGCAGGCCAAAATATTATTCCTTCATCTACAGGCGCTGCAAAAGCCGTTGGTAAAGTGATCCCCGCGTTGAATGGAAAATTGACCGGTATGGCCTTCCGAGTTCCAACGCCAAATGTTTCGGTAGTTGACTTGACATGTCGTCTCGAAAAAGGCGCCACCTATGAAGAAGTTTGTGCCGCGATGAAAAAAGCGTCGGAAGGCGAATTGAAAGGCGTTTTAGGATATACCGAAGATAAAGTCGTGTCGACCGATTTTCTGGGCGATACAAGAACTTCTATTTTTGACGCTGACGCAGGCATCTCTTTAAACAATAATTTTGTGAAAGTTGTTTCCTGGTATGACAATGAAATGGGATATTCATATAAAGTATTGGAACTCATTTCTTATATGAATTCGGTTAAGTAAATTCATTTGTTCAACTAATTGGGAACAAATTCACTAACTTTTGATTATAAAAAATATGAGATAGAAATGAGACGATTTTTTATCGCAGGCAACTGGAAAATGAATAAAACCGGAGCCGAAGCGGTTGAACTGGCAAAGGCTCTTAAAGATAAAGTTGACGGTATCGATAAGGTGGACATAGCGATATGTCCACCGTTTACTGCGCTGGTTTCCACCAGTGAAATTATAAAAAATTCTAATGTACAATTAGGTGCGCAAAACGTCTATTGGGAAGATCAAGGTGCTTTTACCGGTGAGATTTCTGTCCCAATGCTTATTAATGCTGGGTGTCAATATGTAATAATCGGACATTCGGAACGGCGTCAGTTCTTTGGAGAAACCAATCAAACAGTTGGAAAAAAGCTTCAGAAAGTACTTGATAGTACGCTGAATCCGATTTTTTGTGTTGGTGAAACATTGAATGAACGGCAATCCGGAATAACCGAGAAAATTGTTCAGCAGCAAATTACTGAAGCTTTGAATGGCATTCCTAAAGAAAATGTTTCTCGTATTACAATTGCATATGAACCTGTGTGGGCAATTGGTACGGGAGTAACTGCCACTCCGGAACAAGCGCAAGATGTTCATGCTTTTATCCGGAATTTGTTGACGGATTTGTACGATTCGAAGGCTGCATCCGAAATCCGAATTCAGTATGGTGGGAGCATGAATGCTGCTAACGCTGAGGAACTTCTAAAGAAACCGGATATTGACGGTGGCCTAATTGGAGGTGCCGCACTTAAAGCGGATTCTTTTGCGGAAATTATTAAAACCGCAAATTCACTATAACTTGTGGAGCAAGCATGTACGCTTTTTTAATTGCAGTTCATGTGGTTGTTTGTATTTTGCTAACGATAGTCATATTACTACAGTCCAGTAAAGGCGGAGGCCTTGCCGGAGTATTTGGCGGCGGTGGTGGTGGTATGAATGCCGTTTTTGGTGGACGAGGCGCTGGAACGTTCTTGAGCAAATCAACAACAATACTCGCGATTGTTTTTATGTCGCTCTCTCTGGTTCTTGGAATGATTACACGAGGCGGAAAAGGTCCGAGCAGTGTTGTAAGCCAGGAACGTGAACGAGGGAATGTTGTTTCTCCAGCGGATGTATTGCCAACTGTGCCTACCGAAGGGGATGTGGAGTCAGTGCCCGCACAGCAACCTGCGGGTGATGACGCAGCAAATACTGATAATAATCAATAGCTTTGTTTTTTTTGTTGCCGAAGTGGTGGAATCTGGTAGACACGCTATCTTGAGGGGGTAGTGTCCCATGGGCGTGCGGGTTCGAATCCCGCCTTCGGCACTCTTTTTTTATAAGTGGTAAACAAACCTATCTTTGGAAGGAGGAAAAGGTATGAAGTTTTTAAAAGGTCGGGGGAAATTGTTAATGTGCGTACTTGGACTTAGTATTCTGATGACGAGTGTTGGTTTTGCCCAACAAGATTATCAGGAACAATTGCGAAAGTTCAAGGAAGATTCAATTCGTATCTATAAGGAAAACCAGGAAAAATTAAAACAGAAGGAAGAGGAAGAACGCTTAAATGCCATTAAGAAATCAATTAATGAAGGCAATACGTTCGTTAAAACCAAGCAATGGGCACAAGCACTGGCTGCCTATAACAAGGCGATTGAAATGAATTCTGAAGGTTTTCCCAAAGCATATTATGGCAAAGGATTAGCTCTAAAAAATTTGCGAAAACCCAACGAAGCGCTGCTGGCATACCAAAAGGCGGTTGAGCTTGATCCATCCTATTCTGAAGCTCATCTGGCAATGGCAATGTTATACCGACAGTTAAAGAGTTACGATTACGCCCTTACCGCATGCAAAAGTGCTGCTAAGACAGATTCCACCAATTACAAAGTATTTTATGAATTGGGCACGATTTATAATAAAATGAAAAAATTTAATGAGGCGGCGAAAGCTTTTGATAAAGTAACCGAGCTCGATCCAACTAATTATCGCGCATTCGAAGCATTGGGAGTAGCTCTGGAAAATTCCGGGGATACAAATGGCGCAATTAATGCCTATAAAAAATCAAATGGTATTAAAGAAAGCGATGATGTGTATTACCGACTTGCAGCATTGCTCAATAAAATGGGTCGCCATCAGGATGCTTTAGCTGCCGCAACACGTAGCCTGGAATTGGAATCCAAGAAAAATGGAAAGGCTGCTTTTGAAGCTGGGCTTGCAAGCGAGCAATTGGGACAGTACCAACAAGCAATTAATTATTACTCACGCGCTGGCCAAATGGATCGCAACTGGAAAGCCAATGCCGATTATCAGATTGATATGATTAAACGTAAGATGTAAAACTATATACATTTTTAGCATATAAAATTTTGGCCCTTGTTATATATTATAACAGGGGCTTTTTTTATTTTAGCTCTAAAGGATTAGCTGGAAGTCGTCGATAACTATAGTAAGTTCGATGAGTTACAATGAATTAATATTCCGGAAGAATCCCATGGAAGATACTAAATCGATCACTGTAAATACAGTCATTAGGCGATTGGCAAATTATATATCCATCAAATCGATTGATCGGACGCTTTTACCTTCCAAAAAGCGAGATATTCGAGACAGCATACGTGCGCTTCAAAAAGTATTTCAGACAGTTACATGTATGGATGATCCTGTTAATGACGATGAAACAGATAGAACTAAATCGTTAATGCATATTGAAAATAGTTTGGCGAATCTGATTGTTCCACAATCGTTTTCTCAGTCACCGATTTACATTTTTAAACTACTATCATCATACAGTGAAATTCATGAAATGCTTGGGCACCCGGAAAAAGCGATTGAGAATTATAAAGAAACAATAAAACTCGCTCAAAAATATAATCAACATGACATGGTTGCAGTGGCGCAGCAGCGTCTAGGTCAATTATTATTGGATCAAAATAACTGGGAATCGGCTGTTGAACAGCTTGAGCTAGCTATGGCGTACTATGACCGGATTCAGAGTCCAGTTCGCTTGAAGGATTGTTACTGTCAGTTGGGAATAGCCTATCAACGGATGGGTAAATATGCTGAAACCATCGACTATTATCAACAAGCGCTAAAGCTGGCTGAACAAATCAAAGACATCTCATCGATTGCCAAATTAAATATGTTTTTGGGTGTTATCTATCGAATTCTTGATGATAAAACAAAAAGTACGCAACTACTTGAACATTCACATGCGTTATATCAACAGTTGGATAATGTGCGTGGAATAGTAGATACATTGAATCAACTTTCATTAACGAACCTGCAGCAATCAAATTATCAATCGGCGCTTTCGGGATTTAATAAATGCATTGCCTACTGCCGTAAGATTGGCGATGTGGAAATGCTGGCGTATGTAAATTTAAATAAAGCAGATTTTTATTTGAAAGTTGGCGATCCTCGCAATGCGGCAAAATATTGTACAGAAGCACTTGAAAATATAATTTCCGGAAATTTAGTTTTAGTTTTGGCAAAGGCATGTAGTTTACTGAGCCGAATTTTCAAGTTATTTCATCAGGATGAAATTGCGAAGCAATTATTTACTGAAACGATGACGATATATCAAAACCTTAATTTACCATTGGGATTGGCGAATTGTTGTTCTGATTACACTGATATACTTATTCAAACAGAACATTATGATGAGGCGATGGAATGTTATCAGATGGCACGCCAAATATATCTTGAATTGAAACTTGACCATTATGCTGATTCTTTGGATCGGCATGTTGACTATGCCGTTACGGCCGAAAATATTCCCTTACACGTTCCTCAACATAAATAGAGTCATTTTATTTTGCTTGTCTTACTTCCAGCCATCTTTTTTTCTTGCATTTTCAATAAAATATAATTATAATATCACAAAACTTAATTAGTTAACATATATAATACATATCCTCTCAATGTTTTAGGGTATAAAAAATTTGGTAAATATCCATTTACAACCTTTTATCAAAAATTGAAAAGATTGACGATCTTTAGACAAATCGTCAATTTTAAAACACAATAAGCTAATGTTTTTTTGATATAAAGGCGATATTAAAATATAAATGTCATGTGTTGAGAAGGTAATAATGACTGATCAATTAATAACAATCGATCGGGTCGGAATAAATGATGATGTTGTGCAAATATTGTTGGGACCCGGTGCAGAACTTCCGACAAATTTAGCACAGGTTCATAAAACATTGAGTGAATGTTTTGAGCGGGATGATTTTGAAATCATCCTGAATATGGTCCATACGAAATATCCTTCAAGTACATTCATTGCGCTATTAATAGAGGCAACGAATGTTGCGCGACGGTTTGGTGGTGATATAAAAATGATAAATTTACCACTTTCCGCGAAGAGTAATCTGGTCACCTTCAGCGCAAAAACATATCTCTCAATTGTAGAAAAAGAAGAGTATGCGTACTATGATTTCGGTGATGAATCTGTGGTTCTGCCAGTGACATTTGTAAATTCCGTTGATGAGAAAGTCAGCGAACCGGTCGTAGTAACCGAACCAACTGCTGCACTGGCTCAAAATGTTTCGGATTCCAGATTTGATTTCAGCCAGTCCAAAGAGATGCAGGGGGATAAAATTAAAGTACAGAGCCAAGTGGACAATCTATATGAAATATGTGATTTTGTTATTGATGCGGCTATAAAAATTGGATTCGATGAGCGTGAGCGGGGAAAAATTAAAGTCACTATTTATGAAGCATGTTTGAATGTAATCGAACACGCTTATTTTTCAAATCCTGAAAACTGGATCGAGGTTTCTGTTTTCCATGATGAACAAAAATTGGTTGTTGTGATTCACGACTGGGGGGAAGGATTTGAATATCATCCATCGGATGAATTTGACGTACAACAAGCAATGAATGATCGCAAGACAGGCGGATTTGGGATGCATATTATTGAACGTTCTGTCGACCAGATTAAGTATGAGCCTAGCGAAGAATTGGGTAACAGATTATATTTGTTAAAGTACCTGGAAAGGTAGGAAGACGCGGACTGACCGGGAACTTCGGTTATTAGCACTCGTAAAAATGAAATAAAACAAATTCCGGATAATTTTGAGGAGGTTCATTATGTTTTATTTCTCACCAATAGAAATAATGTTGTTAGTACCTGCATTTTTATTTGCCATGTATGCGCAGTTCAAGGTGCGTAATACGTATGAAAAATATCGAAATGTTCCTTCCGTGAAGGGAATGACCGGTGCACAGGTCGCAACTCAGATTTTGCGGAGTAACAATATATACGATGTTGATGTTGAACAGACACCAGGCCAGCTCTCGGATCATTACGATCCGCGCTCAAAAACACTGCGGCTTTCAGATGAGATTTATAGCTCATCATCGGTTGCTGCCTTAGGGATTGCAGCGCACGAAGCCGGTCATGCAATTCAACACAATACCGGGTATGCGCCATTGCAATGGCGGCATGGTCTGTTTCCGGTTGCCAGTCTCGGTAGTAATCTCGCATTGCCGTTATTTATCATCGGACTTTTTATGCGATCGGGAATATTGATGGACATTGGCATTTGGTTCTTCGCTGGCGCAGTCATTTTTCAATTGGTTACTCTGCCGGTTGAATTTAATGCAAGCAGCCGTGCCCTGGTTCAACTGGAAAACGGGGGATTATTAAATGGAAATGAAATTTCATCAGCACGCAATGTATTGAATGCCGCTGCGTTGACCTATGTTGCCGCCGCAGCCGTTGCGCTGATGCACCTGATACGATTATTGGTTTTACGCAGCGCCCGAGATTGATCCGGAAAGGAGCCGGTTTTAAAGAATGAACACTCGTTTTATCAGCTTTCGCTTTGCAGCCATGTTCGTCTTTCTCTTTCAGGTTGCATATTTTAATCCGACATATTTAATTGGGGATGAAAAAACATCATCCCCAACTGCTCAATCTGCCACGGACATACTCCCCACAAGTCATGTTCTAAATGAAATTGCCCATACTGTAATTCCAACAGTTGTCAGTATTTATAGTACTGTCGTTGTCCAAACAAAAGATTTGTGGAATGAACGGTTCGATAGTGAAGAGATGCGCGATTTCTTTGGCGATCATTTTCGAAATTTACCAGTTCCCAGTGAATTTCGCCAGCGAGGCGCCGGGTCTGGTATTATCATTGCGCCCAACGGTTATATTCTCACCAATGTGCATGTGGTGGAAAATGCAGAAGATATTGAAGTGACACTTTCCGATAAACGGACAATGAAAGCGGATGTGGTGGGGATTGATCCGTTGACTGAAATCGCCGTGATCAAGATTGATGTCATGGATTTACCAATAGCTGTCTTGGGAAATTCGGATTCGTGTAAAATTGGTGAATGGGTGATGGCTGTCGGGAATCCACTGGAGTTAAATTCGACAGTCACTATCGGCATTATCAGCGCGAAGGGGCGTGATATTAATATTATCCGCGATACGTATGGTTTGGAAAATTTCATTCAGACAGATGCGGCAATCAATCCCGGAAACAGTGGCGGGCCGCTTATTAATCTTCAGGGTGAAGTTATCGGAGTAAATACAGCAATTGCCACGGAAAACGGCTTTAATCAGGGCTATGGATTTGCTATCCCAATCAATTTAGCTAAAGATATAATGACAGACCTGATTGAGAAGGGACGGGTCGTTCGCGGGTATTTGGGAATTTCCATGCAGGATATTACTGAAATAAAGGCGCGTGCATTGCACTTAAAAAAACCAATGGGTGTTTTCGTCGATCATGTAATTATTGATGGCCCGGCGTATAAGGCGGGCTTAAAAGCCAAAGATGTGATACTCAAATTGGATAAGTTTGCTGTAAATCGCGCGAATGCGGTGCAAAGCATAATTGCTGCCAAGAATCCCGGTGAATCCGTATCATTGGCAGTGCTGAGAGATGGCAAAATCCAGAAACTTGAAATTGTACTTGGCGAACGTCAGTACGCCATAATGGTACCGCCGGCTTCACGAAAAAAAGGAAAATACGATTATTTGGGAATGGTAGTGGATACTTTAACTAACCAGATAATAAATGACTTATCCCTTTCAGGTCAGGCAGGCGTGCTAATTACAGATGTTGAGCGGTATGGACCTGCCTATGAAGCAAATATTCAGGCGAATGATGTGTTGTTTGAAATTGGTGATGAAACAATTTCCCGAATCGGCCAATTTTATCAAACAATTGCGAAGTTACCTCCGGGTGAGGTCGTCATTTTAAAAATCCGGCGTGAAGATACAACATTTCATGCGTTTGTTCAAGTTCCGGAATGAATGAGGCTCGATTAATCGTTCACTGAAGTTGGTAATCCCCTCCAAATCTCCTTTTTTTACTCATCATTGACGCAATTTGTTGTTCTGTCAATATGACAGGTTATTGATTTTTTTTGACAACAAATATTTTATTCAAATTTATTCTTTTCTAAAAAACAGTAACTTATGTGAGTGGTACAAATTTTGCATTCAAATTCAATTCAGGATTGAATATCGATGTTAAGTTACTAAATTATTATGAGGCACAGCAGATGAGTAAGGACAAATTTAAAATTCCGATCGAAAATGGAGACGATCCGAAATATCTACCTGAAAACGGAAGCGCGGAACAGAATAAGAGTGAGACTCAAGTGGAATCATGTGATAAATATATTGATATGTTAAAGCGACTCCAGGCTGAATTTGACAACTATCGAAAACGGATACAAAAAGAAAAGGCGGAACTTTCATCGTACGCTAAAAGTCAATTAATCTATAATCTATTACCCGTTATTGACGATTTTCATCATATGTTCCGGGCTGAATCCGGAGAAAACAAAGATGGAGTCAATTTAATTTTTCAAAAACTAATGACTATTTTAGAAAACGAAGGTTTAAAGACTGTTGAAGCAACCGGGGAAAAATTTAACCCTGAATACCATGAAGCTGTCATCATTGAACCGACTGAAACTGATGACGATGATAAAGTAACGGACGAAATACAGAAAGGTTATTTATTTAACGAACAATTATTACGTCCTGCAAAAGTCAAAGTAATGAAACGCAAATCCTGATGAAGTAGTACGATATGTCAAAAGATTATTATCACATACTGGGCGTTGAAGAGAGTGCATCCTCCGATCAAATAAAGAAGGCTTATCGCGAACTGGCGAAAAAATACCATCCTGATGCGAATCGTGGTAATGCACAGGCTGAAGACCGATTTAAAGAAATTTCGGAAGCCTACAGCGTCGTTAGTGATCCGCAAAAACGGAAACAGTACGATCAAATGCGAAAATACGGCGGGCTTGGCGCTGGTGGTTTCAATTTTGGCGGCTTTGATTTTGGTAAATACCGTCAACATACCGGTGGTGCAGGTCGTAAACGCACAGGGGGATTTTCATTTGAAGATTTATTTGGCGGTGGTGGCAGCTTTGATTTAGGCGATATTTTTGGTGATTTGTTTGGTGGGAGCCACGCCGGAAGGCAACAATCACAATCCGCGTATCAGGATAGCACTGCCTTGTTTTCGGAGCTGACGATTCCGTTCGAATTGGCAATTCAAGGTGGGCGGCAGATTATCAATGTTACTCGCGAAGAAGCGTGTAAAACATGTAAAGGCACGGGTGCAAAACCAGGTACAAAACCGGAAACCTGCCCGTCATGTAAAGGGCAGGGCAGCATTTCTGTTTCACAAGGTTTTTTTGCAGTAAATCGAACCTGTCCGAATTGTTATGGACGCGGGAAATTAATTCGTGATGTATGTCCGACTTGTCATGGCAAATCGCAGGTGCGTACCACTAAGAAGCTAGCTGTTACTATTCCGGCCGGCATTGATGATGGCGCTAAACTACGATTGAGGGGGCAAGGAAATCCAATCGGCAATACAGGAAAGAATGGGGATATCGTGGTCACAATCCGGGTAACGCCCCATCGGTTTTTCAAGCGCGATAAAAATAATGTTTATTGTGAAGTGCCTTTAGATATAATTCGTGCAATAAAAGGCACCAAAATTCGCGTTAAGACAGTCTATAATAAAAAGATCGAAATTAAGATACCTCCCCGTACGGGTAATAAAAAGACATTTCGATTAAAAGGCCTGGGTATAACAAACAAAAAGGGAACCGGCGATCAATTTGTTACTATAAATGTTATCAGGCGAACAAAATTAAATGACGAAGAAAAAAAGATTGTCGACGAATTTGAAAAAAACAAATAAACAGGAGGAATCCTTATGATAAATTCAAATAAACTTACGCTGACAGTTATCGGTGCGATTTTTATCGGTATTGTCGCTGGGTTAATTATCGCTTCAAATTTTAATTGGACATTGAATGGCTTCGCATCCGATGTGCCGGAAGAACTTGCTCAGCGTACAGTTGTTCTTGGTTCGGACCAACCCCCATTGCAAAGCACGGGCATCGATCTCGAGCAATTGGATAATGCCTTTGTTCAGGTCGCCGAACGTGTTAAGCCTTCCGTGGTGACTATCAGCAGTGCTAAAATTATAAAATATCGCCGTATAAATCCATTCAACGATATGGATTTGTTTCGTCATTTCTTTGGTGTACCTGATAATCGTCGTGACAGGGGAAATGACCAGGAGGAGGAAGAAGAATTACGACAGAGCGGTCTTGGGTCCGGTGTGATTGTGAGCGCCGATGGTTATATTCTCACAAATAATCATGTGATTGAGGGTGCGGATGAGATCAAGGTTATCACAATTGATGACAAAGAATATTCGGCTGAAATAGTCGGCGCCGATTCCAAAACAGATGTTGCAGTAATAAAAATTGATGAGAAAAATTTACCAGCCGTCCGGCTTGGAGATTCCGACAAAGTACGGGTCGGTCAATTTGTGCTCGCGATTGGTAATCCGTTTGCCGCAGAACTTGACCATACAGTAACGCATGGCATTATAAGCGCCAAAGGACGGTCATCATTCGGACTGGCAGATTATGAAGATTTTATTCAGACGGACGCGGCGATAAATCCCGGAAATAGCGGAGGAGCGCTGGTAAATTTGCGAGGTGAAATGATCGGTATTAATACGGCGATCATTTCCCGATCGGGTGGCAATGTTGGTATCGGTTTTGCTATTCCGATTAACCTGGCTCAACGCATAATGGAGATGTTGATTGATAAAGGGCGGGTCGTTCGTGGATATCTTGGCCTGTTACCCCAGGACGTCGATGAAAATATTGCAGAAGCACTGAACTTAAAATCGAGTAACGGCGCATTGGTTGCCCAGGTCATGAATGGGGAACCTGCTGATAAAGCCGGAGTAAAAACCGAAGATGTAATCATAAAAATTAATGATGAACCTGTCAAAAATGCGACTGACTTACGATTGAAGGTTGCAACGTTTGATCCGGGCTCGAAGGTTCGGCTATTGATCATTCGCGACGGAAAAGAAAAAGAAATTACTGTTACATTGGGCGAACGGCCGGATGATATCGCACAAGCAAACGAGACTAAACCCGGTAATACTGAACGTCTGGGAATTCAGGTCGAAAATCTGACCTCAGCCAACGCGAAAGAAGCAGGTTATGAGGGGGAAGAAGGGGTACTAGTTTCGGGTATTAAACGGAATAGCATTGCCTATCGTGAAGGCGTTCGTCAGGGCGATTTGATTAAACAGATCAATCGACAACCGGTACAGAATGTTCAGGATTTCAACAAAATTATGGGTGATATTAAAGCTGGCGACATTGTATTCATGCGATTGAAAAAGCACAATGATCATTATTATGTATCGTTCAAGATGCCCGCTGAGTGATAGTTAAAGAGGAGATTCGATATGCCAACATATGATTATCGATGTGATAAATGTGGACATCAATTTGAAGAATTTCAGTCGATTTCGGCTGAGCCACTAAAAGAATGTCCGGTGTGTCACGGCCCTGTACAGAGACTGATTGGAGCCGGTAATGGATTCCTTTTTAAAGGCTCGGGGTTTTACATCACAGACTATCGAAGTGAAAGTTACAAAAAGGCGAAAGCAAAGGAAAACGGTGGTTCTACTTCCACAACTTCAAAGCCGGATAAAACGAGTAAAAGCACTGCTGTCAGCAAAGTGACATAAAAAACCTGTCATATAGGCAGATAATCTGTCAGCGCCAAGTTTTGTTGGAAAGCTCGTAATTTTAAATAAACCTTTAAATTACGGGCTTTGTTATTTGATGGCACGGAATTTGATAAATACCAAATGACACGAGTTAAAAATAAACATCTATAAAATTATATAATAACAAAATTAGGCAACAGAATTGAAATTCATTCAGGCGAATAAATTCTGTTGATTATATAAAACGAACACAAGCAAACTGAAAAACATCATCTAAAATTGATTAGGAGGCCTTCAATGGGTAAGATAATTGGTATAGATTTGGGAACGACGAACTCATGTGTAGCCGTTATGGAAGGTGGCGAACCAACTGTAATACCAAATGCAGAAGGTGGGAGAACAACTCCTTCGGTGGTCGCATTTACGAAAGAGGGCGAACGACTTGTTGGCCAGGTAGCCAAACGACAAGCGATTACCAATCCACAGAATACAATTTACTCGATTAAACGTTTTATGGGGCGACGATTTGATGAAGTAAAAACCGAAATTGATGAAGTGCCATATAAAGTGATTCAGGGTAAAAATAGTGTCGCCCGTGTCCGCTCCGGCGATAAAGAATATTCTCCGCAGGAAATTTCGGCAATGATTCTACAGAAAATGAAACAGACCGCCGAAGATTATCTGGGACAAAAAGTAACCGAGGCTGTTATTACTGTACCGGCTTATTTTAATGATAGTCAGCGTCAGGCGACAAAGGAAGCCGGTGAAATTGCCGGACTGACAGTTCGTCGAATTATTAATGAACCAACCGCAGCGTCGCTGGCATATGGTTTGGATAAGAAAAAAGATGAAAAAATTGCCGTATTTGACCTCGGTGGTGGTACATTTGATATTTCCATTCTGGAGATTGGCGATGGCGTGTTTGAAGTAAAATCTACGAATGGTGACACTCATCTTGGCGGTGATGATTTCGACCAGCGCGTGATTGACTGGCTGGTGGATGAATTTCTGAAACTGGAGGGAGTCGATCTGTCCAAAGATCCGATGGCGCTGCAACGTTTGAAGGAAGCTGCTGAAAAGGCTAAGGTCGAATTGTCATCGGTCGCGCAAACAGACATCAACTTGCCATTTATTACAGCAACGAACGCCGGGCCGAAACATTTAAATGTCACGCTCAGCCGTGCGAAATTCGAACAACTATGTGATGATCTGTTTCAAAAAACCATTGGACCATGCAAGATGGCCATGAAAGATGCTGGCATGACCCCCGCTGAAATTGACGAGGTTGTTTTGGTGGGTGGTTCCACACGAATGCCGAAAATTCAGCAAATTGCCAAGGAACTGTTTGGCAAAGAGCCAAACCGTGGCGTAAACCCGGATGAAGTTGTGGCCGTTGGTGCGGCAATTCAAGGTGGTGTGCTTGCTGGTGATGTGACCGACGTATTGTTGCTCGACGTGACACCGTTGTCATTCGGGATTGAAACCCTGGGTGGCGTTTTCACAAAATTAATCGATAAAAATACAACAATTCCGACGCGGAAATCGGAAATCTTTTCGACTGCATCGGACAATCAGCCGTCTGTAGAAATTCATATCTTACAGGGTGAGCGCGAAATGGCGGTGGATAACCGAACGTTGGGACGCTTCCATTTGGACGGCATTCCACCGGCACCACGCGGTATTCCGCAGATTGAAGTGACATTTGATATTGACGCGAATGGTATTTTGAATGTATCAGCAAAGGATAAGGCAACCAATCGTGAACAATCAATTCGGATTGAAGCTTCTACGGGCTTGAACAAAGAAGAAATCGACAAAATGGTGAATGATGCAAAAGTTCATGCGGCTGAGGATAAGAAGAAACGGGAATTGATTGACTTACGGAATCAGGCCGATCAAATGGTTTATCAGACTGAAAAGAACATTAAAGAAATGGGTGATAAAATCGATGCGGATTCCAAGAGTAAACTGGAAGCTGCGGCTAACAAAGTGAAAGAATCGACGAAATCGGATAACGCTGAAACAATTAAATCAGCAATCCAGGGGCTTGAAGCGATTTGGAATGATGTGTCCGGCAAGATGTATCAACAAGCCGGTGGACCTCAGCCAGGCGCACAAGCCGGCCCTGATCCTTCACAAGCAAGCAGTTCCGGGTCGGATGATAAAAATGTCGAAGAAGCCGATTTTGAAGTTGTCGATGAAGATAAAAACAAGGAATAATTTCGTTAATTTATGCAATGAAATTATGAATACAAATAGACTTTTTCCCGAACTTTTAAGGTGAAGAGTCTACTAAATTTACATTTTCTTCACTCCATTAAAAAGCGAGGTTATCCCCTCGCTTTTTTTTAGAATAAACAATGGAATTGAAGGAGGCATATTATGACATTGGATAAATTTACAATAAAGTCTCAGGAGGCCGTGCAACAGGCACAGCAAATTGCCTCAGAGCATCAGCATCAACAAATTGATACCGCTCACTTAATGCTGGCGCTGATTGATCAGCCCGAGGGAACAGTACCTTCAATCATAAAAAAAATCGGCGGAAATTTAAATGCAATTTCCACACGTTTGAATGAACAAATCGGAAGATTACCGCGCGTGCAGGGTGCCGCGCTGGGACAGGTGTATATCACCCAGTCGCTGAATGTGGTGCTTGACCAGGCAATGAAAGAAGCGCAGCAACTGCGGGATGAATACATCAGCACAGAGCATATTTTACTTGGTATGGTGGAAAAGGATAGCACCATTGCTCCGATTCTCAAAGAGCAGGGAATCACAAAAGATGCCATTCTGAAGGTGCTCAAAGATATTCGTGGCAGTCAACGCGTTTCTGATCAATCGCCCGAAGACAAATACCAGGCGTTAAAACGCTACGGACGCGATTTGAACGATTTAGCGCGTCGGGGCAAGCTCGATCCGGTAATCGGGCGTGATGAAGAGATTCGTCGGGTATTGCAGGTACTGTCACGTCGTACAAAAAATAATCCGGTATTAATCGGCGAGCCCGGCGTTGGAAAAACAGCGATTGCCGAGGGCCTGGCGCATCGTATTATTGAAGGTGATGTGCCGGAAAATCTGAAATCCAAACGTATAATAGCGCTGGATATGGGTGCATTGATTGCTGGCGCTAAATTTCGCGGTGAATTTGAAGAACGTCTGAAAGCCGTATTACGGGAAATCCAGGAATCCAATGGTGAAATTATTCTGTTCATTGATGAGTTGCATACATTGGTCGGTGCAGGCGCCGCTGAAGGCGCAGTGGATGCATCGAATATGTTGAAACCGGCACTGGCACGGGGCGAACTACGTTGTATTGGCGCAACTACGCTGGACGAGTACCGCAAGTACATCGAAAAGGATAAAGCGCTGGAGCGGCGTTTTCAGCCAACAATGATTGCTGAACCCTCGGTGGAAGATACGATTTCCATCCTGCGAGGAATCAAAGAAAAGTACGAAGTGCATCATGGCGTGCAAATTACCGACTCAGCAATAATTGCGGCTGCGATCCTATCCGATCGCTACATTTCCGATCGCTTCCTGCCTGACAAGGCAGTCGATCTGATTGATGAAGCGGCATCTAAAATTCGAATTGAAATTGACAGCATGCCCGAGGAACTGGATGAGGTGGAACGCCGCATTCGACAACTGGAAATTGAGCGCGAGGGAATTAAAAAAGATAAGCATGCGACCGCCAAAAAACGGCTGGACGATATTTCTGAAGAAATTGCCAATTTGAACGAAGTGCGTCAGCAACTCCGCGCCCATTGGCAGTTGGAAAAGGATATTATTCAACGGTTGCGTGAAACAAAAGAAGCGATTGAAAAGGTGAAAACCGAATCATCAAAAGCTGAACGAGAAGGAAATCTGGCTAAAGCTGCCGAACTCCGGTATGGACGCATGAATGAGTTGCAGAAACAGTTGCAAGAAGACACATCTCGGTTAGTCGAATTGCAAAAAGATAAAAAAATGCTCAAGGAAGAAGTCGACGAGGAGGATATTGCCGAAGTCGTTGCAAAGTGGACCAACATCCCGGTGCGGCAGATGATGGAATCGGAACGGGAAAAATTGTTGCACATCGAAGAGCGCATCCATCAACGCATGGTAAATCAAGAAGACGCCGTTACCGCAGTTGCCAATGCCGTACGGCGGGCACGCGCCGGATTGCAGGATCAGGACCGGCCAATCGGATCGTTTATTTTTCTGGGATCGACGGGTGTTGGTAAA
Source organism: Candidatus Zhuqueibacterota bacterium (assembly GCA_016931935.1). Lineage (GTDB taxonomy): Bacteria > Zhuqueibacterota > Zhuqueibacteria > Thermofontimicrobiales > Thiofontviventaceae > Thiofontivivens. Next base: position 133,782 of record JAFGDW010000300.1, on the reverse strand, counting down.
ACCGAGTTGGCGCGATCGTTGGCGGAATTTCTGTTTGATGATGAGCGGGCGATGGTTCGCATCGATATGTCCGAATATATGGAACGGCATTCGGTTTCGCGTCTAGTTGGCGCCCCTCCGGGATATGTCGGCTACGATGAAGGCGGACAGTTAACAGAAGCGGTTCGACGGCGTCCGTATTCGGTGGTATTGCTGGATGAAATTGAAAAGGCACATCCTGAAGTGTTTAATATTTTACTGCAAATCCTTGATGATGGCCGACTCACAGACAATAAAGGCCGAACTGTCAATTTCAAAAATACGATTGTGATTATGACCTCCAATCTTGGTGCATCGTTGATTATGGAACAGACACATGATATTACGCCGGAAAATCGTGACCGGGTGCATGAGAAAATCGAATCGGAAATGGATCGGCTGCTGAAACAAACCTTGCCGCCGGAATTTCTTAACCGAATTGATGAAATAATTGTATTTCATGCATTGAGTCGGGAACATATTGGGGCTATAGTGGAGTTACAGTTTAATAGGATTCAAAAAATGATGGCCGAAAAAGAAATCACACTTTCAATTACCAAAAAAGCAATTGATTATATGGCAGATATTGGTTACGACCCGGCGTTTGGAGCACGGCCATTAAAACGCCAGATCCAAAAACGTATTGTTGATCAATTGGCGATGCATATGCTGAAGGGTGATTTTACAAATGGGGATGAGATTGTTATTGATTTTAATGAAAATAATCTTGATTTTAAAAGAAAAAATGCTTAAATTCTCAGACTCAATCAAATAATTATGGAGGTTGGAATTATGTCACAACGTATCGTCACGTTCCTTATCATTGCCTTGGTGTTTGTCCTCTTGATAGGTTGTGGTGAGCGAATGACGAAAGAACAGCTATTCGCTACTGCTGAGAAATATGAGATGGAAGAAAACTTCGAAGCGGCCATCAAAACGTACCAGAAAATTCTCAAAAAGTACGGCGATGAAGAACGTGCTGATGAAGCTCAGCATAAAATTGCGCTTATCTATTCGAACAATCTGAACGATTTCCAGAAATCGGTTGAGATGCATGAACTGGTAATTAAAAACTATCCGGATAGCAAATACGCAATTCAATCTCTGTTTATGATTGGATTTATCTATGCAAACAATATTCAGGATATTGAAAAAGCCCGTGAATATTATGAGCAATTTCTGCAAAAATATCCCAAACACGAGTTGGCCACCTCGGTGGAATGGGAACTGAAACATCTGGGAGAGGATATTAATAACATTCAGTTCCTGGAACAGGCCGAATCACCAGTATCATCCAAATAGTAAATATCGTTCGACTTTTAAAAGCCGATCCGTTTAATTAACACGCTAATTAGACTACTCGGCTTTTTTTTCACTACGACAATCGGAACTTTAATTGTCGCCGTTTGGTATATACAATCGACTTTTTAGGCAGTAATATCCACAATCTCCTTGAAATTGGCAGTCATTTCTCATCAGTAAGATTGATCGCTGTTTCACATACAACGATAATAACATTACACAATTACTCATTCTGTTCCAATACAGTGATTGGGATATTTCTTAATCAAACACTTATTGATATGGGGATAACTATGAAACTGTTTCGTGTACTCTGTGTTGTTATTATGTTAATTGGTACACACAGCTTCGCACAAGATTCAACGCTTGTTCCATCGAATGATCTAACGTCCGGAATTCGCGTATCCGCACGACTTGCTCAACAGCATGTCCCGTTGAATCGAACCTTGACATTTATTATTCAGGTGGAATGGTACGGCGATCTGGAGCGCTATAAAATTAGTGAAGTAGAAACGCCGACGGTTCGTAATTTTACCATTTTCTCAAATTCCAGTTCGGACCGGCGGGAGATGGTAAACGGACAAATGAAGGCGATAAAAACCTTTGAATTTGATCTGAAACCACAAGAACTGGGAATGGGTTATATTGATGGTGTTATCGTCAAATACATTGATACGGAAACAGGTGAAGGCCAACATCTTATCACCAATCGACTTGAAGCCAAAGTAGTGGATCTGTTGCCCGAGCCCGGTGATATGTCGAAGCTTTATTCGATGATCGGTCTGGGTGTCATTGGGCTGGCTGTGGTTGTCGCAGTTATCATCTGGTTTCGCCGACGACAGCAGATACGCCGAAATGTGGAACCTCCACCTCCGCCACTCGAAGAAACATATCTCACAGAGTTAAAGTCATCCCTGTCGCTGAATGCATCGGATTTGAACATAAAGGATGGATTTGTCGTGGTATCACGTATCTATCGCCGATATCTTGGTGAAAAATATCAATTCCCGGCAACCAATGCTTTAATTGATGAAATTACGTCCGTCCTAAGCCAAAATGAGAAGTCTGAACGTCTAATAGAAATAACGCGTGAAGTGTTAGGTACATGCGATGTGGTTAAATTTTCCGGTGGTGATGGCCAAAAAGCGGATTTGGAGCGTGTTTTTACATTGGTTGAATCCGTATTACAGGACGAATTAAAGGCTGCAAGCGAAAGTACAAACCCATCGGTCGCGTAAGATATTATAATAACGAAATAATAAGTTGTGAACCTTTATCATGCAAAAACAGCATGCCGGTTGATTGATAATGAATTTGGAGGTATCATGAACGCTGATATTCAAGCCATTAATGCGAAAATTGAAAAGGAAAGTGTATTTGTCGACAAGATCATGGATGAAGTGGGCAAGGTGATTGTCGGACAAAAATACATGATTGAACGATTGTTGATCGGATTATTGTGCAACGGCCATATTCATCTGGAAGGCGTACCTGGCCTGGCGAAAACAATGGCCGTGAAAACATTGTCATCTACCATTCGAACTAAGTTTCAACGGATTCAGTTTACACCGGATTTACTTCCGGCAGACTTGCTTGGTACATTAATTTATAGTCAGAAGGACGGAAATTTTGTAACAAAAAAAGGTCCGATTTTTTCCAATTTGATTCTTGCTGATGAAATTAACCGGTCGCCGGCAAAAGTACAATCTGCGTTGTTGGAAGCCATGCAGGAACGTCAGGTAACCATTGGTGATACGACATTCCCGCTTGATAATCCATTCCTTGTTTTGGCGACACAAAACCCGATTGAACAGGAAGGAACCTATCCCCTTCCTGAGGCGCAGATTGACCGATTCATGTTGAAGTTATCAATTGGCTACCCCAATAAAGATGAAGAATTGGAAATTATGCGCCGCATGACACAAAAGAATGTACCGGAAGTGAAACCGGTTGTCACACCGGCGGACATCATTCGCGCACGCGAAGTGACGCATGAAATTTACATGGATGAAAAAATTGAACGTTACATTGTCGATATTGTATTTGCTACGAGAAATCCCAAGGACTATGGCCTGGACGATCTGGCAGCGTTGATCGAATATGGCGCATCACCGCGTGCATCAATTAACCTGGCTATGGCGGCTAAAGCACATGCGTTTCTGCGGCATCGCGGGTATGTCACCCCCGAGGATGTTCGCTCGATTGGTATGGATGTCCTGCGCCACCGAGTAATCGTCACCTACGAAGCCGAAGCCGAAGAAGTAACAGCCGAGGATGTCGTGCGGAAAGTGTTGAACAAGATTGAAGTTCCTTGATGCTGATTTAAAAATATTGACAGGATTACAGGAAATACGGAATATATTCTAAAAATTGTTGTCTTCATCGTTTTGCCTCTATAGAATTATTGTCTTGAACGGCAGCAAGTGATTTGATATATTTCGAACACACAGGCAAAACAAATTACTGACCGAACAGATAGATGGCTGAATCATATAGTTCTTTTTATGCTGTCAATCCTGTTTATCCCGTCAAAAAAAACTAATGATTAAATTTAATACAAAGCTTTTGCAACCATGATCCCAAAAGAAATACTTAAAAAAGTCAAACGAATTGAAATTACTACCCGCGGTTTGGTGAACGATGTGTTTTCCGGTGAATATCATTCGGTATTCAAAGGCCGGGGAATGGAATTTTCCGAAGTTCGTGAGTATCAACCAGGCGATGATGTTCGCACGATTGACTGGAATGTAACTGCGCGCATGGGGCATCCGTATGTCAAGGTGTTTGAAGAAGAACGGGAAATGACCGTGATGCTGCTCGTGGATGTTAGCTCATCAGGTAATTTCGGTACATTCGAACGGATGAAAGGTGAAATCGCCACTGAAATTTGTGCGTTATTGGCGTTTTCGGCCATTAAGAATAATGATAAGGTCGGGCTGATTATTTTCACGGATACCGTTGAAAAATTTGTTCCGCCCAAAAAAGGGAAAATCCATGTACTGCGGGTGTTACGTGAGTTGCTATATCACGAACCCCAGGGAATCCAAACAGATATCGGCGAGGCGCTCGAATATCTGACGCGTGTGTCACGCCGGCGAACCGTGTCATTTCTGGTGTCGGATTTCATCAATACCGGCTATGAAAAGGCGCTGCAAATTGCCAATCGCCGCCATGATATTGTTGCGATTACAGTGACCGATCCCCGGGAAATGAGCATTCCCGATGTCGGCTTCATTGAACTTGAGGATGCAGAATCCGGTGAAGTCATCATGGTCGATACATCGTTTGGCGGATTCCGGGACTCGTACGAAATGGAAGCGTCAGCGAATGTCATCCAGCGTACCAAACTGTTTCAATCGATGAATGTCGACCATATCGATATTCGAACGGATCAATCTTATGTTGAGCCGCTCATGCGGTTTTTCCGCATGCGTGCTAAACGTTTTCGATAATTCAGGAGGCAAATGATGTACAAATTATTCGTAACGATGATGTTGTTCATGCTGGTGGTTGCCGGGTGCTCGCAACCTCAACACGCACCGACCATCAGTGCAGAAAAAGCCCGTGATTTTGCCAATGTTCTGTATAACCGGCAACTGTACAAACAATCAGCCGAACAGTACGATTACTATTTGAATAACTACTCGCTCGATGAAACCGAACAGGCCAAAGTGTGTTACATTATCGGCGATATCTATTTCGAGCGGCTTAAGGATTATGAAAATGCGCTGGCATATTATCTGCGTATTAAACACCTCTATAGTGAAAGCAATTTGGTGGATGAGGCAAATAAAAAAATAATCGCCTGCCTGGAACGATTGGAACGATCCGAAGATGCAGTTCAGGCTTTGGAGGAAACTACCACGCTGGAACCGGAGAAAATCCGTCCGAAACGACCCGGCGCTGTTGTTGCCAAAATTGGCAAGCGGGAAATAACACAAGGTGATATCGATTTTGAAATCAGCCAGATGCCACCATATATGCAGCAACAATTCAACACGCATGAGAAAAAATTACAGTTCTTAAAACAGTATATCCTGACAGAAATGCTGTATGATAAGGCGAAACGTGAACGGCTCGATTCAAGTCCGGATATAATAGAAGCAGCGTTTCAGGCCAAAAAAGAAATTATGGTTCGACACCTGGTGCAACAGGAACTTGAAGAAAAAGTGAAAATTGATGAGTCGGATGTGGAATTGTATTACAATGCCAACAAAGACAAATATGTGGAAAAAGATGACAAAGGCAATGTTAAACGTCAATTGAGTTTTGATGAAGCCAAACATCAGGCAGCGCGCGATTTGTCAATCGAACGTCAACAGGAAGCGATGGAACATATGACCGAACAACTGATGACTGCGGAGTCGGCGCGTATTTTTGAAGACAAGTTACAGTAAGCTGAATAAGCAAACAAGTCTTTTTGAAGAAGTAGAGTTTTATAAATGTACCAACGAAGTTATTCAACAAACAGAACCAGGACCAGATTCATGAAGTGGTATCGATGTCTGATTTTAGCAGGATTACTATTCGTATTCATTGCACTCCCGGTTCGTGGAAATTCCGGTTCAATTGCAATCGAATCAAAGGTTGACCGCGCCAAAATGACAATTGGCGATCGCGTTCGCTATTCGATTATTGTGACGCATGGTGATAGCATTCAGGTCGAAATGCCGGAGTTCGGAATTAATCTGGGCGCATTCGAAATTCTGGATTATAATGATCACGATCCGAAGCGAGTGGATGATCAGTTTGTGCAGGAACGCGATTATATTATTTCTACGTTCGATGTTGGTGAGTTTGAAATTCCACCAGTTGCGGTGCGATTTACTGCCGTTGGCGATAGTAACTCGCAGGAATTGAAAACCGAGATCATCAAGATCGAGGTTGAAAGTCTAAAGCCGAGTGAAGAAGGCGATATTCACGATATAAAACCTCCGTATGAAATTGAACGCAATTGGAGCAATATTATTCGGCTGAATGCTGCTGCACTTACATTGATTCTGATCGGCGTCTTAATTTTCTATATTATTAAACGCCGCCGCGAAGGCAAATCGCTACTGCCAATGCGGGAAAAACCGCCACGTCCGCCTCATGAAATTGCGTTGGAGGCGTTGGATAACCTGGTAAAATCAACGTTACTGGCGGATGGTGAAGTCAAGCAATTCTATATTGAGTTATCTGACATTATTCGAACATATATTGAAGGGCGTTATTTCATCATTGCTTTGGAAATGACGACCGATCAGCTCATCGATAACATTCGGCAATCCAATGTTGAAACGGATGTGATTGCGCAGGTGAGAGATTTTCTGGCGACATGCGATTTTGTTAAATTTGCCAAATATCGTCCGGGTCAGGATGAAAGTGTTGCGGCAGTCAAACAGGCATACGATATTATTAATTCCACCATGTTATTGCCTCAATTTGAAGAAGCTGATTCGGATACCAACGTTGCTAAAGAAGAATCTTTAGATAATAACGGACATGATACTGAACAAGTCGAGCAGGCACCTCCTGTAGATGATATCGACGAAACAACGGAAGCGAAGAAGGAGGTGGATGCATCATGATTCGATTTGCTAATCCGGAATTTCTTGTACTGCTTGTTTTGGTACCGCTGATCGCATTTTGGTATTTCAAGCGACAGGGAGCTAAATCGGGGACGGTACGCTTTTCCAATCTGGGAACAGTAAAATCCGTCAAGACATCTCGCTCCGGCGTTTACCGGCACATATTGATTTTTCTACGGCTTGCTGTGATTACACTGCTGATCGTCGCGTTTGCCCGTCCGCAATCGGGGACGAAAGAGGAAGAAGTGATTACCGAGGGCATCGATATTATTCTGGCAATGGATATTTCCGGCAGTATGCGCGCCGAAGATTTAGCCAAGAAGCGTAATCGTCTGGATGTAACCAAAGAAGTCGCTGCTTCATTTATTAAGGGACGTCAGAACGATCGCATCGGCATGGTGGTATTTGCCGGGAAAAGTTTTACGCAATGTCCGTTAACATTGGATTACGGCATTCTGATTAAATTCCTTGATGAAATCCACATCGGCATGATTGAAGATGGTACAGCAATAGGGATGGCGATTGCTAATTGTGTCAACCGGCTGCGTGAAAGTAAGTCAAAAAGTAAGGTAGTAATTCTATTAACAGATGGCCGAAATAACAAGGGCGAGCTTGACCCGTTGACTGCGGCTAAGGTTGCCAAAGCAATTGGCGTGCGTATTTACACGATCGGCGCCGGATCACGCGGCAAGGCGCCATATCCGGTGGATGATCCGTTTTTCGGCAAGCGCTACACCTATATCGATGTCGATATTGATGAAGATGTACTCAAAAATATCGCATTGATTACTGGCGGACAATACTTCCGTGCGACCGATGAGCAGAGTCTCGCCCGGATTTACTCGGAAATCGGCGATCTGGAAAAGACTAAAATTGAAGTTAAGGAATATACGCGCTACAATGAATTGTTTGGTCGGTTTGTGCTGATAGCATTCGCCGCGTTAATGCTGGAAATTGTACTTGCAAATACACGATTCAGAAAAATACCATAATATAGTTATATCTCAGGTTCTCCGTTGCCTGAGCCTGTAGAAGGCAACAAATCCATGGAATTGGTGCGTTTCTCGACTTCGACAGGCTCAGCCGACGGAAAGTTGCATTTTACTGCCTGAGTAGTTACATCTAGTTTTAATTTGATTTGGCTTTTCGGCCACCAAAACACCAAGGATCAAAGTAACACGAATGAAAGAATGTATGCAATAAGTTTAAGTTACTATTTGACAGTATTTATAAATGTCAAACTTATGTTTTTATGCAAAAAACAATCATGGATTTTTTAGCTATGAAAACATTGCAAATTTGTGAAGCTTTGTGTCTCAGGGACTTTGTGGCAATGAAAAACATAAAATAAAGTGCTCGAATAAATGCGAAAAATCGTTTTCAGTAATAATGAATTCAATATAGGTAAGCCCGATGTTCCGTTTCCATGATATTCACTATCTCCATTTACTCTGGTTGATTCCAGTGTTGATTGTGTTTTACATGCTCGTGTTCCGCTGGAAGAAAAAAGCGTTGCAGCGGTTCGGCAGCATGGAGCTGTTGTCCAAACTTACATTTTCGACCAGCAAAGTCCGGCAAGTGTGGAAAGTCGTCCTCATTATTGTCGCGACATCGTTTATTTTGTTCTCGCTGGCCCGGCCGCAAATCGGCACCAAGCTGGAAGAAGTAAAGCGCGAGGGTGTGGATATTATTATTGCGATGGATGTTTCCCTGTCGATGATGGCTGAAGACATTAAACCCAATCGCCTGGAAAAAGCCAAGCATGCGGTCAGCAGCTTCATCGATTTATTGCAAGGCGATCGCGTGGGATTGATTGCATTCGCCGGCGTGCCGTTTGTGCAATGCCCAATGACGCTCGATTATGGCGCAGCCAATTTGTTCCTCGATATTATGAATCCCAATCTGATTCCTACGCCGGGCACCGCAATCGGTGACGCAATTACGCTGGCTGTTAAAACGTTCGAAGAACGTGAGCGCAAACACAAGGTGCTGATTCTCATTACCGATGGTGAAGATCATCAAGGCGATCCGCTGAAAGCTGCGGAATTGGCGGAGAAGGAAGGCGTCGTCATTTACACGGTGGGTGTCGGCTCTCCAACAGGCGTTCCCATTCCGATGTATGGTGACCATGGTAACAATACCGGCTTCAAAAAAGATAAGCAGGGTCAGGTGGTCACAAGCAAACTGGATGAAATAACGCTGGAAAAGATTGCGTTGCAAACAAATGGAAAATACTACCGGGCATCGGGTTCGGAAGCTGAACTTACGAAGATATACAATGAAATTTCCAAAATGGAAAAGAAGGAACTGGCATCGGTAAAATTTTCACAATACGAAGACAGGTTCCAGTACGTGATCGTGTTCGCGATTCTATTGCTCGTAATTGAAGTATTGCTGCCGGAACGGAAAAAAGTGAAACATGAATGGCGTGGGAGGTTCAATTAAAATGCGTACGTTATTTAGCATAGCCGTGGTTCTGCTGTTTCCATCGATGATATTTAGCCAGTCGGCCCGGCAAAAAGTGACTGAAGGAAATAAGTTATATGCCGAGGAAAAATATGACGAGGCGAACAATAAATATCGGGATGCGTTGCTTGATGAACCGGATAAGCCGGAAATTTTGTTTAATGTCGGCAATGTCCAATATAAGAAAAACAAGTATGAAGACGCCATCTCTGAATACGAAAAAGCAACCGTAAGCGAAGATATTATTAAGCAGTCAAAAGCATATTATAATATTGGCAATTCATTGTATAAAATGGGAAAGCTGCCCGAGGCGATTCTCTCCTACACGCAGGCGTTAAAATTGAATCCCGATGATATGGATGCGAAATACAATCTGGAATTTGTTCGTCGGAAATTGAAAGACGAAGCCCAGAAACAGAACCAGGATCAAAATCAGCAGCAACAACAAAATCAAAATTCACAGCAAAATCAGGAACAGCAGGAACAACAACAAAATCAGGATCAGCAACAACAGCAACAAGAACAACAGCAACAAGAACAGCAGGAACAGGAAAAACAAAAAGAGCAACAGGACCAACAACAGCAGGATGAACAAGAACAGCAACAACAGGAGCAGCAACAAGCGCAGGAGCAAAATCCTGAAGAAATGTCCAAGGAAGATGCTGAGCGGATTTTAAATGCTCTTGAAAAAGATGAAAAGGATATGCAGGAACAACGACAGGTAAAAGTGCCAGGGAATGCACGGATTGCCAAAGATTGGTAGTAAAATATTGGATTTTGAGTGTTGAATGTTGAATTTGAAATGACGTTATCGCAGTTATTGAAATAAATTAAACTGATAATTTTTCGACTATAGTGGTGTGGGTAAGAGAGGAGGCTGCACGGGTGAGCCGAATATTGATCGTTGACGATGAACCGAACTGGCACAATACGTATCGGCGGATTTTTCGCGCCAAGCCATATGAAACCGAATATGCATCCAGTGGCGCGGAGGCGCTCGAAAAAGCCGCGACATTCAAGCCGGATATAATCCTGCTTGATATTATGATGCCCGGGATAGATGGCTATACAGTCTGCGAAGATTTAAAACAGAAAGAAGACACTAAAGATGTTGAGGTGATCTTTGTCTCGGGGAAAGGCAAGCTTGATGACCGATTAAAAGCATATAAGTTGCGGGCGAGTGATTTTCTTGTAAAGCCATTTTCCCACGATGAACTGCTGGCAAAGCTGGAATTGCTGCTCGAAAAACGGAAGTTTTATCTGGAGATGGCCTCCACCGATGCATTGACGCAATTAGGTAACCGAAAATTTTTTGATGAAAAATACGGTAATATTTTTGATCTGTCTGTTCGTTATGAAAAACATTTTGCAATTGCAATCGCTGACATCGACCATTTCAAACGTGTTAACGATACGTATGGTCATGATATGGGCGATTTTATTCTCCAGCAAGTCGCACAACGTCTGCTTACCAGCTTTCGCAAGACGGATTTAGTAGCGCGTATTGGCGGTGAAGAGTTTGCGTTCCTGTTACCAGAGACCAAGCGGGAATTTGTCGCCATGGTGCTTAATCGGTGCCGCGCGGATATTGAATCGCAAGTATTCCGCAAACCCGGTTCGGATACAGATTTGAAGGTGACAATCAGTATCGGTTTCGCTACTTTCCCGGAAGATGCCGATGATCAGAAGCGATTGTTCAAAACGGCAGATGAATGCCTGTATACGGCTAAAAACAATGGACGGAATCGGGTATTTCCTGAGAAGTAGGTCTCTGCAAGAAATTTATGAAATAATTTTTTTCTATTTATGCACAAAACACTTCTTCGGCTTAGAGGTGATTTCAATATAACACAATGTGGATAAATCAATGAAGCAAATGGTTATCAATGGTTTTTATATCGTCTTTTTTATAATGGTTGCTGCTTACCGCCCTTTGATGGCGGCAGACATTACGATCACAGCCAAGGTTGATCGAACTGTCGTTGCGGAAAATCAAACATTTACGTATACGATTGAACTGTCCGGGGACAAAGTGAATTCGCTTAATGGCGATCCCGAATTGCCGGATGTGAGTGGCTTTGCTACATTTCTCGGCAGCTCAGGTACATCGCAGAATGTGCAAATCACAATGGGCAAAATGTCAGTGACGAAATCCCAGAGTTATACGTACATGGCAAACAAGGTTGGCACGTTTGAAATCGGTCCCGCTACTGTGGAATACAGAGGCAAACAATATAAAACCGATCCAATCCCAATCGAAGTGGTGAAGCAAAACAGTACATCGCAATCACGACAAAGCAACCGTCGTGGACGAACGCAATCCCAATCGCAATCACAAAATAATGCATCGATTGAAGATAATTTGTTTCTGAAAACGGCCATAAGCAAACGGACTGTTTATGTTAATGAACCGGTCATTCTTACATATAAAATTTACACCAATGTGACTGTAACATCTTACGGTGTGGCGAAAGAGCCAAATACAATCGGTTTTTGGGTCGAAGATTTCCCCATGAGGCAGCAACCGCAAACCAAGCGAGAAATGTACGAGGGACGGGAATTCGTTGTTGCCGATATTAAAAAAATGGCATTGTTCCCAACCGAAGCTGGTGAAAAAGAGATCAGCCCGATGCAGATCGAGTGTGACGTGCGTGTACAAAATCGTTCGTCCCGATCGATGTTCGATAGCTTTTTCGATGATCCGTTTTTTGGACGTTCAGTTCGTTATTCGGTCTTTTCACCACCTGTTAAATTGAATGTGTTACCTCTTCCAGCAGAAGGAAAACCACGCGATTTTTCTGGCGCTGTCGGTTCGTTTAATGTCACGGCAACAATTGATAAAAATGAAGTCCATACCAACGAAGCGTTGGCATTAAAAGTAACCATTGCCGGAACCGGCAATATCAAGATCATTCCTGAACCAGTTATTCAATTCCCGGAGGGATTCGAGCGGTACGATCCCAAAGTCACGGAAAATATTGATCGAAACGGTAACCGGATTTCCGGGAGCAAAACGTATGAATATGTACTGATTCCACGTTATACCGGAAAGAAAAATATTCCCTCGATTGAATTTAGCTATTTTAATCCGGCCAACGGCTCTTATCAACGCGCCCGCACAGGACCGATCGTGATTGATGTTACAAAAGGCAAGGATGAATTTGCCGTTTCCGGCACCGGATTGAGCAAGGAAGAAGTTCAACTTATTGGAAAAGATATTCGTTACATTCAGACACATGCACCCGCCTTCCGGAAAATTGGCAACTATTTTTATAACAGTTTCCTATTTGCCGTGCTGGCAATTGTGCCGATACTGGGTGTTGGAGTTGCAGTCGGTCAGCGACATCACCTGGATAAATTAAACGGAAATGTCGCCTACGCTCGCAGCCGTCGCGCTAATCAAATGGCAATGAATCGATTGAAGAAGGCGAAGAAAGCATTAAGCGAATCCACTCAAAAAGAATTTTATGCGGAAGTAGCAAATGCACTGATGGGTTTTTTGGCAGACAAGCTTAATATTGAAGCCGCTGGTATTATCACGGACGAAGTTGAAGGCATGATGACATCCAAAAAGATTGAAGTGAACGTGATTGAGCAATACATGAACTGTCTAAAGACATGTGATTTTCAACGATTCGCTCCGGCAAATTCTGGCCTGGACGAGATGAAATCGTTTTACGAACAGGCTAAAGATGCTATTATTGCATTGGAGAAAGTAATCTGAAAAGTTATTCTCAGCAATACATGATACTGAATTTGAATAGCATCCCATTGAAACCATACAGGAAATAAAAATGAAATATCGTATTATCATCATCCTTCTTTTTTTAATAATGATTACCGTGGCACATGCCGATCATAATAGCTATTTGTATGATCAGGCCAATCAACAATATCAGCAGGAAAATTATCAGGAAGCAACAAAGCAATATGAAGAAATTATTGCCAATGGATTTGAATCATGGGAAGTGTACTATAATTTGGGCAACAGTTATTATAAATTGGGGGAAATTGGAAAAGCCATTTTGAACTATGAACGTGCCAAACGGCTTGCCAGCGATAACGAAGATGTAAAAGCTAATCTAGAATTAGCTAACCTGAAAATTACGGATAAAATTGTTGAACCACCCTCCTTTTTCTTGTTTACTATAGTCGATGGCGTTAAACGAGTATTCGGATTAAATACACTTACGTGGATCGTCGTAATTTTGTATTTGGTACTAATGCTGATTATAATTCTTCGAATTCTGTTGCGAAACGGAAAATTTAGCATATTTACTCGGATTGTAATGCCGGTAGCATTAGTACTTTTCTTGGTCAGTGCGGCAGTATTGGGCTTAAAAATATATGATCATACTCACATCCATTATGGCATCGTCCTGGCTGAAGAAGTAATAATACGAAGTTCGCCGGAAATGTCTTCTACAGAGCTATTTACGCTGCACGAAGGTGTTAAAGTGCAATTACAAAAAGAAAATAGTGGATGGTTTCAAATACGATTGAAGGATGGGAAAGTCGGGTGGATGAAACAGGATGCTGTTGAAATAATCTGATCCACCTTTTATGGATGCCATTAAAAAATCATATCGTCGCACGTTGGAATGGGGGTATTTTATCGCGCTATCAGGTTCGATTTTACTGCTACACACAATTCCCCATTACGAATCTAAATCACAAAAAACACACGTCGTTCAATTGAACATTTCGGTTCAAGATATTCCCTTGACACAGCAGGGCACATTTAAGCCACCTCCATTGAAACCTGCCGTACCAATCCCTGTGGAAAACGAAAGCATTCCGTTGGATGAGACAATTAATGTCACTGAATTGAATTTTGATAATTCGCCAATATCGGATAATGGATTCGTCGGGGCAAGCCAGCAGTTTATAGCCCCACAAGCATTCGCCGGTGCAGTTGCAGAATATCCACCCGACGATTACAAAAACAAAGTCACTGGTGAAGTCAAGCTAAATGCCCTTATCGACAAGCGCGGACGGGTCAAAGAAATTATTGTGTTGGAGAATACGACCGGTAGTAACGCATGCGCCAAAGCTGCAATTGAGGCTGCTAACAAAAGTCGGTACTATCCTGCCCGCCGTGGGAAAGAAATTGTGGAAGCATGGGTAACGATGCGAATTACGTTTGAAATTCCGGACTAAGTTGTCTGACTTGCGCATCCCGTTTGACGGCTCGCTGACGTTAAACGTACTATCTGATTTTGAAATAATAAGGTGTAGCAAGTTCGCTTCATCATTAATTGAAAAATACAAATTATCGTAACCGTTCACAGGTGTATGAAGGCAATATTTTCGTGGCTCGGTCGTAATATTAGAACACCAGGCATCGAGAGTGGGAGACAGGGTGACAAGGAGATGGGGAGATGATAAACAATTTATTGTTTCTCCCTGTCACCTTGTCGCCCCATCTCCTTGTCTGATCAACTGTTTCCTGAAGACAGTATGTAGGGCACCAAAAATTGGAGTACCATTCTGAAACCCTGTGAACGATTACAAATTATCTTTCATAGCTATATTGTTTTTTATGAATTACAATCCGGTAATTCAAGAAAAGTTACAATATTGATAGAATGGTGACATTTTTTTGATGCGTATTAGTGGTTGAGAATATTGGGTTAACATTTTGTATCTATTGAAATGATATATTTGATTTTATTATAATCCCATAAAGATAATATATTTATTGATAAAATTATCTCTGTTTAGTAAAAAAAACTTGCATTTTAGCCAACCTTTTGCTATAATGTAGTCGCAAGTTCTATCATCTTTGTTACAAACCTCCAGTTGATAAAGCAGTTCAAATGGAGGAAGCCATCCTATATTTGCAGCCGTGGAAAGGGAACATAGGATAATTTCGTCCATCCTATTTATCTTTAAAAAATCCAAAACAAGATTATTGCACCAAAGCATCATGAAAATGCACTTGCATCGAATCGGTGTGCTTTTGGGTGTCGTGGCCATGCTATATTCATATGAATTTGCACACGCAGGCACTATTGAAGGCACAGTATACAGCTATGATGGTCGTACGTTAGCGGATGTCGTGGTTCGCGCCAAGCAGAGTGCCGGCACGCATTTTGACTATGACGCCAGAACAGACGCCTCCGGTCATTACCGTATTCAATCCATCGCGACTGGCGAATATATTGTTCGAGTCGTTAATGTGGATGATTATGTGGATGAGTACTATAATAACGTTCTGAATCCGGCGGATGCTGTAACCATCAAAATAAGTCCGGAAAGTATTATCACTGGTATCGATTTCCATCTCGATCAGGGCGGTTTTATCCGGGGTATTATACGTACGCCCAACGGTGACATAGTTCGTGATGCGATTAATGTTGGTTTTTATGATGCCCGGGAAAAAATCGATCGTGGCTATGCGATGAATAACCGACAGGGAGAATATATCAGTCCGGCATTGCCAGCGGGACGCCATATTATCCTGGCCGGAAATCCGGGACTCGGTTACATTACCACGTACTATAAAAATTCGCCGACGTGGGATATGGCCTATCCGGTAACGGTCACAGTTGGTGACACGGTCGATGATATTGATTTTCAGTTGGCTAAAGGTGGGGCAATAAAAGGGCTTGTACTGGACGATGGCCAGCCTGCTGCGCCTATATCTGCCTGGGTGGTTGTCGAAGATTGGGAAACGCATCAGTGGTGTTCCGAAGCCAATAGTAGCTGGAAAACCGGTGAATACTGTGCAGCAGGATTAGCTCCCGGAAATTATCGTATATATATTTTCAGTGTCGACCCAACAAAATATCATACCGCCGAAATTCCATATCCGGTTGTCGTGACTTCAGGTGATACCATCCCCAATATCAATTTTTCATTGACACCGGTGACTTATACAAAAATTCAAAATGAATTTATTGAGGTGATGGTCACGGATAAATATCCGGGCACAAATTTCTCCATGCAAACGCTGGAAGGTCTCCCAAATACATTCTGGGACGATAACAAGCCGTTGCTGTTCGGCCATCCCTGGCCGCATACATCATATACAACCCTCAAAGTTGAAGATGAAGTGGCAGTGTTCGGATCGGACCAGGGTGAGGCTGTGGTGACTAACGGTCAACGAAGCATTCCGACAGCTATTCAACTGGGAAATGGCGATCCGGCCGTTACCTGGAGTTGGACATACAAGAATGTACGTGTTGATCAAACAATTTCGCTGACGCGTAGTGAGTGGTCGGTGGATAGAATCGAAGATACGGCTGAGCTCAGATACACAATTACCAATAACGGGGCTGGCAGAGTTATTGGGTTACGGATTTTGTTTGATACCATGCTTGGTGAAAATGATGGTGCGCCCATCAAAACTGCGGATGGTGATTTTGTCCAGATGGAGCAGGAGTTTATTGGGGCAGCAATTCCCGAGTGGTGGACGGCGATTGAGGGCGATCCAACCCGTACGATTTTTTCCGCACAGGGAACGCTAAAAAAATACGATGCGACGGTTCCCGACCGTTTCGCGATTTTGCGCTGGCGCGATATCTTCCGCCAACCATGGGATTACACCCTTAACGATACCAGCAGAATTACGTTCGATAGCGCTGTCGCCATGTGGTGGGAACCGGTGTTTATGCAGGCAGGTGAATCCAAGACATTGATTACGTATTATGGGCTCGGCAAAATGCTTCCGGATTCGGTTGCGCCTTACCTTAATCCTGTGCAACCATTAGCCGATGCATTGGATGCGCCCCTGGATAAACCAATTATCGTCGAGGTACATGATGATTATCGTGGCGTCGAGGTGAATTCGATTCACATGTGGGTCAATAACGCACCGGTGATGCCAGCAATGCAGATTGGCGCTGAGAACAAAATAATTACGCTCACCTGGCAGCCGAATACTCCGTTTTTATTCAATAATCATGTGACTGTTCGTGTAACAGCACAGGATATGGCATACACGCCAAATGCTATGGATGAATCGTATCAATTTTCCCTGCAACGTGATGTGACGCCCCCCCGGGTTGTGCCTGTTTATCCACTCGCAAATTCGACCAATGATGTGAAACAGCTCGCCATTCAATTTATGCTGGCGGATACAATCGCTGGTGTGGATTGGAACACGATACAGGTGCACGTGCAGAATAATCCGCTTGTGCCAACGACAATTGATGGCGATATGTTGCATACACGGATTTTGATGCCCGAATTGTCGTTTGCCTATAATGATACCGTGAGTGTCACAGTAGCTGCAGCCGATAAATCAAATCCGCCGAATGCGATTCAGCCACCTTATTTCTATCGATTCTTTATTGCACAGGACACATTGGGACCGGTGATAGCACCGGTATCGCCAACAGCAGGTCAAACGAATGTCCCACTGAATACGAATATTTCTTTCAAAGTAACGGATGATCGCACGGGTGTTGCCGATGTGCGTTTGTATGTCGATGCCAAAAATGCAGAACCGCTGCTTGTGGATGGCAGCACACTGACATTTCACCCAGCACAGCAATTTATGGAAAATGATACTATCAATATCCGCATTACCGCAAAGGATAGGGCCCAGCCGGGAAATGCATCTGAATTGAAGTATCAGTTTTATACATTGCGGGATTCGCTTCCGCCCTGGACATCGGCGCACCAACCGGCAAAGTCGGCTGAGCAGGTGCCCAGAAATACAGCCATTTCGATGACTATTCAGGACGATATGAGCGGTGTCGACACCAGTTTCGTCAATCTCCGCGTGAATGGCGGGAGTGTCGTGCCATCATTTCAGAAACTCAGTCAGGGGTATCGGATAAGCTGGCAACCGGATACACTATTTCAGTACAATCAAATTGTCTCTGTCCGGCTGACCGCACAGGATTATGCCCGGCATCCCAATCAGATGAATCCCGATGATTATTCATTTTCAATCATAGAAGACAAGCAGCCGCCGATTTTGAGCTATTTAACGCCTGCACCGGGAGATACAGGCGTGCTACCATCCGCCCATATTGCCTTCCGATTAACGGATGCTGTCGCCGGCGTCGATACATCGGCGGTTGGGATTGTGGTGAACGACGTTTCAATGGCATCGGTGTTGGAAATGCATCGCGAAGGGGATGTTTGGTTTGTGTCGTCACACATGCCACCCAATCAGGCGCATGGCCAGCAAATTCGTGTTCGGATTCATGCACGCGATCTTTCACATCCGGCAAATTTGTTGGATTCAACCTACACGTTCAAGTTGACTGACCGACGTGACAGACAAGCGCCGTTTACTTACGGCCACCATCCGACGCCCGGACAAACGAATGTCCGGATTACTGATTCCGTCGCCGTGCATCTGGCGGATTTGCAGTCGGGTGTCGATCTACAATCAATTAAAATGCGCATCAATGGCCGGTCAGTCAGACCGATGATTAACGGTTTTGTTTATGATTATCAATTAATGTACAAACCAGCGACGCCATTTTCTTATGGCGACAGCGTAACAGTGGAAATTGACGCTGCTGACCTTGCGGATACTCCTAACATAATGCCGACGGAAAAATACGTATTTTATCCCGAAACAGATGTGCAGCCGCCGGTTATTCGATTTATTTCACCCGGCGATTCTGCCGTTGAAGTTCCTGTTACCAGTTCACTTCAGTTTGAAATTACGGACACGCAAAGTGGAGTGGACGCTGGTTCGATTCAGTTACGAGTGAATAATGAAATTGTCCAACCCAATATTGCTGGAACACCCAAATACACAACGGTTGAATGGAAGCCCGAAAATCGCTTTGCATACAATCAGCAAATCCGTATTTCAGCGAATGCAGCCGATTTGATCGTGCCGCCGAACAAAAGCGATGCTGAATTTATTTTTTGGACGCGTGTTGATACTATTGCGCCCTACATCGTCGATATGCAACCTGCACCAGGCGAAACCAATGTACTGAACCGACCGACGATACTATTTCGATTATTGGATGATGTTGCAGGCGTATCGCAGGAGAGCATTCAGGTGCAGGTGAATAATATTGATGTAACACCTGATATTTCCGGTACTCCGAATGAATTTATAATTGAATACACACCGGATACAGGTTTTGCATCAGGAGAAAAAGTGACTGTACGCGTTGATGCATGCGATCTCAGCGAACCGGCAAATTGTCTGCAAAATTGGCAATCGTATTTTTTTATTCGTGAAGCGTTACCCGATTTGGTGGCGTCGATTTCAGCGGACAGCACCACTTTGCTTGTTCATTCATCTGTGAATGTTCACGGACAGGTGATCGCGAACGAAGTTGACGTGGAGCAGCCATTCGATATGAAGTTTGAACACAAAGGTGAAATCATCGACGCGGAAACAGTGAATAATCTGCCAGTGTCTTTTGAACAGAGGATGGATGCAGCCGTGCAATTTGATACAATTGGCAGACACCTGATTCGTTTTACCGTCGATCCGGACAATCGTATCACCGAATCTGATGAGACGAACAATGTCGTGGATATCTATATCCGTGTCAACGAAGGTGAATTGCGGCTTAGCAGCAATCCGTTCACCCCGAATAATGATGGATTTAACGACGAAGTGGAATTTGATTTTTCACGGTTCCAGCTAAGTCACCCTTCATTAAAAGTATTTGATATGCAGGGGCGACCGGTCATTACGTTACATACCCCATCCGCATCAACATTTGTCTGGGATGGAATGAACCGCGACCGACAATTAGTTTTACCGGGCGTGTATTTGTACGTACTCCAGGACGGAGATCGCCATGTATCGCGGGGATATGTGGTATTGGCGCGGTAATGAAGTTTAAAATTGTTTAGTGCGAACATCCCCCTGATCCCGTTTCGTTGCCGCAAGCGGCGAAATGAGATCGTCTCCCTTCGAAGGGGGAATATTCTACCTCGCCCCGCTTGCGGGCAGCGAGATGGAATCAGGGGGATGTCCATGCACAGAAATTGATAGAACAATTGTACGTTTCAAGTACTAATTATGAAATTAAATCGTCCGAAAACATTCATTCTTGTCACCATCAGCATACTTGTGGCAGTCGGGCCGCTGAAAGCCCAACATTGGATTGACAGCAATCCGGCGGATGTGTTTGATTGCCGCAGTTCGCTGATTAATCCGGCTGTGATTGCACTGCAGCCGTGGCATGTATCGCTGGGTGTTAAGATGCTGCACGTTGGCTTTCTTGAGCAGGACAAGTTTGGCTTGCGGGCGAATTATTTCAATATTACCAGTCCGTTCCTGTTGGATCGTGAGTGGGTGATTGGTATCAACGGGCAGCAATTTGGCATTGCGATGTACCAGCAGTCACACATTCAGGCACAGACAGCCTATCGGTTGCTGGAATCGCTAAGTGTGGGAGCATCGTGGCAAATCTTCTATCAGTCGTATCAGCAGGATCAGTTTCAGTTGGGTGATGCGAACGATCCGTTATTTGCCAATGGCGTGCAATCGCTGGCGCATAGTGTAGGCGTTGGTTTATTGTTTCAGCCGCGCTATGATTTGCGGATCGGTGTCGGCATGAGTAATTTAACCGAGCCAAATTTATCGCTTGTCGGCGGTGACGCGCGCCTGCCTTATCGTCTCGATGTTGGCATTAGCTATATGCGTGGCAGTTTCGCTGCTGGTATCACACTGCTGGATCAGGAAACGCTCGGCGGAATGCTTGACTATAAAATTAACGATCGCGGCATATTACGTTTTGGTTATACGTCCGATGGTATTGAATTCGAGGGACGACTGAGTGTTGCCGATCGTATGCAAATGTTCTACACGTACGACTATCCGACGAATGAATTTCAGGATTTCAGCATCGGTTCGCATCAGGTTGGTCTGGTATTTGCTTTTGGTGATGAACGTCCAATCATCAATTATAAAGCCGCACCACCGGTAGAAGATGCACTGCTTCAGGTAGACGCTTCGGTAAAGCAGATTGAGGTTCAACGAATTTGTTCTGAAGAGCGTGTCGATGAAAAATTGAACAAACGTGAGTGGCGGCATTTGACCACCGCATTAAAAACTGAAATAAATAAACCCGTTGCTCCAGAATCGCAAACACGGTATATCGTTTTTATTGGTGGTTCAAAGGATTCAACAGAAATCTTGACAGCGGCATATCAGCAATCATTACAAAAGGTTGGACAGCATGTGATCGATCCGGCGAACGGCATCGCGGAGATTTTAATGCGTGACTCCACAAAGGTAGCGGACGAGTTGCTCGAGGCGATCCCGACTGCCCGAATCCGCCGTGAAAAATTACCAATGCCGGGAAAAAATGATCAGAAATTAACCAATCAATCGAACGAATCTTATAAATGTAACCCTGACCGCATCGAATTCCGCATTAAAGGACGACGTGGCCGGGCAAAATCGTGGCATTTGATAATCCAGGATGACAAGGGGCTGGGCATCCAATGGTTTGATGGTATTGGCCGGATTCCTTCACGGATTGTATGGGAACTGGACAAACCGATCATGGAAAAGCTGCGCCCTGGCGTATATTCTTATCAGTTCACCTGGACTTATGACAATAAAAATATTCAACGTTCCGCAAAAGGGCAGCTTGTAATTGTGACTCGACATCAACGAACGAGCATTGACTTTTCGACTGAGCCGGCGGTCATGACACCGGAATTACAGCAGGAGGCTCAGTCACTCCCTGCAGTGCGACATGCGAAACGGCAATGAAATTAAGGAGATTGACATGCAGCGCGTTGCATTTCTATTCATGATGTTTATAATCCTTGTGACTTCACAAGGATTCTGCCAGGACGCCCCGGCGGCAGCAGCAATCGATTCGACGCTCGATGTTGCCGCTGCTCAAGTGGTCGATCCCGGCTCTTTAACCCGGTTATCCGATTTTAAATCGATTTGGGAAATCACCCGACTGGCTGGTGGATTACGCTGGGTGATTATCCTGGTTTTGGTCGCTGGCTTAGCCACAATGCTTTACAGATATGCCGATTTACTTATGGACAAACGCCGATCAAAAGATATTCTAGAATTGAATACAAAAGCGGCATCGCTCCGGCATATCGAACAGACAGTACAAAATACACCGAATAATTTACTCCATCAGCTATACATGAACATGCTGAATGTGTATCGCTCGACAAATTCGGCGGTCGATGCCCATTACGAAATAACCAATCATGTTCAGTTACAGCAGGATAAATTCAGCACATTCCAATCGAAAATATCGTTCTTATCGGATACCGCCGGGGCGCTCGGTTTGTTGGGAACTGTCTGGGGAATGTTCGTTACATTTTTCCGTGGAAATCTCGACAATCAAGTGATACTCCATGGAATGGGACTGGCGCTCGTCACCACGTTGATGGGATTGGTCGTCAGTATTGTTTTGAATTTTTTCTCAACCCAATTGCAGGGTGCATTTCGCAAACAGATGGATACGATTCTGACTAAAGGTGAAGAATTGAGATTGCGGTTGCTCATCTCCCAGCAACAAGGTTTCCGCTATCAAGCGCCGCAACATGAAGCAGCAGAGATTAATGATTTTGAAGATGAGAACTTATTTACTTCCGAGAAAAAAGTCACGCCGGAACCGGAATCCGTGCCGAAGCACCTGACAATTGCACCGCTGGCCGGAGATCATCAGGCGGCGCCCGTGAATACACGTCTTAAAAAACCGTTGCAGGTAAAAGTACACGATGAAGACGGAAACAGTATGATCCATCAACTGGTTACTTTCAAAATTGAAAATGGCAACGGTACATTTAAAAACGGCAATAAAGTTGAAGAAATTTTGACCGATGAAGCAGGGCTGGCGGAAACATATCTGACACTGGGCAATGTTGCCGGTACTAATATTGTGAATGCCCGGCTGAACAATAACGGTAAATTTGTCCAGTTTGAAGCACTGGGGCGTCCGGCAGATCCATCCGAGCTAAAATATGTATCCGGGAATCATCAAAATTTACCCGCAGGTCGGGAAATTGGTGAACCGTTTGTTGTCCAGTTACTCGATTGTTTCAAGAATCCGATTCCCAATGAAACTGTGCTTTTTAAAGTCAAAATGGGGAAAGGGTACTTCCCGGGCAATCGCAATAGTTATGTTGCACAAACCGATTCAAACGGATATGCCAAAAGTTATTTCACACTGAATACCGAGCCGGGATTCAATTCAATCGTTGTGACCGCCAAGGGCTTGCGTCGTTCCAAAATAGAATTTGAAGTATTGGGGCAATAGCATGCAAAAAGGTGGAATAATCGTTCGGCTGATTGATGTGGTGCTGATTCTGTTATTTGGTTTTATTTCCATTAGTGAAATCAGTCGGCATAGTCAAATTGAGCTGCCAACGAGTGAAGCCACGCCACTTACCAATCCGTCAAACGGGGAAACCTTAATTATCGGGATTAATCGGGATGGGAATTTTCTTGTGGACAATGAAACGCAAACGCTCACGTCCCATGATGAACTTGTTGGCTATATAGACAAACAGCTCGCTGGCCTGGAAGATTCTGAAAAACGGCCACGGGTGCAAATTCGCGCGAATTGGGATACGCCGATAAAATACACCATCGCACTGGCAAACCTTTGTGATCAGCGGCAGTTGCTGAAAGGCATTGATGTGATTCGGAAAGGGAAATGAGTCGGGCATTTTGTATCTGTGAAATATTAAATAGACAATATCAGGAGTCATTTACATATGTTCAGCAAAGGTGGTCTCATCATTCGGTTAATTGATGTTGTGTTGATATTATTACTCGGTTTTATCGGTATTTCCGATTTTACTGTCAAAACCCAAATTAAACTTCCTACCGGTGGAAACGAAAGTCCGGCGATTGTCAAACGACAGGTATTAACCATTCGCGTTAATAGCGATACCGAATTCCAGCTATCATGCGGTGATACCTTTTGGCCATTGATCACCAAAATATCCGATGTCGATGCATTGATCCAGCGTGTGCGTGACGATTGGCGTGCGCAGGGCATGGATATGATGGTGATAATCTACCCGGACGAAAATACAATGATTCAAACAACCGTCGATCTGATTGACCTGTGTGAAATGAACGGCATTCCCAAGAGCATTCATTATGAAATTTAGTGATCGTGTTAAAATAGAAAAACGCATCTGCGATCTTATATTAATGATCGGGTTGATTTTTACCTACTTGTTACTCGCCGGAATCCGGGTATCTCCGGGGAAGTATCTGTTTCGTGCACCACAGAAAGAAATCGACTGGACAATTTTTCATATTGAAGAAACAACGCCAAAGAAAACCGGCCATTCACGATTACCGCAGCCCGATGACAAAATCACGCGATACCGCGACAATGCAATTATTATCCCGTCAATTGAATCGCTGGATGCGGACATCACCAGCAAGCTGGACCTTCCCCGTAAAACATACCAGGCGCTGGCTGTTCCACAGACTGAGCGAGTGGATCGGCAAATGCAGTTCGCCCGGCATCAACAGCCAAAGAATCAGGTAAATGTCTCGATGCAGCAGGCCGAATACGCCAGTCTGCACGATGTGCCGTTTCCCGAAGCCGGACAGGTGCCACAAATTATCGTCGATTTGCCGGATGACACCCCGCTGGATTTGCAGGCATTCCGGTTTGTTGCACCAACGCAATTTAACAAATTGGAAGTAGACAAGGCAATCCCCGATGCGGAAATTATAAAAATTGAATTGCGCCCGGATGACATTAAGGAAAACGAAAAGGATTTATCGCCAATTATTCACGAATTGATTCAGTGGATGCAATCGAATCCCGTGGTATTTAGCAGTGTGTTTAAACGGTTTTTAAATTATGAGCCGGGAAATCTTACGTCACATACGCGGTTTGAAATAAATTCAAAAGTATACGAGTTGTTTTTGCTGTGCAAAATAAATATTTTGGAAATTCGAATTTGTTTAATCGAACGAAATAATTTAACGCTGCTCATCGATAGCGGATTGAAAGAGAAAAGCAACTACTTACGGCTGGGCTCAATCAAACGGGCTGCTGATGGCACGATTTCATCATTTATTTCCCAACAAAAAACACCCACCCCTGAAGTCACCGAAGATTTTTATAAAATATTTTTATCATGGTGGACAACTGCAAAAACGAAAACCATGCGATAAGGAGCACGAAATGCGATCAATGATCGTACTTTTTTTTATTAGTACTATATTCTTGATTCAAACAATTTCGGTTCACGCCGGCGATGAATTAATTGTCAATCAAACCAGTGTACCGTTGGTCACGATTCAAGACGGTAAGCTTATCAAATTTTTTCTCGATGAATTTTTTATTCCCGAAACGCTGGTGACGCGCATGGATATCATCGACGTCAGCCTGAATGGTTTTGGGGAAAATGATATTGTACGGCTGTATCCATCGGATCAAATTTATTTTCTTCAGTATGTCAGCGATAAGGCACAGGCGAAAATGAACCAGTGGAAATTTACTGCGAACTTTCAAATCACCGCTCAAAATAAAGATATTAGTATTTTGGAAGATTATGAAAATAATCGACCGGCGTACAATATTTTCGGATCGATTCTTACTGGCCTGAACAAGAATTACAAAGATTATCCTATTAAAATCCGGTTTGAACGGGATACCTCAACGGTGATTTTTGAGTTGTGGAGTTATAATGAAAATCGCCTGATGGAAATACCTGACCAGGCAGCGCGACTACCGGATAAAATGGTAGAATATATTAAAGCGGAAACCGATACCGTCTACCGCGATTGTATTTATATTTATAAGTCGGTGCATGATACAGTCTTCGTACCATTGACGAATACAAATGTTAACTAAATATAACTTCGCAACCTCGACAGTTTGTCTGTATAGTTAAAGTGTTCATGTTTCCAGGATATCTTCGGCAAATAAATGCTGAATACACTGTTCTTTTAAAGATTAACGAATTTGTATCTTTTCAATATTTGGCGGTTACGTGAATTTCGGAATGATTTTTTCGTCTCACGTTTCACTCACTATTTTGTTTGGAAATGTGAATATTAAGCAGGTTCACTCCATTACATATTGAGAAGATACTAAAAATAATAACATTGTCGTGAAGAAGATGGGGGTCGGTTATGGGCAAAGCAATGTTAATGATAATTGCTGGTCTTGGTTTTACTTTTTCAACCAGATTGGTAAATCACCAAAAACAGATCAGCGAACAAAATGAAATTGTTGTTGAACAATACGAAGAATTAGCCGCAAAGAATTTGGCAACTTCGGGGATGAATCTGGCGCTTTCTAAAATTAAACGTGATTATACGTGGCGGGAAGGTTATAGCGAGACTTCAGTTTCATCAGGGTCATTTGATGTGCAAGTCAATGACATGGATTCACTCGTAAGGATTACGTCGACAGGTCATTCATCAGGTGCTAGCAATAAAGTTCAGGTGGATGTACGATTAACCACAGAAGCCGGACGATATGCGATTTATTCGACGGCGACGGTAGATAACGTCATACCTTTGGATGAGCATCGAAATGTCGATAGCACCTTATTGATTCAGGATGCCGATGCCATGCCATTGTTAAATCTGGTCCCGTTGATACAATTATCAGTAAGTCAATACCAATTTTTTGGAGACCCGTCTGCTATAATCAAACCTTACGACGGCTACCCAAACTGGAGTTTTTATAAGGTCGGGAACGTTCCGAATGTTACATATATCAAAGGTACTCTGAAAGTTCAGGGTGGAAGTAGAATATACGGAATTTTTCTTGTTGAAAAGGATATTATCCTTTACGGATCAGCTCGTGTCGAAGGAGTTTTGTATTTACTTAATCCTACCGCAAAAGTTTATTACGATTTGACAGCATTAGGTGGTGGTACCCCTGAAGAGAGCTCTGTGGTTGGTGGGGTATTGGCAAACGCCAATGTATCCGGAACTGGAAGTCATATTTCGGTACAATATAAGCCAGAATACATGGAATTATTTGGCTCGATTGGGCAGAGCAAGAGAGTTATGCAAATTCTTACCTGGAAAGATTAATCATAATTATTACAAATGTTTATTAAGTCGACTAGGCGTTACTTGCTAGGTTATGATTATGTATTTTAATTGATAATTTTAAATTCCGTAAAAGCCAATGATCCATTCAGCGAAGGGAGGTGAATTTAAGCGCGACCTTAAGGCATAATGATAGTACTGCTTTCTGTCATTTATAAAATCAGCTCAATTAATTGTTTTAAAATGGCAGTCCACATTTTTTCGCTTTTCCCATTACAGCAAAATGGTGTCCCATTATGTTTTAATTTTGAATAGCAATGGCAAAATGAAAACAGGTTGTGATTTAGTAACCATTCGAAGTCGATTCTTAAATTGTGTCTAAATAAATGGTAATTAATGATATTCACAATCAAATTTATCGTTTTGTAATTTAAACACACAAAAAATGATAATGGTGTTTGGTAAACTCAAGGGGGACGTGTTATGGGAAAAGCAATACTCCTCATTTTAGCAGGGATCAGCTTTACAATTACATCCGGATTGATGACCCAGCAAAATCGTATGTCAATGCAGCACGAACAAATGGTTGAAGAATATGGACAGATTGGCGCTTTGAATATGGCAACATCCGGAATGAACCTTGCACTCTCAAAAATCTCACGCAATTTTAACTGGCGGGATGGGTACGATGAAACGTCCAGTAATGAGGGCTCGTTTGAAGTAAGTATCAATGATATGGATTCGCTTGTGCGTCTTACTTCTGTCGGACATGTGGCTAGTTATACGAATCAGGTATCTGTTGATTTGAAATTGACATCTGAAGTCGGTCTGCAAGCAATTTATGCTACCGGTGATGTTGACAAAGTTACCCCGCTCGACGAAAATCGCAATGTCGACAGCACACTCATGGTGACAAATGCCAGTGAAATGCCATACATTGATATTCTTGGCCTCGCAACAAAGGCAGATTCTCAGGGGCATTATTTTGGCGATCCAAATGATCTGGTCAAACCTCCTGATGGATATCCCAATGGCAGTTTTTACGCCGATTCTGCAGCCGGAATTCCCAATATTACCTACATTAAAGGCGATATGAAAGTCAGTGGTGGAACACATATTTATGGCATTTTTATCGTGGAAAAAGATATAGTTATTAATGGATCTGCACGTGTAGAAGGCGTACTTTATATGTTAAATCCGACATCAGAAGTTATTTATGAAATGGATTTTACCGGTGGAGGTTCTCCATCAGAGAGTTCTGTTGTAGGCGGCATTTTGGCCAATGGTGACATTTCCGGTACCGGAAATCATGTGTCGATTCAATATAATCCGGAGTACCTGGAATTGTTTGGTGATGTAGGCGGCAGTAAAAAAATAATGAAAATACTTTCCTGGAACGATTAAATTATTTTATAAATACAGCGAATTTTATAAGCATGGCCAAGGGGAAAATGAACCTGCGGCCATGCTTTTTTGTTTAATAAGCTTGATATGATTCAATTTTTAATAAAGGAAATTAAGTGATAGTCTCGCTTGATGAGATACCGTCGCTTGACTTTGCATGAAATTTTAATCCATGAAAATTATCGTAAACAAACATTCAGGATGTGACTGTGAAATATGACATTATTATTATCGGCGCCGGGCCGATCGGCCTGACCTGCGGCATTGAGGCGAAACGGAGAAAGCGTTCTCATCTGATTCTTGAAAAAGGGTGCCTGGTCAATTCGCTGTATCATTTCCCTACGAACATGATTTTTTTCTCTACTTCGGATCGATTGGAAATTGGCGATATTCCGTTTGTTTCCCATGGTGATAAAGCGGTACGTAGCGAAGCGCTGGAATATTATCGGCGTGTGGCAGCCGCGTGGCAATTGAATATCCATTCTTATGAGAGAGTAATTAGAGTCAAACGAAGTGATGATGGCTTTGAAATTGAATCGGACAACGGGAGCTACCGAGCGAACGCTGTGATAATTGCTACCGGCTTTTACGATCAGCCGAATATGTTGGGTATTCCCGGAGAACAGTTGCCGAAGGTGAGTCACTATTTTCGGGATGTTCATCCGTATGCGTTTCAAAAACTGGCAATCATTGGCGGCGCCAATTCGGCAGCGCAAGCCGCGCTTGAAGGCTGCCGTCGGTTAGTGGATGTGACGTTGATTGTACGCGAGGCTGAATTAAGTCACGGCATAAAATACTGGATTCGTCCTGATATTCTTAATCGTATTGAAGAAGGCCGTATTAAAGCATATTACAATACGGAGGTGACAGCGATTCATGAGAAGACAATCGATGTGAATGGACCAAACGGTGTATTCACACTGGAGAATGATTTTGTGTTGGCATTAACCGGTTATCATCCGGATTATCAATTGCTAACATCGATCGGAATTGAAATTTCCAACGATGATATAAAGGCGCCGGCTTTTCATCCGGGGACACATGAGACGAACGTTCCGGGTTGTTATCTTGCGGGCGTTGTTTGTGGCGGTATGCGTACGGGCAAATACTTAATTGAAAATTCCCGCGATCAGGCAGTGAAGATATTTGATCATTTATGCGGCAGGGGAGATAAAAAATAAAAACCAGGCTTCTATAAGAAACCTGGTTTATCAATCCACAACTCTATTTTGAAAACCAAACTAATTATTTTTGCCAATCGGCAAGAATACCTTTTACCTCGTCCTTTAAAACCGCGTCTTCCACAATCCCTTCCCTTACGTCATCCACAGCCAGAATTTCTTCAAGCATATCCACGGCGCGATCTTTCTGATCTTCAGCATGAAGCGCTTCCGCCAGAAATTGCTGGGTGGCCAAATTTTCGGGTGCAAGTTCACGGCCTTTTTCTAAAATTTTCACAGCCTCGGATTTGGATGGCCAACGCAAGATCGGCCAGATTTTCGGCGCTTTGAAATAGACGCGGCCGAGCACACGGTAACCGCCTGCCTCATCAAAAGCCGGATCAGCATCAATGGAGCGTTCGCAATAGTCTTTGATTTTTCCGGCAACGCCTTCCTTCGCGGCTTTCAAAATTCCGTACTCCTCACCCCAGACACCCCAGACAATCGCCGTATATAAATTGATACCAGCAGAATTGGGTAACTCTTTCAGTGCAGCTTCACCGATATTTTTACCCTCATCATAAATTTTCTTTTTCATTTCGCTATCTTTGGTTGTATAGCGTCCCTTAAAATAAATAGCGCGAATTAATTTCCAGGTAATTTCTTCTTTATTCGCCCCATCATCCGCTTGCAACGCCTGTTGATACATTTCAATCGCGTTATTAATTGGTGTTACATCAGCCAGTAATTGCGCTGCGTCAAATCCATGCGCTCGCAGATCGTACAGCGAATCGGCTTGTTCCAAAAGTGTTTGTCCGAATGTCACAGAAACAGAAAGCAACAAGAGTGTAAATACACCGAGCAGCTGTTTCATGGTTTTCCTCCCTGGGTTATACGTGTGGTTAATTACTGTAAAATATAAGCATTTACAAAATGATTTGCAACATATTTTTAACATGTGCAGTTTGCCGGTTGCAAAATTGGGGATTATTATGTATATTATGCGCTTGCAAATTGTGATTATCGCATAGAGCATGGCGCATAGTGCATAGCGATGACTATGCTTCCTATTTTGTGTTTTGTTTGCTAAAGGAATAAAATGTCTGACCAGATTCACGATAAATTAACACTCCAACAGCAGCACATTGGCCGCAGCCGTTACTTATGGTTCACGCGCATGAACGCGGTCTCGTTTGCCTGCCTGGCCGATAGTATTCTCATTCTTTACGCGTTGAAAAACGGTGCGAATGAATTTGTTATCGGTTTGCTGTCATCGTTCTTTTACCTGACAATGCCGTTTATGTTTGTCGGAAAGGCGTTTGTCAAACGTATTGGCGCTGCACGAACGTATGGTTTGGTGTGGGTTCTGCGCAAAATGTGTGCGTCGTTGTTGTTATTGGTGCCACTGGTCATTCGCACATGGGGAACGCATGCGGGATTGGGCCTGCTTGTATTTAGCATCTTCGGATTTTTTAGTTTTCGCAGTATGGGAATTACCGCAAATACACCGATTTTGGGTGAGATTACCGATCAAAAATCAAGGGGACAATATTTAGCCAGTAACTGGATGTATTTCCATATTATGCTGCTGATAACAGTCGGCAGCCTGATTTTCGTTTTGAATTATAACGAATCGATTCCGGTGTTCCAGGGCATTATTACGTTCGGTATCATTTTCGGACTGTTGGCTGCTTCAATTATCAGTCGGGTGCCGGAAACGAATGGTCCTAAACTTTCCGCCCACAAATCCATCCGGGAGGCCTTCTTTCGCACGATTCATACACCGCGAATCCGTAAGCTGCTGTTTGCCTGGACGGCATCTGGTGCGGCGATTGTACTGATCGGTCCATTTTCTATCGTGGCATTGAAGCGCGGCTATTTAATTTCCGATCGGAATGCGTTGTTTTTTACGCTGGTGCAGGTCGTTGGCAGCATCACTGTATCGTATATTAACAGAATCATTCTCGACCGTTTTGGGCCACGGCCAATGCTGGTGATTTTCAATGCCGGTTTTGTTGCGATTTGTGCGCTTTGGATTGTGGCGCCAGCGCAGCTAATTGTTGTATATCCGGCGGTGATTTTTCTGATCTTCGGCGCCTGCCGATCAGGAAATGAGACATCATTGACACATTATTTTTTGACTATTACTACTGATGGTGATCGGGTTGGTGTGAATATTTTCATGTACATGATTTCCGGTGTGCTCGCGGGATTCATTGGGACTTTTATGGGCGGAGGTTTGTTGCAGGGATTGCGTTATGTGGGATTTGCTGATTTAAATATCTACCGGCTCTATTTCGCCATAATTTTTGTTGTGTGTCTCCCGATTATTTTCCTAACTCGGCGGCTGGAGCCGGTTGATGATTGGCGAATTAGAGATACGTTGAGTGCACTGTTTGCGTTCCGTGATATTCGTGCCCTGTTTACGCTACAGCGCATTGAAAACCAGGCAGAAACGGAAAATGGAGAGCGGAGCAAGCAAAGTGGATAGAATGGAAAACGGAGAACGGAGCAAGGAAAACAGAAATATCGGTCACCGGATGACGTTTTCCATTTTCCGGTTACCGTTTACAGTTTTTAAAAATTCCTTTTCCTGCCGAATTTCCCACCGCTGCATAAAGAGCGGACTGTCAATCCCCCATTCGGCAACGGTCAGATATTGTCCGTTGGGAGCGATTGCCACACCACGGGGTGCAGTAATTGGGGGATCATCGCCACGTAAATATTCAATAAATTCATGATTTTTATTAAAAATCGAAATTGTGCCAATGTCACATTGGGAGACGTAAACCCGTCCGTCGGGGCCGACATCAACAGCGCCGAGACCGACATCTGTGACCGGCAAGTCATCCATCTGCTCGTAAATTGCTTCATCGCCAATAATGCTGCCCTGCCAGCAGTGAACCGTTCCCTCAGCACGACAGGCAATGTACACGCGTGTGCCTTCCTTATTAACAGCAATTCCCTGGCTCATATGGGCTCCGAACATCGGACTGTGTCGCAATTCCTTTCCATTGCTATTCAGAATATGCCAGCCATTGCCATCCGATTCAATCACAAAAATATTGCCCTGGCCATCAATATCGAGATCACCCGGCCAGAAAGTGAGCTGAATCGCAGACGCTGCTGCGCCGGTTTGGCATTTGTAGCGATAAATCGCGTTACGTCCGGAATTGGCTGAGACATGCACAATTCCGTACTGATTGATCGCCAAACCGCACGGTTTCGGCAGCGACTCAAAATTACTCGAGGGACTGCGCCCGATGGAAATCGGTGAAAATGGCAGTTCATTCCCCATATAAGCAAACACGCGGATTTGTCGCTTCCCCTGTTCACACACCCATGTTTGCCCCAAAGTATCGGTCACCGCATACTGCGCATTGGATAATAATGGGCCGAATAGTTTTTCCTGCTGATATGTTTTCTGACTGGTTTGCACAATCACCGGGATAACATCACTAACGCTTGAGCTGTCCGCCGTTATTACTTTCATGTAAATGATACTTCCTTTGGGAAAGGCAGGAATTGGATAGGATGTAATAAATTGATTGGAATTGCCATTTAGCCGTGTCATCGGCCGCCGGAATTTGATGGGGAAATGATCCGGCTGCAAACTCCAGGCGGCATAAATCGACGATTTTTCCTGCAGATTGGAAACGGTGCAGCGAACATTGAACGGCTGCTGACCGAGAACCTCATCAGGAAGCGTTTCGACCGTATGAATCACCATTCGTTCCGTATGATCTTTTTTCCATTCCAATTGGGCGGGGTCTGCAGGCTCGACGTACACCGATTTTAGCAAATAATTTGCAGTGCCATTCGGTCTGTGACCGGGAAACAACTCCTCATATGAAAACAGACAGTGCCCGGGAATACCATGCGACCGGCAGAGCATGATTTGTGCTTCAACCTTTGGGCCGTCGGTGATGTTGATGCCGGGGAAAATATAACGTTCGTGCGCGTTCCGCAAATGATCATTCAGCATGTTTTCAAACAGCAATGCATTTGTGGTGTATAGCATGGGCGCGAGAAAATCCGTCGCGCCTTCCGCCAGCCAGCGATGGCCATCCTGCATATACAGGCGCCGCCCAATATCACGATTTCGCATCACTGCACTGGAAAGAATCACATTCCGTTTTTGTTCGCGCGTGTATCCATAAATGGCCTTTACCAGTTGCGTGATGCCATCGCGTCGATACTGATCCCATAGTTCGTGAATATTTCCGGCATAATCTATTGTTTGATTTTTGAAACGAGCAACGGACAATGAATCGTAGGAATAGCCTGGTCCGGGAAAACGGATGTAATCGAAATGGAGACCGTCGATATCATAGCGACTGATAAGTTCGCAAAAAAGCTGCGTCAGGTGCAGTCGTGCATCCGGATGAGTTGGTGACAGCCAGACGTAATGCCGATTGAGCGTCATTGGATTACGCTCGGCATCGGTGATGAACCAATCGGGATGCTCGTTCCAGAGCTGTCCCGGATGTTCCGGTGGTGAGGTACCTGCCCAGCCAGGATAGACGTTGACCCACGCATGCAATTGCATATTGTGCTGGTGTGCCGCTTTGATTGCGACATCCAGCGGATCCCAGAATTGCGAACCGTTAAATGCCGGCGGTTCATACCTTGATTTGAAATAAACTGTCCCCGCACCTCGCACCTGAAAGAAAACAGTATTGAAGTGGTACGCCGCCGCATTGCGCATAATCGTTTTTATATCATCCGGGGAGGTAAAATCCCAACGAGTAACCCACAGCGCGCGCGTTTCACTCATATGCTTCGATGTGTTTGGTTCGGCAAATATCCCTGAAAAATTCAGGAATAAAATCGTCCAGAGGCATAGACAAATGCCGGATATAAATCGTTGTTTCATAAGCGAACTATTAATTAGCGTCGGATTCGGATTCAGTTTAATTTTCAATCCAGTAAAGAGGTTCGGGATAGTGAGTGGTTATTGCGTGTGCGTACAATTACTGGCTCTTTGTCGGTTACAACACCATCGTCCGATTTTTTATGAAATTAACTTTATGCCAAAAATTTAATGAAATTCTTTTGAGGAAATGATATTCATACCAGCTTTTTTGAATTCAGCGATCTTTTGATTCTTTATTTCTGCCTCGCTGGCAATAATGGCATCCTGAATGATGTTAACTTTATATCCACGATTTAAAGCAGCAAACGATGTCGAATTCACACAATACGCCGCATCCAGTCCGGTGATAAATAGCGCCGCGACTTGATAGTCGCGTAAAAATTTTTCCAGATTCGGATTGCTGAATGCATCCTGTTTAGTCTTTGAAAAACGATTGTCCGAAACCACATTCACCCGCCTGTCGATATCAGCGCCGGGACTGCCCTTCGCCATAGTCTTTCCGCTTGCCAAATTCACCAGCCAGTTTTCGTTTTCCTGCGTAATGTAAATGACTGGCATACCGTTAGAATCAGCAATATCGATGACATGATTCACGGTTCGGATAAGCGAATCCGATTGCTCGATGAGTCCTTCAATCATCGAGGAGCGACCGGACGTGCCTTCCTGAATATCAATCACCAGCAGCGCTGCCTCCGGATTTTCGTAATTGGGAATAAGTGCGCCTTCAGAGATTACAGCGGCTTGTTTCACAAGAATGAGGCCGTAAACGAAGATTGCGACCACCAGCAGGACGACGATAAGAAGCATCCGTATGATTATTTTTTTCATATTCTCCCTCATAAATTATGATTGTTAATTATAGTCTGAACAAAAACTCATTTTTTGTCATTTTAATGAGTGAAGCGACGAAAAATTTGCGACCACTATTACTTTGGTTCTATAAGCGTTGTGAGGTCATAGATTCCTCGTCAAAAAGCGACTCGGAATGACATGTTTGGGCGTTTTCGTTCAAACACTAATTAGTGTCATTTCATGACCGTATTGCTGAAATTGTGCTTGGTGAAGGCAATGTCAATGCAAATAAAAATGACCCAATTCCAAATACTGCCGCCAACGAAAATAAGCCTTCGATTCCGATTTTTTGCCAGATAATACCACCAGCAATAGCAATCGCAATGCTAACCACATGATTGATGGAAACGCCGGTTGAAAGTACGGTAGTGATTTCTGCTTTCGAATTGGAAATTGATTTCACATACACTGCCCGCGCCATGCCGACCATGAATAAAATAGCATCGAGCACAAACACAACGGATATGATAGCAAATGCAATCGGATGTGGGAATAAACGATGACTAAATCCGTACAGGAAGCACAATCCGACAAGCACAATCGTATCGATTACAATGATAAGTTTATAGCCAAGCCTGTCGATCAGTCGTCCCATTAACGGACCAAGAAAAATGTTGATAAACGACCACAAGCCGTAGAGAAATGCTACGTATTCGGTTTTTGCCCCATAATTTAGAACCAGCACATACGGTGCGAATGTGAGAAATACCTGTTTACGTGCGCCAAAGAACATTTCCAGAATATAGTATTTGGTGAATTTCTTCCGAAAATAAATTTTCTTTCGTTCGATATGTCCATGGGTTTCACGGATTCGTGACGCAATGACAAACGCGCCAAACAGCACGATGGCAGCCAGCAGAAATACATGGCGGAATTTTCCATAAACACTGACGCCTGGGATGATAAAACCAACAATCAAAAATAGTACGGGAATCGTGTATTGCCCAATCAATTGTCCGATATTTTCCAGGCTGCTGACACCGCCCATGGCCAACCCTTCCTTGCCATTTCGTGCCATGTGCATGGCAACCGATTGTTTGATCGGCATCAACATGTGCTCACCGGTGCTGAAAAGAATGATGGAGACAATGGCCATCGTTCGTGTATCACCCACAAATCCCAGACCGATCATGCCGGTCATGGAAATCAGCAACGCGAAATTCATGACTTTCAGCTCGGAAAATCGTGACAGAATGGCGATGATGAACATTAGCAGTAAGCCTGGTAGTTCCCGTGGGAATTCCACTATACCACGTTCCACCTGGGAAATAGCCAATACCTCGTGCAGGTAATTATTCAGCGATCCGGAGTTTAGTCCGCCCGATATACCGAAAATGAGCATGCAAATGAGGAATGAGACTGCATTTTCGTTGTCGTAGAGAGTGCGAAGTTGCTTAGACATTTAGTACTAAATTTTGAATGTTGAATGTTGAGTTTTGAATTAGAAAAAAATAACGCCTCATGGTGTGCTAATTTTTTAAATTTTGTGATGTTGTTTTGACAATTCTGGTCAAGATATTTATAATCTGATCAATTTCACCGAGATATTCATCGACATTAATTTGGATTAATTTGTTTTCGTTCAATAATCGTAGCCAATACTTTGCTTCTCGCGCTTCTTTTGAGGCAATTGACATTTTTGATAGAAAATCCCGCTTGCTTTGGGCGGCACCTGATTCTTCAATGTTTGCCCCTATACTTGTCCCACTTCGAAGTAGTTGTTTGGACGACACAAATTCCTTATCTTAGATCAGTGACTGGTAGAGATTAATAATCGCCAATGCAAATTCAAAACTTCTATCCCGAATAATATTGTCTTTCATTCAATGTTTTCCCTTTGAAATTTAGTAACAAATGTTTACTCGATAATGGCTGGAACAAAGTGCTATAATTTTTCCATTCAAAATTCAACATTCAAAACTCAAAATTCAATGAAGTTTTTTTTAGATTAAGTGTAGGGAAGGATTCGGTAATATTACGAAAAAGTTAGGAGAAAATCAAGGTGAAATTATTTAACTATTGAAGTTGGAGTTCTTTGAGATAGTTGGGGTATTGGCAAGCGGAAGAAAATCTCCCGCTTGCCAATTAAACTATACTACTTGATCACCATCAACTTCTTCGACAGAATTCGCTTCTGTCCGTTGGCAAAGGTGACCTGTAGCCGATAGAAATAGATACCGCTGGCCAGATCATCCGCCTGGTAGCTGATGCGATGTTCACCGGCTTTCCGTGGTTCGGAAAGCAGCGTGGCGACTCGCTGGCCGATCAGGTTGAATACTTCCAGCTTCACGTTACCGTCCTGCGGTAGTGAGAAAATAATGCTGGTAGATGGATTAAACGGATTCGGATAGTTCTGCGCCAGTTCCACTCGTGTCGGAATTGTTGCTTTCTTACCATCAAGCGCACTGGGATCGGTATTCGTTGGCGCTGTCAATTGGTAGAAACCGGATGATGATCCCATTGTCAACTCATCAAATAACAATGCGTGGGTCAATTCACCCGGGTAGCCGCGGAACATTGTGGCTGTGGTGTTTGAAGCAGCATCGTACACCAAAATATCACGACGAACGGCAAAGTACACGCTATCGGGATGATTCTTGTTGATCGCCACCGCTTCAAACGCGCCCTCAAACATGCCGACTGCGGCCATGCTCAACGATTCGAGCGTGACGCCACCGTCAAACGTTCGGACAATGGCATTGCTCAAATTTTCACCGCACGCCATGTACAGCGTATCCAGGCTGCCCGGTTTTGCCATCATATTGTTAATCGGCAACGGATACGGCGCGGGATTGAATACACCATGTGGAGCCGTGGAGACTTGTGACCATGTCGCGCCCCGATCTTCGGAACGATAGACTGCACCCGAATCGATCAGGGTGGCATGAGTAAACACATCTTCTGTAACATGGCCTCCACCGGCATAGAGCACAACCGAATCCTGTGCACTATTCCACGCGGCAATAACAGTACGGAACGCATGTTCACCGGCTTGTGGCATTGTTGACCAGGTGTAGCCACCATCGGTGCTTTGCATGAGCACGCCATAAAGCGAATGTTCACAAAATACAGAGGCGATCAACGTGTCGCTGGTGATAAATGTAATCTGGCTGACCTGGCCGCCACGTCCTTTAAACTCGGATTCGTCCAATCCGCTAACTTCGCTATATTGGGTGGCATCCCAATCGTTATTGGTAAAGCCGCCGTTCATCGTTACAAAAATTGCATTGCCATTGGCTGCCACAACATGCAACGTATTGTTCGGATCAATTTCAATCGCAGTAAATCCGGTATTACCGCCTTGCGCCGGATTGATCGGATAATTGCCATAGGGTGATGCCCATTTTTGCGTGGAAGTTAATGCGGTATTCGTAAACTCGGATGTATAGGCAATACCGACACTTGTTGCCAGATAGACTTTATCAACCTGGTTAGGTACCTGGGCAATGTCCCAGATATTTATGCCTTCAAGTCCGGTTGGCACAAACAGATAGTAGCCATCAATACCCGTCGTTGAGCGCGATGGCGCACCGTCACCCATGGCAAAATAAATATCGGTGTTGGTCACATGACCGATACCCGCTCTGGCGTTTGATCCACGATCTACATATGGATCAGTTTGCGGACTGAATTCTACCCAGGTGGTGCCTAAATCGTCAGAATATTTGTTTTCGCCGACAATGAAAATTCGGAGATTATTTGGTCCCGGATAGCTGATGTCTTCATAAATTGTTGCCATTGGTGCATTATGGGGATTCCCGCCCGGGTAAATCATTGTCCAATTGGCTCCGGCGTCGTATGATCGCCACAATCCGCCGAGTGTCGGCTTGCCTTCATCAACAGCTGCTGCCCATAAAGTATCGCTGGCATACGGATGTGTTGTGATGCCCATAACGTTGTGAACTGTATCAGCGCCGGAGACGATAAAGATTCGACTGAAATCAACCCCATCATGGGTGCGATAGAATTCCGGATTGGATGAGCCGTTATTACCGGTTAACACCACATAAAAACTGCGCCCCGTCGGATCATCCCGACATAATTCGACTGTCGTGATGGTTTTATCTGTATTAAATGCCGTTGAATTTGGCACGACACTAATATCCCACGTTTGTCCGGCGTCAGTAGTGCGAAATACGAAATTCATCGCGCTTACAAGCGCTACCGGGCCATACGTTGACAGTGAGCCGATGGCATATTGACCATTGGCTTGTCCCGGAAAAGTTGTACCTAACAGATTGCCAACCATGTATGGATCAAGCAGGGTTTTCCAGTTAATACCATCAAACGATACCTGGGAACCGGTAAGTGTACCAGCTTCCTGACTGGTTTTGGCATAACAATATCCGAGGGAAGCTTGTACCTGGTCAGCCCGGCCACCAAAGCCGCGACGTTCCTGGCCGGTCCAGAATTCCAACGAATCATATGGGAATGCAGCCGTCCAGGTTAAACCACTGTCAGCGGAAATAAATACGGATTGCGGCGCGCTCAATGCTGCCAGAACGATGTCGTGTACTTCATCGTAGGCCATATCTGCTACCGAACCGCCGTATAATCCAAGATTCATGCGGCCATCGCCCGATGAAATTGGTGTTGGAGGCGGAGGCGGTGGAGGCGGCGGAGGTGGACCAACATGACCACCGAGCATAATTTTTACCGGGGGGATGGACGTCGGTGGTATTGATGTTACAACACCG
Organism: Candidatus Zhuqueibacterota bacterium; assembly: GCA_016931935.1. GTDB lineage: Bacteria > Zhuqueibacterota > Zhuqueibacteria > Thermofontimicrobiales > Thiofontviventaceae > Thiofontivivens. Next base: position 93,529 of record JAFGDW010000300.1, on the reverse strand, counting down.
TGCATAGTTACATAAATTTTTGTCGCTGTTAATTGAATAATGGCATTTTGTGGTGCGCTTGCCTGAACAGAACCGGCTAACGTAGCAATCCGATATGGATCGAATCCATCATGCACCAGAAAGCTGCCACTTGTCGACTGCAAATCGAACTCCATTGAATCTCCTGCCGCAGTGGATGTAAGCGTCCAATCCGCAAGCTCCTCGGCGACTTTTGATTCATCGGCGTTCCACACCAATAAATTCGGTTCAATTTTTAAGCCGATCTGTAAGCGACTAATTTCTGAATCTGCCGGAACCGGCATGGCAACGGCAAAATCAAGCAGAAAATCAGTTCCGGGTTCAGCGTTTGTATCGAAGAATATGAACAGTGATTCCCCTCCCGGTGGCGGACCATCGGGATTATTATTCAACCGCACTTTGCCCGGTTGAATCATTCCGGGATCAAACTCATGTTCTATACCCTTGATGGTCAGCTTTAGATTTTCCGCTTTGACTTCAATATTCTGTTCAACCGATGCTGACGGGCGAACACCCCCCACGAATGTTGCAAGCACGAGCGGCACCATCGCATCATGTGTGATGAATTGGCCGGTTGGCGCCTGGATATCGAACATCATCGAATCATTGCCTACCGTTACATTCAAGCTCCAGCTTTCCATGCCTGGTGCTAGCATGTGCCCGGTTGGCGACCAATCCAGCTCCTGTGGCATCGCCCGAACGACTGCACAAATCCGGCTTAACTGTGAGTCGGCGGGAATTGGTTGTGTAATGGCAAATTCCATTGCAAAGTTGGAATCCGGTTTGGAGAATGTATCGAAAAATGCAAACAGGGATTGTTGCCCTGGTGGTGGTTCTTCGCCATTGCCGAGTAAAACTTTTCCCGGTTGAACAGTTATCGGATCGATCGTCTTTTCGACGCCATTGAGTGTCAGGAACAGTTCTTTGGCCTGAACATCAACCATCCCCTGAGCCGGCGCATCTGGTGCGACTTCACCGCTAAACAGAACTAAATTCAACCCAGACATGGATGAATCAGTTGCCAGGAAAACGCCCGGCGGAGCGACAAGATCAAATTCGGTGGCTTCCGGTCCCGGTGTCACCGTTAATGTCCAATCACTCATAATTGGTTGAAGTGAATGCCCTGTTTCGGCCCAGTTTAACGCTGGCGGCATGCTCTGCACAACCATGCGGATACGGCTTAATTGCGAATCCGGTGGCACCGGGCTTGTTAACGCGAACATTAAATTAAAATAAGATCCGGGGTCCGATATGGCTTCATTAAACGAAAATAAGTATCCGTGATCGGGTGGTGGAGGCGGATTTTCGCCATCATCCAACATAATTTTGCCGGGCATGATTATTTGTGGATCGGCAGTTACGACTTTATTATTGACTTCAAGCTCGAGTTCAGTTGCGACTACTTCAATCGCATGATCCGGAGTGGCGTAACCCTTAACGACGCCCGTAAGATTAAACACAATAAATGGATCTTGCCCATCATGCACAAGCGGGGAACCATCGATAGACATTAATTCGAATTCGACAAATTCATCACCGGGGATGATGTCTAATGCCCAATTTGATAATTCAGGCGCCAAAATTTGACCGTTGGATGTCCAAATGACCTCGGTCGGATTGGCAACAACTTTCGCATGAATTCGAATAAGTTGGGAATCAGCGGGAATCGGTTGCGTTATCATGAAATCCAAACCAAAGCCTGAGTCCGGTTTGGAAAAGCTATGGCCAAACGAAAATGACAATTCGTTCCCCGGCGGAGGTGGAGGCGGTTCATCGCCCATGATCTTGATAAAACCGGAATGCACCTTATCCGGATCCGTCACCAATTCTGTACCTTTAATTGTCAGAAATAATCGGTCTGCTTGCACTTCAATATTAGTCCCGGGCATCGATGTTGACAATATATTCCCACCAAGACTGAAGATAACAAATGGATCGTTCCCATCATGGACGAGATATGTTCCATTCGGCGCTTCGAGATCGAACTCAACGAGGCCGCTTTCGGGTGTAACGATAAGTGACCAGCCACTGAATTGGGGCGACAACATGCTTTCGCTGCTGGACCACATGACTTCGTTTGGTATCGCTTCCATCACTCCGCGAATGCGACTAACCTGTGAATCCGCAGGAACCGGCTCGGTAACGGCAAAATCAATGCTAAAGCTGGAATCAGGCCACGATTGGGTATCGAGAAATGTAAACGCGATTGTATTTCCTGGCTGTGGAGGAGTATCGCCTGTCTGTAATTTTATCATCGATGGGCCAAACATTGAATCCGGTAGCGCCACCGTCTGGCCCTTCTTTACTATCGACACATGGCGAATCTGCAGGCCAATGCTGTCACCTACGGCAGCGCCCTGATAGATCATGCCTCGGATAGCACAAAGCAATGCTGGAGGGCCGTCTGGTTTCGTAAAGTAAACTCCACCCGGAGCGTTTGCTTGTACTCGAATTGAGTCACCAGACATGGTGTAATCAACTGTCCAATGGCTCAGCGCAGTAGCTGCTGTGTCAACTCCGTGAAATTTAAGATCACTGGAATTCTTTACTAACGTAAAGGCAAAACCGCTGACCTGCGAATCGGCAGGTACGGATTCAAAAAATTCAACCGGGATTTTAGCACTGTCGCCAGGCATAAATGCAAGCATAAAGGGGATGCCCATCGGGCCTTTGGGCGACTCCGGTGGCTGTCCCTGGGCAACCAGCGCAATCTGCATTGAAAATATCGTGCTCAATAACACAAGAGTAATTATGAATAATTTTTTGTACTGTTGCATGATCGTAGCGCCTCCTCTGATTAGTAAATAAGCAGTTCTGCTTCCCACAAGAAAAAATTGCAGAAACCGACATTGATTTGGTAATTCGGATATGCTTCCATTTATACTTCATCGTTTTTCGAATTGAAAAAATAACAATTGTTGAACAAAATGAAGATTTTTTAATTAATGGAGGAAACGTCCGTATGGCAGAAGATAGATGAAAGAATTACCTGAAGATGTTGGATAAAATTATAAACTATTATCGATTTGGGAATGCCTTATTTGGCGATTGGTGGATATGAGATTTGTTGGGAGGATAGGGAAACTGGATATGGTATGAATTTTCTCTACCGGAATATTCATAATGGAATATCATTGCAATATAACTACGAAACCGCCCCATCAACAATCATGGATTTCCCAATAACACAGGCCTTTTCCCGTACACAACTGATTACACTTAACGCCAGGGCAATCGCCGTAAACCCGACCGCAATGATAAATGTATCAAATAGGCCGGAGACCTGAGCAATTGGATCGGTATTGGCGGCGCTGAAATCGAATGCCTGATGTGAATGGGCGGCAACGCGGAATGCCCAGAACGCACCAAGCGCGGCAATGCCGGAAGTTTGACCGAGTGTGCGCGTGAGCGAAAGCAAGCTGGAAACAACGCCCAATTTTTCTTTTGAGGCAGTGCCCATAATGGCGCTGTTGTTTGGAGATTGGAAAACACCGATGCCCAATCCGACCGGGAAAAATCGGATCAAATAGCCGATGGTTGTTGTTGTGGCGCTTAGACTGAGCAGACTTGAATAGCCGATAAGCATAAAGATCAATCCGACAATTGCTACGGGCCGGGTGCCAAATCGATCTGACAACGATCCTGATAGTGGACTGATAATTCCGGCGCTGACCGGGACAATGGCCATCAGTAAGCCTGCCTGATGGGGATCGTAGTGCAGCACATTTTCCAGATAAAATGGCATGAGCAACACAATGCCCCCGGTACAGACGAATGTGATAAAGCCGGTAAACAGGCTGAGGCTGAACAATTGATTGCGAAACAGCCGCAGGTCGACCATCGGATGATTGGTTTTAATTTCCGCGACAAGAAATATAATGAAAAAGATGAACCAGGTTCCCAACAAGCTTAGAATAATCGGATGGGTGAAGCCAATTTTTTGTCCAACTGTTAGCGCCAACAGAAACGCCAGTAAACTGACAAAAAGTGCTACAGCGCCCGGAAAATCAAATTTTTGGCCGGCTGCACCTTTCGTATTCGGGAGAATACGAATGACCATAAAAGAGCCAACAATCCCGATTGGCAGATTGACAAAGAAAATCCAGTGCCATGAAATCAGATCGATAAGCATACCACCAAGTGTTGGGCCGAGAATGATACCGATGGAAACAATTGCGCCCGAAATTCCCAGGGCTTTGCCACGTTCTTGTGGCGGAAACGATTCTGTCAAAATACCAATACCCAGCGCCAACATCATGGAAGCGCCTATGGCTTGAAATATACGAAACGCAATTAATTGGTAGATAGTCTGTGAAAGCCCACACATTAAAGAGCCCAGTGTGAATAAAATCATTCCAATAAAGTAAATTGGTTTTTTCCCAACCATATCCGCTAGCCGGCCTATACTAAGCATTAGTGTAGCCAGCGTAAGCATGTAACTTAGCGCCACCCATTGTACAGTTTCAAACCGTGCGTCGAACTGTTTTACTAATGTTGGTAAAGCAATGTTGACGATACTGCCATCGATCGTTGCTAAAAATATTCCCATGCCTAATACGGCCATCACCCACCATTTACGGCTATAGTCAATTGTTGATATATTATGTGTCATTATTTTATAAACTCCGGGTTAAAAATCGAGAACGAGTGTTTTAGTTTAAATATGCACTAATCACTCTGTTGATGTCAGGGAAAGTACGATAAGCTTCCAGCTTGTATAATTTCATATATAACTTCAATATTTAACTTGCAATCAAGATGATTGCGTTACGAAGTCAACGATTTCCGGACAGACATCTAATTAACCGAATCATTAATAATCGGCAAGCAGAGATCGGTAATCGGTTTTGCCACTGCTCACTGCGGTTAGCTTTATTACGTTTCATGGTAGTATTACATATTTAGATATCATCCGTTTCCGAAATTCTATTATTTTTTTGTATCCGTTTTGTTCTGATGGATTGGATTAACCATAGAATAAATCCAAGCAACACAAATCCAAGGATCGCATATTTTTGATAATGTTGCACATCCTTAAACAGCGTTTCAACGGCGTGACCGAACAAATAACCGCCCGAGGCAATAATGCTTGCCCATACGCCGACACAAATAACGTTTAATATAACAAATCGGCGAACCGTAACTTTGCTAGTTCCAATCACAAACGGGGCGATGATACGCGTTCCATAGAAAAATCGGAATCCTAAAATTGCCCAGTTTTGGTATTTTTTCAACATTCGCTGAACTTTACGGGCACGCCAACGCCAGGCCGGGCGATTGACAATTAGTGAATTTCCTTTCAACCGTCCCAGAAAGAAAAAAAACTGATCGCTAAGAAATGCCCCCATATAAGCGACCATTATGACGTTAAAAAGACTTAAAAATTCCTGACGGGCTGCTATCCCGGCGATAATGAGCACCATTTCGCCTTCTAGTAAAATGCCAAGAAACAATGCCAGATAGCCGTATTGGCTGATGAAATGTTCAAGTGTCATGGTTCAAAATTGTTATTGAAAATGATAAACGTGATTGTTTAAAATAGTGAAAAATAAAGTAAACATGTTACAAAATTATGAGGATAAAATCAAGTTAAATGATAAAATAATATGTAATAATAGTGTCCATCGAATATTGATCGGATAATAATAAATGACAATGAAGATAAAATGAAGATAATAAAAAAATACAGGCCCACCAACGGCAGAGCCTGCATTTTAATGAAAGGGACTTTATACGAAAATTTTATAATCGTTAGCAATTCCAATATTATTTATCGAGAACCATTTGGTGTAAATATTTTGTACAACACCGGCACAATCACCAACGTCAAAATCGTTGAAACAGTGAGGCCTCCGATAATTACCCAGCCCATCGGCGCCCAGAGTGTGCCGCCACTTAACGTGAGTGGTAGTAAGCCACCGATAGTAGTGCCTGTGGTGAGTACAATCGGACGGAAGCGGGTTTCGCCGGCCTCCTGCACTGCATCATCGATGCTGCGGCCCTGAGCAAGCAATTGATTTGTATAATCAACCAGAATGATCGAATTGTTAACTACAATGCCAACGAGACTGGCTAATCCGACAAACGCGGTGAATGAAAAACTGTAACCGGTAATCAACAACGCCAGCGTTGCGCCGATAATGGCCAACGGAAACGCCGTGATCACAATCATCGGTTGTAAGAACGACCGGAATTGCAATACGAGCACGCCAATAATGCCAATCGCTGCAATGATAATCGCCTTCATCATGCCGCCAAATGCTTCCTGTTGATGCTCCTGCTCGCCGCCAATGTGAAACCGATAATCCGGCGCCAATTTAATGTCATCCAGTTTGGAAACGACCTGCTGCGTTACATCGCTGACGAGGTAGCCACTCATCACATCCGCGGTGATGGTCACATCACGCTCAAGCTTGAAATGATTGATCTCCATCGGACTCTCGATGAACTCGATGGTAGCCAACTGTTTCAGTGGAATTTGTGTACCTGTCAGGGACGATACAAATATCCGGTCAAAATCACTCAACTGTGGTGATCCTTCAATCGGCAATCGCAGTACGATGTTGTAATCATCGCCATTAGCATCGCGATAAATCGACACTGGCATGCCAGTCAGGCAGGTGCGCACGGTTCGGTCGATCTCCACCAACGGCACACCAAACAGGCCGGCTTTCTCCCGATTGATGTCCACATGCAAATCGGTTTTGTTTGTCTGTAGCGGATTTTTCACATTCACGGTACCTTCAGCGCTGCGTACAATTTTTTCAACCGTGAGGGCATATTGCCGTAGTTCATCCAGATTGGGGCCAATTATTTTCACGGCAACCGGCGCTTCCACCGGCGGGCCTTGTTCCAATTCCTTCACTTCGATAACGGCGCCGGGCCATGTTTTAAACGTGGCACGAAGTGCATCGATCGTCGCTGCCATCCGCTTTCGATTGTATTTCTTTAATTGAATGAAAAGCTGAGCATGCGTGCTCTGTTCCCGTTCCTCTGCAATGTTGTAGTAGATGCGCGGATTGCTATGCCCGATATTCGTCGCGACCCGTTCCACGTCATCACGCGCCAGAAGTAAGGATTCAACGTTCGTGGCAATCTCTCCGGTTCGGTCCAGATTGGTGCCCTGCGGAGTTTGGATATTAATCAGAAATTGTGGTTTTTCAGCCTTGGGAAACAGGCTGGTGCCGACCACTTTAAATAATAGTAAACTAAGCATAAATGCAACTAATGCCAAAATGATCACGAGCTTGCGATGACCCAATGCATATTTCAGCGTTTTTCTGTATGGTCCCTCGACAAATTTCATCATACTGTTTTGGACGCGATTCCCATGCTGGATTTTATTAGCGCTTAGAAAACGGCTAGCCAGAAATGGTGTAAAAATAAGTGCGACCAGTAACGATGCGCTTAATGTATATACAACTGTCACCGGCATGCTACGGATGAAGTCTCCGGTCATATCACCAATCATCATAATTGGCACGAATGCCAGCAACGTTGTTGCAGTTGCGCTGACAATCGCCCAGCCAATCTGTTTTGTGCCTTCCACAGCAGCTTCAATATTGGAATAGCCCATTTTGATGAAGCGGGAAACATTTTCCGCTACTACAATCGCATTATCTACCAGAATACCCAGGACGATCACCAATCCGGCAATTGTCATCTGCTGTAGTCCATAGCCGGTCATGTCCACAAAACCAATACCGATGAGTATGGAGATCGGAATTGCCATCATCACAATCATTGAGGCGCGAAAGCTAAGAAACAGGAACATCACCACACCGACCAGCACAATTCCCTGCAACAGGTTAGAAATGAAATTACTGATGCGATGATGCACACTATCTGCCTGATTGAACACATAGTGCATCGAGATATTCACTGGCAATGTCTGTTTAAATTTAGCCAGCTTTTGCTCGATATTTTCAATGATCATGAAAATATTGGTATGCGGCTTCTGCTTCAAATTTACAAACACCGCACGGTGACCGTTAAACCGCGCCTTATATTGTTGATCTTCGTATGACATTGTCACATTGGCGATGTCTTTCAGATAAACCAATTTGGCGCCGCTGGAATGCACAATCGTGTTGCGAATGTCGTCAAGTGATTGATAATCACCGCTGGTCTGGATATTGAAGCGCTTGCTGCCTAAATCCACGTAGCCGCCGGGAATATTCATATTCGCGGCTTGAATTGCGCCGGTGACCTGACTGAGTGATAGTCCGTTTTGCGCCATTTTTTCCGTACGCAGTTCAACCCGAACTTCCTGTTGGGGATATGCCAGCGTTTCCACGCGTTTGACGCCGGCGATTTTTTCCAGCATATCCTTCAGTCGTTCTGCCTCTTTTTCGAGTGTTGAATAATTTGCAGAATCTGACACCAGCGCCATTTGCAGAATATTTACATCGGTAATCGACCACTTTACGGTGCTTAGCTGCCAGATTTCCTTGGGCAGTTGTGGAAGCACAGTATTGACTTTCTGTACCACATCGTCGTATTTCTTTTCGGCATTCGAACCAACAACAAATTCAATTGTCGTCAGCGCCAGACCGTCTTTCATATTGGAATCAATGAGCTTCACATCGTCCAGTTCATTAAGCGCTTCTTCAATCGGATCGACAACAAGCTGTTCCAGATCGGCCGGTGTGGCGCCGGGATAAATTGCAAAGATTGTCGCTCCCGGTGGCGAAACCTGTGGATCTTCGGAGCGAGGCATGGTCATAAACGAGACCGCTCCAAGAGAAACCAGTATCAATATTATGATGAGAGTGAACTGGTAATTTTCTATTGCCAATTTTGGTAGTCGCATTGTTTACCTGTATATAAAAAGTGAAATTATAAGATTTAGTTAATTTTGTTCCGCCAGTCTCTGGCAGAATGAAGTACGGTCGCTCTTCGACCAGTATTATAGGATTTGTATTTGATAAAAAAAATGTTGTCTTAGCCTGGACTGATACCGGTGGAACGATATTTTTCTTGTTTACATTTTAGATGCGATCGTGATCAACGCCTGATCAGTAACGTACGGCGCGCCTTCTGTAACCACGCGAGTTGTTGTTGAAAAGTCAGCTTTAAGCGCCATTGTTTTTCCCAGCAGGTGTATAATTTCTACCGGTGTCTTTCGTGCATGATCCTGATCGACCACATAGACAAATCCACGATTTTTTTCCCCTTCGACCAATGCTTCTACCGGGGCAATCCAGGCCAATTCTTTTCGGGAAGGAATAATTGTCACCGACGCCACAAATCCTGCTTTCAATTGGAGCGAGGGATTTTCGAGCCGGACTTCAATTTCAAATGTTCCACTCATTGGATCGGCGGCCTCGGCAATTTCGCTTACTTGTGCAGTGAATATGGAATCGCGAAACGCATCGATGGTAACCAGCGCCGAGTCGCCCGGCTGCACACGAAGAATATCGCGGTCGCTCACGCCGATACGGACGACCCAGTCCTTATTCAGCCCACTGAATAGAATCACCGGCATGCCTGCGGAAATAAGTTCGTTGGGTTCGTTGAATCGCTTGAGAATTGTGCCATCCATTGGCGCGTGAATTGAGGCATATTGCAGATTAAATTTGGCAATGTTAAGATTGGCCTCGGCAATGTTCAACCCGGTCGTGGCGTTTTGCACCTGCTCGAGCGTGGCGACACTGTCAGCATAAAGTTTTTTTACTCGCTGCAAATCGCGGGTGGCTTTATCAAATCCACTCTGCGCCTGCTGAACATTTGCCTGAATTTCTGCCTGATTAAGCTGGGCCAGCAATTGACCTTTTTGTACACGTTGCCCTTCATCTACATTAATCGATTGAATGATTCCGCCAATTTTAAACGACAGTTTACTCTCTGATTTTGGCGCTAACCGACCACTACTTTTAATAGGAAAAGACAATTGCTTTTGCAATACCGGACTTACATTGACCGGGATTTTTTCGGTATTATCTGCAGATGTTGTATCCGATTTTGCCTGTATGGTGAGTCCGACGATAATGATACCTACGATTATTGTCAGACCAAAAATAATGGCCCTAATTTTCATAGAGATTCTCCTTATTACAAAGTGGTTGGATTCGAATTAGTAATCGTTTCCAGCGTCCCGCTGGGAACGTATATATCAAGGCTCTGCCTTGTAACTTTAAACTCGCGGCAGAGCCGCAATTTATGTATTTCCAGCGGGACGCTGGAAACGATGGATACACTTTATTTACTTTGCAATCACGCGTTCAAACCGTGCTGCTTGTATATGATAATCATACACCGCAATAATTGCCTGCAATTCTGCCTCGGTTAGATCGTGGCGGGCATTGCGATATTCAATTGGCGGGACCATTCCCAGAGTATATTTTTTTTGTGTCAATTGGAACGATTTGCGTGCACTTGTAACACGATCTCTGGTGGATGCAATTGCCAGTTGAGCAACCCGAACATTCTCATGGGCTTCCTTCACCTGAAGCTGGATTTGATTTTCCAGTTCCATTAATTGAGTTTCCAACTTTGTCTTCTCCAACACTGCCTGATTACGTTTGGCTTTATCCTGAAATCCGTTAAAGAAATTCCAGTTTAATACCACCGATGCCATCCAGTAATCATCATCTGGAGTGAATTTGTACTTTTCTCCCTGATAGCCATAGTCAAATACGCCGGTAACGCCAGGCAAAAATGAACTGCCGGCTAGTCGCACGCCATGATACGCAGCATCGATTCCGTGATTCACTAATTGAAATTCTTCGCGATGTGATCGTGCCAGTGCCAGAGCGTCAGCCAGGGGAATTAACTTAAATGCGTTATCAGCTTCAACGTCCAGAATATCGATCGATACATCCAATGGACGATTCAATAAAAAATTGAAATATGCGGCGGCCATGGTTTGTGATTTTTGTGCATCGGCGCGCTGTTGTTCGAGCGCACTCAATTCTGCGCGGGCACTGAACACACCTTCTTCAGTAATTTTCTGATTCCGAAACAGCGATTCACTTACACGCACATTCTCTTTTAATAAGTTGTTTGTTTGATCCAACAGTGCAACCACTCGAACGGTTTTTAGATAGTTGAAATACGCCTCATGAATATCCGAAATTAATTGGCGTTTGAATATGCCAACTTCTGCTTCCTGCATGCCGCGTTGATCGGAGCGGATTTTATAATTCCGATAAATCGCCGGCTGAAATAACGGCTGCACAACACGGATTTTTGTATCTTGTTCTTTTTCCCGCAAAAACGGCACTGATTGATTTTGTAGATTTTCCGGAAATAGCGCCGGTTGCCCTACCTGCGTGAGTAATTGATTCAGAGTGCTGTACACAGGATTCATCAAATCACCAATCGGAATTTCAATCATGCGGCCTCCGCCTGCGCGGGAATAACGGGCATCCAATGAAACTGATGGCAAAAACATACCACGCGCCTGATGTAAAGCCTGAATCGATTGCTCCAGTGAAATAGATTTTTGTTTTAACGCCAGATTGTTTGATAGTCCCTGAGCTATATAGGAATCAAGTATATCTGCTCTGGCAGTGCTACAAATAAACAATATACATAATGTGGTTAATAATTTCTGCTTCATAGTGTGTCCTTCGGCTAAATGTTACGATGTTAGGTTTCTAACGAACGTTTTATGAGTAGAAACGACTCAGTGATTAAATCATCTGTATTCAAATGATGGTAATCCTCGAAATGCTCACCTTTCTTTGCAATAAGCTGAATGAATCCAGTGCAAAATCCCCATAATATGACAGCGGTTTTTTGTGGATTCACGTCCTTGCGGATGCTGCCGTCGGCAATGCCATTGTTTAGTGCCTCAACGACCAAATCCAGTGCATCATGTCCTTTTGCGACACAATTTGCTTCGATACTGCCAGCTTCGAAGTCTGGAACCATATCGCTGGATTCGAAATGCAGCATTGCGTTAAAATAATCCGGGTAATCCTTGGAATAATTCAGATAGGCTCGGCCAATTGCCCGTACCTGCTGCAGCCCCGTTGATTCAGATTGAATTGCTTCCCTGAACAATTCGATGAGTTTCATAAATCCCCTGACATTGATGGCGCGATACAGTTCTTCTTTGCTTTTAAAATAAAGGTAAAGTGTGCCCTTACTTAGCTCCGCTTCAGTTGCCACGTCATCCATGGTTGCCGCACTAACCCCTTTTTCGGCGAATACCCGTTCGGCAGCATCGATAATATCGTTCGTGCGTTGTTCTTTTTCGCGTTCACGACGTTCATTAATGCCCATTTTACACTCTCCTATAAACTAATCAGTCGATAAAAAAATAAACGTTAATCAAAAAAATGACTGATAGTCATTTTCTTAAACGGAGTATAGTGAAAAAGTTTCACAGATGCAAGAAAAAATTTATGCCAAATATCTTCAATAATACACAATTCCAGGTTCCTGTTGAAGATAAACAGCTTGAAAAAAATTGGAAAAATTTGTATAATACGTACTTGAATAGTATGAAAACTTGAAATCTTTACAGTGGAATCGATTCATATTCTTCTGAATTATTTATAGTTTTTATTGAAGGGAATGAATGATGCAAAAACCAAAACTCGGCATCAGCACCTGCCTATTGGGTGAAAATGTCCGCTACGATGGCGGGCATAAACTGGATAAATACCTCCGCGATACGTTGGGACAATTTGTCGACTATGTCCCGGTCTGTCCGGAGGTGGAATGCGGTTTGCCAATTCCCCGTGAAGCAATCCGACTGGTTGGTGACCCGGAGAATCCCAAGCTCATGACGCAAAAGACCGGCATTGATCACACTCAACGTATGCAGAGCTGGGCCGTAAAACGGTTGGATGAGCTTGAACGTGAAAACCTGTGTGGCTATGTGTTCAAAGCAAAATCGCCAAGCTCTGGCATGCGTGATATCAAAGTGTACAACGAAAAGGGATTGCCAACTGGTAAAGGTGTCGGGATGTTTGCCCGGGTATTTATGGAACGATTTCCGCTGATGCCGGTGGAAGATGAAGGAAGGTTGAATGATTCCGGATTGCGGGATAGTTTTATCACGCGGATTTTTGTGTATCATCGTTGGCGTAACTTTGTGACAGGGGATGCTAGCATCAAAGGCCTGGTGGAATTTCATACTGATCATAAGCTGCTTATTATGGCGCACAACCCGAGAACGTTGTACGAATTGGGAAGTATGGTCGCCCGGCATAAACAAATTGACCGCGAAGTTTTATTTAGTGATTATCTGGCATTATTAATGAAATCGTTAAAACTATCTGCCACGATTAAAAAAAATGTCAATGTGTTGCAGCATATTATGGGCTATTTTAAAAAACAAATTTCGAGCGATGAAAAGCAGGAACTGCTGGATGTGATTTCATCCTATCATCAGGGTTTGGTGCCGCTGATTGTTCCAGTGACGCTACTGAATCACTATACGCGGAAGTATCAGGAAAATTATCTGTTGCGACAAGTATATCTACATCCGCATCCGTTGGAGTTGATGCTGCGGAATTATGTATGAGTATACGAATGACCAGTTAAAATAATCGCCTTTCCCGACTCGTCGGGACTCAGGCTGAAGAGCACACTTCACGGTGAACCCTTCGGTTAGCTCAGGATATACTCCGTCGAATCGTGATAACTCGTTAAATTTCAACTAATCGCTATTTTCAACTGGTCATTCATATTAAATATTGGATTTTATAAAGACGTAGCAAAAACGGTGAACACTAAAGTCATCCCTGAATTCAATTTTTTGTAAAAAAAACTTGCTATTTAAAATGAACCCGGTTATATTGTTGGTTCATTTCGTTGTACGGAGTACGATCATGAAAAAATTAACCATACATGATTTACATCAAAAAAAGATCGAGAAGCGGCCGATTACTATGTTGACCGCTTACGATTATCCCAGCGCCAAAATGGTAGCCGAAGCAGGAATTGATATTATTCTCATTGGCGATTCACTGGCGATGACCATGCTTGGTCATAAATCGACTGTCAGTGTAACAATGGATGAAATGCTGCACCATTGTAAGGCCGTATCGCGCGGGGCGCCGGATACCTTTTTAATTGGCGACATGCCATTTTTATCCTATCAGACAAGTATTCCTGAAGCCATCCAAAACGCTGGCCGTTTCATTAAAGAAGCCCAGATGGACGCGATAAAACTTGAGGGCGGCGAAGCAGTGACTGGTACTATTAAGGCATTGGTAAACGCTAGCATTCCTGTGATGGGGCATATCGGATTAACGCCACAATCAATCACCAAATTGAGCGGCTATCATGTGCAGGGAAAAAAAGCAGCGGATGCGCGTCGTCTGCTGAATGATGCGCTGGCGTTGCAGGATGCAGGCTGTTTTGCCATCGTATTGGAAGCGCTCCCGGCTCCGGTTGCGAAAACAATTTCGGAAAAATTAGAGATTCCCACGATTGGAATCGGCGCTGGCCCCGGTTGTGATGGCCAGGTGTTGGTGTTTCATGATATTTTGGGGCTGTATGACCAATTTGTGCCAAAGTATGTAAAGCAATATGCACAGTTGTGGCCGCAAATAGTCAGCGCCATTCAAAATTACCGGGATGATGTGGAATCCGGCGCATATCCGGATGAAACGCACAGTTATCCGATGGATGCGAAAGAGTTGGATGAGTTTGAGTCGGGAAAATGAATTAATCTGATTCAAAGAGATTTTGCACCCACGAACCACATGAACAAATATATGTTGTGTGTTTTGTGTATTTCGTGGTTCTAAAAAATAGATATTTTTTAGGCGTGTTAAAACCAGTGGACACAGTTACATACTATTAACATCTGGTGTCCATTCAGCCGTACTTTCATTCCGGCACGCCACGGCGCATCTACGACTGGATTCCGCGTTTTCTGCGGAAGGAATGCAATCCGTTTCCCAGGGAAGTCCTGTGGGCTGGAATCTCCTTAATATTTACGTTTAGATGAAGGAGATTCCGGAATTTGATCCACAAAAACAGTGGATCAAAACCGGAATGACATGTTCCACTGAATAGTTACCACATCTGACAACAGATTGCTGAAAGCTTAATGACGAGAGTTACATGCAAACATTTCAGGATATCGAAAATATACGAAAAATCCGGGCTGCTGAACAATCTAAAACCTGGGGACTCGTCCCGACGATGGGCGCATTACATGAAGGCCACATGAGTCTGGTCCGGCGCGCCCGGGCGGAAAACGAGCGGGTTGCCGTGAGTATTTTCGTTAATCCGATTCAGTTCAACAATCCGGACGATTTGGAAAAATATCCACGGACTGTGGAACGCGATTTGATGCTGCTCGAAGATGAAGATGTTGATCTCGTATGGACACCACCGAAAGAAATTGTATATCCACCCCGGTTTCAAACCCATGTGGCGGTTGAAAAAATTACGCAGGTGCTGGAAGGCGCCACACGTCCCGGCCATTTCCTGGGAGTGACCACTGTTGTGGCCAAACTGTTCAATATGTTCCAACCACACCGTGCCTATTTGGGACAAAAGGATTATCAGCAATTGGCTGTGATTCGCCAGATGGTGAATGATTTAAATTTTCCGATTGAACTTGTGCCGTGTCCAATCGTTAGAGAAGCTGATGGATTGGCGATGAGTTCACGTAATGTCAATTTGAGCGCGGAAGGGCGGCAACAGGCGACATGTCTGTATCAATCACTTGTCAGGGGAAAAGAGTTAATAGATGCAGGTGAACGTACAGCTACGAATGTCCGTCGTGAAATGACCGATATTGTTCTGAAACACGATCGCGCGACGATTGATTATATCAGTATAGCCAACCCGGATAATTTGAATGAATTGGAAACGATTGAAAGAAAAGTATTGATATCAATGGCAGTATTTATTGACAGTGTTCGTTTGATCGACAATATGGAAGTTGAGGTTTAGCCATGCGTTGGGTGTTACGTTCCAAAATTCATAAAGCTACTGTGACCGAAGCAGATGTTGAATATGTTGGCAGCATAACGATTGATAAAACGTTGATGGAAATGGTCGATCTATGGCCTGGTGAAAAAGTGTTGGTCGCAAGCAATACGTCCGGTGCACGGTTGGAAACGTATGTGATTGAAGGCGAAGCAAATTCCGGTGAAATTTGCATGAATGGCGCTGCTGCACATTTAATTGGTCCCGGTGAAGAAATTATTATTATGGGATTTGAATTAACAGACCAGCCTGTTCAGCCGAAAGTGATACTTGTGGATGAAACAAATCAGTTTCAACGATACCTTGATGGATAGAGATGAACGGATAACGGATAACGGACAATGGCCAACGGACGCAAGTTCAAAAGACAATGAGTAACACGACAGCTCGTTCATGATTTTTCATTCGACTTATAAAATTTCACGACTATTTCAAACGTTTGTTTTATAAAAGAAACATCTTCACGCGAAAAGAAATTCACTTTGATGGGAACCATTAAAAATCGCTCTCAGTTTAACTTATCAAACAAATCGGATCAGGAAACAGGAGCAACCATGAATAAACTGTATGCAGGTATTTGTGCACTTCTTTTAATCTTATTATTCATTTCACCAGCACGGATTACGGCTGTTGAACCTACAGGCTTTCATTTTCTGCAAACAAATGTGGGAGCCCGACAATCCGCATTAGCGGGTGCTGCTGTTGCACATACAGGGGATCTCCACGCCCTGTATTACAATCCCGCCGGACTGGCAACCATTGAAGGCCGTGTGGGGAGTGTTACTTATTTAAAACACCTGATCGATTTTCAATCGGGATTTGTCGGGTATGCACAATCGCTCAAACAAAACAGTGTGTTTGCATTGGGGATCAATTATATCGACTATGGTGAGTTTGATGAAACCGATAGTCAGGGTGAGAAACTTGGCACAACGTTTAATGCGAATACGATGGTGCTCACGGCTTCATATGCCAGACAGGCAGTCATCGAGAATATGTTTGTTGGGGTGAGTGCAAAATATATTCGTTCGGTCATTCAGTCATTTAGTTCGACTGCAGCGGCTGTCGATGTTGGTGTTATTTACCGTGTGCCGTTCACCGAAGATTTGGATATCGGTCTGTCGGTATTGAATATCGGCAATACTATGTCTGCATTTATCGAAGAGAAAAGTAAATTGCCTCAAAAAATTGTGGCCGGATTTTCCAAACAATTAGCACATTTACCGCTACTGTTTAATTTGAATGGATACAAAGTCTCGAACGATGAAGATTTCCAGTTTGTAGTCGGCGGAGAACTGAACGTGGCGACTGGTGTTTTTTTGCGTTTCGGTTTTGACTCGATTGGCCGCGACGCCCATGTCAACAGTGATTTGGACAAGCTTGCCGGTGTATCAGCGGGATTTGGTTTTAACAGGAATGAATATCATCTCGATTACGCAATCTCATCATTGGGAGAAGTGGGATCGCTAAATCGGGTATCTTTCACATACATTTTTTAAATCATTACGGGGAAATTTAGAAATTCATGAAGCGAGTCTACTTCGATCATAGCGCTACCACCCCGATTGATCCTGATGTACTCGATGCAATGCTGCCGTATTTCAAAGAGAATTTTGGAAATCCGAGCAGCATTCATGCTTTTGGCCGGAATGCCAAAGTAGCATTGGAGGACGCGCGGGAACGGGTGGCGGCTTTTATTGGTGCCGAAGCAACCGAATTGTTCTTTACCAGCGGTGGCACTGAAGCCGACAATATGGCAATCAAGGGCGTGGCCGTACAATTCTGTGAAAAAGGCAATCACATTATTACATCCAAACCGGAGCATCACGCCGTTATCCATACATGCGAATATTTGGAAGCGCACGGATTTAACGTGACGTATCTCAAACCCGATCAGTACGGGATGGTATCAGCAGAGTCAGTCGCAGAAGCAATTACCGATAAAACGATTCTGATTTCAATTATGCATGCGAATAACGAAGTCGGAACGATCAATCCGATCGGTGAGATTGCCCAACTCGCCCGGGAAAATAATATACGGTTTCATACGGATGCTGTGCAGTCGTTTGGCAAGTTGCCAATTAACGTAAAAGAATTGCCGGTTGATTTAATCAGTTTTTCAGCCCATAAAATTTATGGACCAAAAGGAACGGGCGGATTATTTATCCGCAAAGGTGTGAAACTGACAAATTTGCTGCATGGTGGTGCACACGAACGTAACCGCCGCGCCGGTACGGAAAATGTTGCTGGTATTGTCGGACTTGCCAAAGCCGTCGATATTTGTCGTCAGCGAATGGTTCAGGATGAACAACATATCCGTCAGTTGCGAGATACTTTTCACGAACGCTTGCAGCAATCGATTCCGAAGATTTATTTAAATGGCCATCCGGAAAAACGTTTGGCCGGACATTTGAATCTATCATTTGAATTTGTGGAAGGGGAGTCGATCCTGCTGAGTATGGATATGAAAGGGATTGCAGCGTCCAGCGGATCAGCGTGTACGTCGGGCAGTGTGGAGCCATCGCATGTGCTGATGGCGATGGGCATCAGGCCCGAACTTGGCCAATCAGCAATTCGATTTACACTCGGTCGCTATAACACAATGGAAGAAGTGGATTACGCAGTGGAAATTCTACCGGAAATCATAAAACGCTTACGGGCAATGTCTCCATTGGCGTAAACCATGGTATTTTCTGCACAAAGAGTAGTATGTAGAGTAAAACGAAATTGAGGCGAAAATATCTTCGCTTTGCTCTTTGCCAAATATACATGTATGTTTTTATCAAAATAGAATCTTCATATGAGTGCAAATAGACAAAAAGTCGCCATTGCAATGAGTGGTGGCATCGATAGTTCTGTGGCAGCAGCATTATTGAAAGAACAAGGATACGATGTTGTTGGCTTAACTATGCACCTGTGGAATTTCGATAGTGTGGGTGGTAACGTGCATCATGAAACCAGTTGTTGTTCCATTGATAATATTCATGATGCCCGGCATGTCTGCGATCAAATTGGTATTCCGCATTATACCGTGGATGTCCGCCGGGAGTTTGAGCAACACGTGATTGGGAATTTTGTATCCGAATATCTGAGCGGCCGCACGCCGAATCCGTGCGTATTATGCAATTCGATGATGAAATGGTCGGTGTTGATGCAGAAAGCCGACCAATTGGGATTTGGCCTGATATCGACCGGCCACTACGCTCAAATTATATTTGACGATAAAAAACAGCGTTTCCATCTTGTAAAAGGGATTGATCTGCAAAAAGATCAATCATATGCTTTATGGGCATTGACACAGGATCAGCTTGCCCGCACGCTGTTACCCCTCGGGATTTACACAAAACCACAGGTGCGTGAACTGGCGGAACGGTTCGGACTAAAGACATTTCAGAAGAGTGAAAGTCAGGAAATCTGCTTCATTCCCGATAATAATTACAGGCGATTCATCCAGGAGCGGGCTCCCGAAAAAATTGCAGATCTGAAGAATGGTGAAATTGTCGATACCGATGGCAATGTGCTCGGTTACCATAATGGGTATCCGTATTTCACCATCGGACAACGGCGTAAACTTGGAGTTGCTGTTGGTCGTCCAATATATGTAGTCGATATTGATGTGCAGCGCAACCGGATTGTTGTCGGTGATCAGGACGATTTAAAACGCCATACATTATTTGCTGATCGGGTGAATTGGGTGAGTATTGCGCAGCCGGAAGTGCCGTTTGAGGCGATAGTGCGGATTCGTTACAACGATAAGGGGAAACCAGCCAGCATTAAATTAATTTCAGAAAACATCGTCCGGGTTGAATTTCACGAACCGGTTCAAGCTGTTACGCCCGGTCAGTCAGCAGTGTTTTTTGATGATGAACAAGTGCTTGGCGGAGGCATTATAACCAGCGATCATATCGCCTGAGCCATCTGAAAAAGATGTTGACTTTCTGCAAAATATTTAGTTAATTAAACTGTTCGTCTCGCATTTATCAGGAGGTGAAAATATGAAGCGAATACATTGGATTGTTATGATTGTTGTGCTGATGCCGGCATTGGTATTTGGCCAACTTAAGAAACAAAACGCCCCGGTGGATATCAGAAGCGGATTGTTGCAATCAGATAATGGAAAATATCTGGGTTTAATCGATTTATCCAAAATTCATATGAGTCACAGTTATTCGCTTTCGTATCAATCCATGGGCGATATGGCCGTTAGCCAAAGTTTATATTTGAACACGATTTCTTATCAACTTTCCGATCCATTGTCATTAAAAATGCAATGGGGTATTCAAAGTTTTCCATACAGCACGTTTAGTCCCGATCATCCGGCATTTCAAAGCGGATTTGTCTTTTCAGGCATGCAATTAAAATATCAACCATCGGATAAATTTTCTGTGAAATTTGAATACAGCGCACTACCTAATAGTAGCTATTATTATCCCGGTAGTTATCGGAATTTTCGTGGTTCAACGTTGTGGGATGCTGACGAGTAATCCATAGGATTTAATCAGTTTACGTGAAAAAAATATAAATTGACCGAGCCTTACTGCTCGGTCATTCTTTTTTGATCAATGGAGAAAACGAAAACGGCAACCGTTAAAGAAAAATTTAAGTCCGGTTCACTGTTTGTGCTTAATGTTGTATTGTTTGCGGCGCTGTTACTGTTTATTGTTTCCTGGACATTTCATGAAATACGGGCAAAAGGTGAGCAGCCGGAACAAACAGGATTGAATATTGTCGGTGGCGTCCCAAATACAAAGACAATTCATATTGAAGTGCTAAATGGATGTGGTGTGAATCGTCTGGCGCTCAATTTGACAAACTATCTCCGCACAAATCAGGAATTTGATGTCGTTGATTTTACTGATTACGACCGATTTGATATTCCGGAAACTTTGGTAATTGACCGGGTTTCGATGGATATGAAACGAGCTAAAAAAGTGGGGCAGTTTGCAGGAATTTCATCTCGAAACATTTTTCCGCAAATCAGCGATGCGCGTAATGCTGATGTGACAATTATCATTGGGACTGACTACCAGAATTTAAAAGCATTTCAATAAAACCAACTGTTGTTTTGTATGACGATATCCACTACTTAAATACAAAGCAAATTTTTATAACACGGAAATCGATTGATTACGTTGACATGTAAATAATTGAAAGAAAATATGAAAAAGCTACTGCGAAGTGGTATATCAAAAAACAATGCCGCAATTCATGTAACGTAAGTCTGCACGAATAACTTTTTAAAATCAGTTTACAATAAAATGATACAATAACCGAAATCGCAATAGATTTGGTTTGTGTACGGTTAGCACCATACGTTTAAATAAGCCGGTTCGAATTTATATGGACCAATGACTAACACACAATTTTGCCGAACTGTTTTCCTATGTATTTATTATACAACCTGATTGCCATACCGTTTTTGTATGTTGTTTTTCGATTCGCGGGTGTGTTTAATTCAAAAATCAAACGGGGGATCGTCGGTCGGCGACACTGGCAAAAGCAACTTGTCTCAGAAATTTTTAAATTACCCCACCCCCGTGTTTGGATTCATAGCTCATCCTATGGCGAATTTGAACAGGCACGTCCTGTGCTGGAACGTTTAAAAATCCAGTATCCTAAAATATCTATCGTTGTAACTTTCTTTTCACCGTCAGCCTACGAATATATTCCGCTAGCGCCTCCTGTGGATTATATTTGTTACCTGCCGTTTGATACAAAAAGCAATGCCCAACAATTTATCGAAATCGTGAAGCCGGCCATTGCTATCATCGTTCGTCATGATATTTGGCCCAATTTTCTGCATGAGCTCACTGCACGTGATATTCCCACAGTATTAATGGATGCTTCTATTCCGGCAACATCATCACGCTTATGGCCGATTTTGCGGGGAATGAACAAAACATTATTTAAACAATTCTCTGCCATTTTACCGATTTCGAATGACGAAAAACAGCGCTTCCAGTCAATTCTTGGCAATGAAGTAGAAATGACTATTACCGGTGATACCAAATACGATCAGGTGATACGGCGTGCGGCTGATATGGAAAAAATTAGCGATCTGGTTAACGATAAGCGGTTACAGAATGTACCGGTCTGGGTTGTTGGTAGCAGTTGGCCCTCGGATGAGAAACATATTCTACCGGCATACACCAAAGTAATTCGTAAATTTCCTGAATTTAAAATGATCATTGCTCCGCACGAGATAACCGAATCTCACCTCGCTGATTTTGAAGAGCAATGTGAAAAATTGAAAATCTCAACTGTACGTTATTCCCAATGGGACTGTAGAACGCGATATCAAATTTTAATAATTGATGTAATCGGATTATTGGCACATATTTATGGTATTGGTACGATTGCATTTGTCGGCGGGAGTATGGAACAGAAAGTACATAATGTGCTGGAGCCAGCGGCTCATGGCATCCCGGTTCTGTTTGGTCCGTGCTACGACACGCAGGCTGAGGCAGTCATCCTGGCCGATTCCCAGGGTGGGCGAGTTGTCCACAACGTTGATGATATGGCAGATGTTATTATTGATTTGTTGGAAAATCCTGAATTATGTCAGCGAATGGGAGAGGCCGCCCGTAATTTGGTGATGGCTCATGCCGGTGCTGCCGAAAAGACAGTCGACGTAATCGCAGGGTATTTGCGGCATACGAGCGAAAAGACAGGAGTAGCTGAATAAAGCCTGCTTATTCCCTGGTGAAATTGAACATCATAACCAGTTCTGATGATAATATTTCGCAAACGTATGGTGATTGTCGTATGAGGGTTTGACCTGCTTGGCAATGATTCCTCCTTCCCTAAAATAATCACCCGACACAAACAATAAGCTTCTTGGCAATTCACGCGTTAGCTAAAGACGACTTGGTGCCAGGCATCTGAGACGTTTTTCTCCGAACAGTTTTAAACAAACTGGGACAAAATTCATTTTTAATGATTTAATATTTCAATCAAAATGTCGATACCGGCTTCGGGATATAAAAGATAAAACAGGAGATCGTTTCATTCATGCCAGTTGAAACAATAAAATGGGAACATGGCAGAGTAAAATACATCGATCAAACAATGCTGCCCAATTTTTTTGTTGAGCATCTCACTGATGATTATCTTGTCATTGCCGAGGCAATCCGTGAATTACAGGTTCGCGGCGCACCGGCGATTGGCATTGCCGCGGCATTTGGCGTTGTACTGGGCGCTCAAAAGACATTTTGTAAAACGTTAGGTGAGTGGACGTCACTCATTGATCATATTATCGATGAACTGGCACAAACCCGACCCACGGCTGTCAATTTGTTCTGGGCATTGAATCGCATGAAAAATGTATTACATGCAGATCATCCGTCGATTGATAAAGCGCAAAAAGCATTGTTCAATGAAGCGATGCAAATTATGAATGAGGACAAACGAATTTGTCGGGAAATGGGAAACAACGGTGCAGTGCTTATTCAAGACGGAGCAACGATTTTAACCCACTGTAATGCCGGCGCGTTAGCAACTGCAGACTATGGTACAGCGCTTGGCGTTATCTACGCAGCCAAGGAGCAGGGCAAAACCATTCACGTCTATGCTGATGAAACCAGGCCGCTGTTGCAAGGCGCACGACTGACGGCGTGGGAGTTGATGCAAAATGAAATCGATGTCACCCTGATTTGCGATAATATGGCGGCTTCAGTGATGCGACAGGGGAAAATTGATGCAATTTTTGTTGGCGCTGATCGGATTGCCCGAAATGGCGATACAGCCAATAAAATTGGAACGTACAATCTTGCAATCCTGGCGAAATATCATTCGATCCCAATGTATATTGTCGCACCATTATCGACCGTCGATCTCGAGATAATGTCTGGCAAAGACATTCCAATTGAAGAACGTGCCGCAATTGAGGTAATTGCAGGCTTTGGAAAACGTACGGCTCCTGAGAATGTGCATGTATATAACCCGGCATTCGATGTAACCCCGCACGACCTTATTACCGCAATCATCACTGAGCGGGAAGTTATATATCCGCCATATGACGGAAAGTTAATAAAATTAAAAAAAATTTCTTGATTAAGTTAGATATATCTATTATATTACACGTTTGATAACAAATTAACCATCATAAAAGGAGAAGTAACATGCAAAGAATTCACTCCATTTTATTAGTGAGTGCATTACTGGTCGTCCTACTCATGATGTTTGGATGCCAATCAAAAGAACTGACCTCCGCAAAAGTGTACATTCAACAAGATGACTGGACCAAAGCCGAAGAACAACTTAAACAAGCTGTCGCCACATATCCTAACGAAGCTGAGGCACATCTGTTACTGGCTGAAGCCTATGCACGTCGCGGCAATTATGTAGATATGTCAAAAGAACTGGCAACAACATTGGAAGTTAGCCCGCAACTTGAAGAGAAAGTAAAAGTTCTTAAGGATAAATACTGGGTTCAAGAGTTTAATAACGGTGTTAATAAAGTAAAAGCAAGCGAATCTGCTACCGATGATGAAACCCGCAACAAAATTATGCTAGAAGCATTGGCTAGCTTTAAGGATTGCCCGATCATTGATCCAACTCGGGTTGATGCCCATAAAAATATTGCATTCGTCTATATTCGGATGGATTCTCTGGCAGCCGCTGCAAAAGTTTATCGTCAAATTCTGGAAATCGATCCAAAGGATACCGAGGTGATGCTGCGGGCTGGATCTATCTATTACGATGAAAAAAAATACGATGAATGTATTGATATGATGAATAAAATATTGGCTATCGAGCCGGATAATATCGAAGCGATTTCACAAAAGGCATTCTCATACGATTCAATGGGCAAGACCGATGAAGCTTTTGCCACCTATAATGATGTGTTGGAAAAACAACCCAACAATCCGGACATAATTTTTAATTTGGGACGGCTGTTGTTTCTGCAAAAAAAATATGAGGACGCCATTAAAGAATTCAAACGTGTTCTTGATATTGAACCGGATGATTATGATGCTACGCTAAATATTGGAAATGCATACCTGAGTTTAGCGGAACAGAAAATGAAGCCGCTACGTGAAGGCGCACAAATGAAAAAATCAGAATCGGAAGCTATGCTTGCTGAAGCAGTTGAAGAATACAAAAACGCAATTCCATTCTTGGAAAAAGCTGTCTCAATAAAAAATGACCCTTCAATCTGGTCGAACCTGGGCGTTGCCTATATTAACGCAGGCATGAAGGAAAAAGGTGAGGAAGCTTTTAAGAAGGCTGATGGAAATTAACAGAAAATATATCTGATTTGATTTTAAAAGAGGAGCAGCATGTTGTTCCTCTTTTTTTTTAAATGTAATTTCTCCTTGACATTTATATCAATTTGCCGTAAATTTCATTTCGTTTAGTAAGTTGATCATCGTTTAATACGATTAAATTGTGATACTTACATTGTTGTTAATCGCAAACAGGGCAGAGAGTTTGATTCGTAGCTCTCTGTGACAAAAAAGATACCGGTATAATTGAATACCGCGAGACAAAGTCTGAATAGCAACGATTTTTGTATTGAAAGAAGGACCGGAAGATTGGATACAAATGAGATTAAAGAGCGAGTTATTAAAAGAAAGAATATACCACGACACGTTGCGATAATAATGGATGGAAATGGGCGTTGGGCCAAACAACGGAATTTAAAACGTGTGGATGGCCATATTGAAGGTGTTAATTCAGTTCGGGATGTGGTGGAAGTGTGCGGAGAAATTGGCGTTGAAGCGGTTACATTTTATACATTTTCCACTGAAAACTGGAAACGTCCCAAAACGGAAGTACTTGCTTTGTGGAAGTTACTCATCCGTACAATTCGCAAGGAAGTACCGGATTTGCAACGCAATAATGTTCGTTTGGTTGTGAGTGGTTTGATAGATGAACTTCCCGCTGTGACAAGACAAAGCGTGCTTTTTGCAATTGACGCATTAAACAAGAATACCGGACTAATTTTAAACCTTGCATTAAACTATAGCAGTCGCATGGAAATTACGCGAGCTGTACAAGAGCTTGCGCAAGAAGTAAAAGCCGGACGATTATTGCCGGAAGAAATAAACGAATCCACAATCTCTGACAAATTATTTACTGCAGGATTACCTGACCCGGATCTGTTGATCCGTACCAGCGGTGAATATCGTATTAGCAATTTTATGCTCTGGCAGATAGCATACGCTGAAATATACATTACCAACACGTTGTGGCCCGATTTCAGAAAATATGAGTTTTATCAGGCAATCGAAGCATATCAATGTCGGGAAAGACGCTTCGGCATGATTAGCGAACAAGTCAGGTTGGAAGCCCAGTAGCCCTGTTATTCAGGAACTTTCAAAAATTTCAATGCGTATAAATGATGCATTAACCGAAGAGTTTTAGAACATTCTGGCGATTCTTTTTGGAGTCGCCATTTTCATATAAATTGACAATATGAAGTCACGAAAATGGGTTCTCGTTCTTGCCGGTTTTATAGTGGTCAGTTTCTTGATGTTGTATAAGGGCTGGACAATTTTTAAGGCAAACGAGAGAATAAAAAACTATTTACTGGACCATATCAGGCCCGTGCTGGGGGAGCAGTGTAACATAGAAGCTCTGGACATTGCACTGGGAGCGGTGCACCTAAAGGGTGTAAATATTGTTGCTGAAAATCAGTATTATTCATTATGGATAGAAGACCTTCGTATTGGATACAGTCTTACAAATTTGATCAAAAATGGTTTCCAACCTAAAAAATCACCACAAGACATTCTGTTTGTTAATCCCCGTCTGACAATCACATATATACCGAAAAAGCAGCGTGTACAACCATCAATTTCCGGACCGGAGTTTGACCGGCGTTATCTCGATAAAATGCGGGATTTCGATTTTCTGAAGCGAATTACAGTATCGCATGGCACGATTGTTTTTGCCGATTCAGCGGGACAACAGACTGATTTGGCACAGGATATTAGTGGCTGGATTGTCACAAGGGATGTCCAGCAAGCTCGAGCCAGAATGGTTGGCAAGTTGTTTCAATCATCTCGGTTTAACCTGCGCTTGAATGGTGAGATCGATCTTGTACAATCGCGGTTAAATTTTCTGGAGATAAACCTCGCTAATTATCGTTGGGAAGATAAAATTCCGCTATTCGTTCCTGAATACTTCGATATTCAGGATGGCCGCGTGAATGCAAATATTACATTGTCCGAGAAACCCAATCAGGAAGGTTTTGATATTGATGGCGACCTGTCAATTATTGATGGAGCGTTCAAAATTAAAAATCAGGAATTATATGTTTCCAATATGAATCTGGACGCAATTATTCAGGATTGGGATTTGGTCATAAATAATTGCTCCCAAACATTTAATGGCTCGCCGGTGGAAATTAATGGCCGAATTAAGAATTTGCTCGATCCTGTATTCAACCTGAAATGTGAAGCGCTTGAATTTGATATTGGTAAATTTCACAAACAGTATCTTCCCCGTTCAAGCGTAAATTTATCGGCATTGGCATCATTAATCCTCCATGTTAAACATTCGTTTCGGGATCCTTTGGTCACTGCAGAAGTTCGATGCCCGCAGCTATTTGTCGGCAAATCAGAATTTCGGGAAATCAATAGTCAATTAACGCTTCATCGATCCATCCTTTCGGTTAATAAACTTCAAACAAATTTTAATGAGTTGGGAATTGCTGCATCGGGACATCTCGATTATTCCGGTGCGCAGGAAAATGTATCACTGCGAGTAAATGCTATTGGAAAAAGTCCGTTTAACATTTCATTGCCTTCACTAGCCAATGCCGATTACAAGCTGGATTGTTTTCTCAAAGGAACATTTGCGCAGGTCGAAGGTAATGTTGTCGATTTCAGTGCTTATGACGGGGATGATGAATTGTCAAGTTACGGGGGTGATTTTGAATATGTCGATCATCAGCTAATGGTTGCTCTGAATGCAAAACAGCATGGTGGCTCGGTTAAAGCTGTGATTCGCGAAAATAAGAACACTAGTGGAACACAGGTATGGTTGGATAATTTTCATGAAACTGTTTTTCAGCTACCGGAATTCAAACCGCTGAAACATATTCTTGACTGGACCCGCTCGGAATTTGAATTCACACTGCACGAAAAATCGAGTACAATTCGTGGTTCATATGCCTGGAAAAATGGCAAAGAGCATCCGCCACGATTCGGAACGTTGGATGTCGGTATCGTGCAGAATCGCCAAAACCGGGAAATTATCGGACATATGCAGGTAAAATTTGCCAACCATAATTATGATGGACGTGGCGATATTATTATTAATCCCGATTCTATACTGATAAAAAAAATTGAATTTGATAAGCTATTCAGGGCAAACGGTGTTATTCGGCCACACCAGCCAAACGAAATCGATGCCAATATTTCCTTGCGGGATGCTGATTTAAATTATTGGTACAATATCTTCGCACTTGATTCCACTGTTATTTCTTCCGGCGAAGTATCAGGAGACATTAATATTACCGGACAATTAAAATCGCCGGTCGTTTCCGGGCAACTACATATGGTCGATGGTACCATCAATCAAGTGGATGGATTTTATGCGGACGCAAGTTTTGATGTCGCTAATGATACTTTAAAGCTCGGCCACTTTATCGTTCTCAAAGATACGAATATTGTACTTAATGCCGATGGGAATTATTTTCTTGATAGCAACCAGGTTGCAATTAACGTTCATGCTGATTCCGTTAATCTGGATACACTCATCCAAACTGTGGCAAACCGCAATGGAATTCTTTCCGGATTTGGACATGCTGATTTGTTAATTAGCGGCCCACCTAAAAATGTGAATATTGGTGGTACAGTCCGGATTGGCAAGGGTAAACTAAATCGGTTTCCGTTTGATTCGGTGTATGTTAAATTAGGCGATCGAGAAGGCGCCAGTAATAGCAATTCTCCGGGTTTGGTAATTAGTGACGGATTAATCGAACGTAGAAATGAGTTTAAATTGCATGGAGATGGTCTCATTCCATTTTCATCATCTCAGAACATGGATATTCAAATCGATGGCACAGGCAACATTCTCTCATTCTTGCCTGATCTTACTCCATTTTTTAAACATACGGAAAGTCAGGGTACCTGGCAGTTACACCTTACAGGGAGTCCCGGTAATTTTCAACTTGCCGGTGGCGAAATTAAACTTGAACAGGGTGTAATGGAACTTGCCGATGTTGCGCCAAAGATAAAAAATATAACAGCCCATGTTCTTATTGATGAAGATGGATTTATCCGAATCCATTATATAAATGGTACTGTCAAAAATAATCGCTTTCAATTCAGCAATCGAAAAGCAGCGTCAATCTGTAATGCATATCCGCTGGAACCCTTGTTTGTACCAGCGCTTGGACTGGATTTTGGCGTGCTTACAATCCATACAGCGCCCAAAGGTGTGCCGTTACACATTCCGGGTTTAATGGCTAATGGTGAGGTCGGTCATTTTGAATTAGTCGGGAAAGATAGCTGCGAATCATTTTACGTCGCCGGGCCGATTTCCAATCCTCTGGTGCGCGGGAAATTAAACGTACGTAATGCAAATATAATGTTTCCATTTGCAAACGCTACCAAAGAAACTGATAACCTGGTTGTCAGAATACTAAAAAGCATTAACTGGGATGTTAAAGCAGTACCAATAAAAGATGCCCGATATGAAAAGGATATACCCAGCGGTGTTGATAATGTCTATGTCAATCTGGTAATAGATAGTGGCGTTGGGGGTCTTGATTTTCAAGGTATAATAGCTGATGAAACATTTTACGTTGAGGGCAAACTGGAATCCAGCGAGGGTATGGTTGATTATCTGGATTTTAATTTCAGTATAGAAAAAGCCGGTGTTGAATTCGATAAGAGCAATATTTTTCCGATTGCCTACGGTTCGGCCAAAGCCGTTATTGCCGATTCAATGGGAATGCGTAATTACATTTATCTTACGCTCCTGCTTGAGGATGAAGAAAGTGGACAGATACGCCCTCGCGGTCGTCTAAATAATATCCAATTCCAGTTGACCAGTGATAATCCCAACCTTGGTCGATCCGAGGGTGAAATCATGGCTTCGCTTGGGTATTCACCCTCGAATATAAAGGAAAAGGCAACCGATATTATTGGTATCAGCACGGATAATTTATTGTTTCGCCCGTTGTTTCGTCCGTTTGAACGACAACTAGAGCGAACGCTGCGGTTGGATCTGGTACGATTAAGTTCCCGGTTTGCACGAAATTTAATAGAAATGAACCTATGGGGGGATGAATACGTACAACCCTATTCAAAACTTTTTTTGTTTCGCAGCACCCGGGTAATGATCGGAAAATATCTTGCAGACAGAGTCTTCTTACAATATACGGGTGAGTTGGATGCTGCCCGGCATTATCGGCATCAAAGTGAAGAACTGGGATTGAAACATACTTTAGGACTTGAATATAGAATAAATCCGAACCTACTGCTCGAGATGGAGTATAACTATAATAGTTTTCTTATAGAACGGGAAGATAAGCGAATTTTTTTACGACATTCATTTCCGATTAATTGATTGTTTTATTCGAACTGTTATTGAGTTTATTCGATAAAATAATGTTGTTATTAACCAAAATAAATAACTAATTTTTTTCTTTACAATTTTATAATTTTTGATTATTTTATAGGTTCTATCAGGAGAAATGATGATGTTGAATTCCAAAATTGCATTACGTTGGGTGTTGGGGAGTCTGTTGGTTTTATTACCATTAACCTTATTTGCGCAACGTCAATCGGTGAAACTGCTTGGCCTTTCAGTTGAGGGGATTAAAACAGTTGATGCAAATATCGTAAAAATAAATTCAGGCTTGTCAATTGGAAAAGAGATAACCAGTGATGACATTCAAAAAGCAATTAAAAATCTCTGGAATTTGAACATCTTTTCGGATATTGAGGTGGTGATAGACCGGGAATTAACAAGCGGTGTGTATTTGACAATTCGTGTAAAAGAATACGACCGGCTTGAAAAGATAGAGCTCGATGGCAATAAAAAAATAAAAAAAGATGAGATTGAGAAAGAACTCGATTTCTATCGAGGTCAGGTATTATCGGCACAAAGCATTTTTGCAGCCAAGCAAAAATTAAAACGCATGTACAAGGACAAGGGGTATTTGCTCGCGGACATCGAACCGGTGACCTCGCCGGCAGAACAGGAAGGACGGCAAATTCTCCGTTTTAATATAAAAGAAGGTAACAAGGTTCAGGTAAAGAAAATAAATTTTTTTGGTAACGAAACGTTTAAAGATGGCAAACTACGCAAACAAATGAAGGAAATTAAAGAAGACAAATGGTGGCGCGGCGCAGACTTTGATCGTGAAAAATTTGAAGAAGACAAGCAACTTATTATTAAATTTTATCGAAATGAAGGCTTTCGTGACGCTGAAATCGTAAGCGATTCTGTTTACTACGATGATAAGCGCAAAGATTTATTTATTGATCTCACTGTTAATGAAGGTCATCAATACTATTTTGGAGATGTTAGTTTTGAAGGCAATAAATTATATTCAACCGATGAGCTTAAATCATTAGTCGATTTTGAGCGCGGTGATACATACAGTCTGGAGAAACTTCAAAAGGCAGTGGTTGAACACCTGAGCACCGTCTATTTTAATTCGGGTTACATTTGGGTGCAAATTAACCCCCGGGAAATTCCTGTCGCCAGTGATACGGTGAATATTCACTTCTCGGTGTTTGAAGGGAACATTGCCAAAGTAAACAAAATTCACATTGCCAATAATACCCGAACCAGTGAAAAAGTTATTCGACGCGAACTGCGTATTTTGCCGGGGGATACATTTAGCAAAGCGGCGCTCGAACGAAGCCAGCGCGAAGTGTGGGTGTTAAATTATTTCTCTGATGTTAAGCTGGACTACTGGCCGGTTAGCGAAGATAAAATTGATTTAAAATTTGAAGTCGAAGAAAAATCTACCGATTTAGCGAACATGTCTGCAGGATGGAGTGAACGTGATAAACTAATCGGCAGTATTGGCGTGGCAATGAACAATCTGTTCGGAAATGGTCAACGGCTTAGTTTCGACTGGAATTTTGGTCGGTACTACCGGGCATTCCAAATCGGATTTACTGAGCCGTGGCTGAGAGATACACCGACGCTTGCCGGATTTACGTTTAATGATACCAAACGCGATGCCAGTTACTACTATGGTTACAGTTCACGCAGCACGGGCGGATCATTTCGATTGGGACGCAGATTCCGCTGGCCCGATAACTTCTTCCGTGGTGACTGGATTTATCGCGTCGATCGGATTGAATACTGGGATCTTATTGATCAGCTAAAGCAATATAAATATCTGGTTCAATATGCGGAACGGCCGCTCATTTCAAGTAGTATTACACAGATCATTTCACGTAATAGTCTCAACCGTCCGGAATTCCCGACGGAGGGTTCTGAATTCTCAATTTCAACTGAAGTAGCGGGTGGCCCACTCGGTGGGAACGTTGAGTATCATAAACACATCATTTCAGCCGGTTGGTTTTTCCCGACAATTTGGAAGTTCATACTCTATTCAAATGTCACAGCCGGTTTTATGGATGGTTTCAACAAAAACTCAACCTTGCCATTCACGGAAATGTTTTTCATGGGCGGCGAAGGCATGTCGCGCTCGATTCCATTACGTGGCTACAACGATCCGTTTTCGGGCGTGGTTTCGTCGGATGGTGGTAAAGCGATGTTCAAATACGGGTTGGAATTTCGTTTCCCGATAATTCCAAATCCAACCACATTTGGTATTTTATTTACAGAAGCTGGTGAGGCCTGGCCTGAACTTTCGAATGTAGATCCGTTTAATCTTCGTCGATCCGTGGGATTCGGCGCCAGGATTTACATGCCAATGATTGGCATCATCGGTTTTGATTACGCGTACGGCTTTGACAATATCAATTCGGCAGGACAAAAATACGGGAGCTGGCATCCGCACTTTGTCTTCGGCCGCAGTTTCTAGTTGAATTGAAATTAATGACATTTACGCGACGAATTGTATTTCACAAAATAACATTGTAGAGTTAATAAGTAAGAACAGAATTTTAAATAAACGTTAGACTTGAAGCTATGAACCCAATATCTTAGGGAGGATTTGAATGAAATCCAATCGTATGTTTGTTTTCGGAATCGTTTTAACAGTTGTGCTGATGTTAACAGGTAGTAGCTTTGCACAAAAAATCGGCTATATTCATTCACAAAAAATCATTGCTGAATTTAAAGATGCGATTGATGCGCAAAAGAAAGTGGAAGAATTGAATCAGCAATGGCAAAAAGAAGGTTTGGATATGCAGAAGCAACTGCAGGATATGCAGGACCAATTCGAATCACAAAGCTTGCTGCTGAGCGAAAGCAAAAAATCCGAGAAAGCCCAGGAAATTCAGGCATTGTATTTAAAAATCCAGCAATTTCAACAGCAGAAATGGGAACCAGGCCGTGGTGAAATATTTGCAAAAGAAAAAGAGTTTATGGAACCTGTTCTGGAAAAAATTAATGCTGCTATTAAAAAAGTTGGCGATGCAGAAGGTTACGATTATATTTTTGATACAGCATCAGGAAATATTCTCTATGCTAGTGATAAAATGCCCGATTTGACAGACAAAGTTCTGGCTGAGTTAGAAAAAGGAAGTACAACACAAAAGTAGTGCAAGTATTTAAATGTATATTCAAAAATAATGCCTAACTAAAATTCAAAATGGTTGTCTCTGTTTCCATAGCGGATGGGCACGCGACTGAGAAGACAGAAAATACACATTTGAAACCTGAGTAACCATGAACACCGACTCGGTGAAGAAAGAGTAATTCATGCAGTTTACGATTCAAGAAATTGCCAAGTTGGTCAATGGGCAAGTCGATGGTGGAACAGCTACTGTCATAACCGGGATCGCCAAAATTGAAGATGCAGGTCCCGGTGAGCTTTCCTTTATCTCAAATCCCAAATACGCGAAATTTCTGGATACCACCCAGGCATCCGCTGTATTGGTGAATAAGGATTTTCCGGCTACACAAAAAACAGTAATTCGTACTGAAAATGCATATGTTGCATTTCTAACAGTACTACGAACATTCTACCCGGATAACGACTCACTACATCCCGGTATTCATCCGTCTGCAGTTATCGAAGAATATTCGTTGATCGACGATGATTGTGCAATCGGACCGTTTGTTTATATTGGGAAGAATTGTACCATCGGTGGCGGTACACGAATTCATCCCGGAGTTGTTATCGGAGAAAATGTTACAATTGGTGAAGATACAATTCTTTATCCCAATGTGACAATCCGGGAACATGTGACGATCGGTAACAATGTAATCATTCATAATGGAACAGTCGTAGGCTCCGATGGTTTTGGATTTGCCCGCGAAGGGGATATTTATCATAAAATTCCGCAGGTGGGTACAGTCGTTATTGAAGATAATGTTGAAATTGGGTCCAACTGTTCAATCGATCGGGCAACGCTTGGTGAGACACGTATCAAAAAGGGGGTAAAGCTGGATAACCTGATCCAGGTCGCCCATAATGTCGTTATCGGTGAAAATACAGTGATTGCTGCGCAGTCAGGTATTTCCGGTAGCACGAAGGTTGGAAAGGCTGTCGTTATGGGCGGACAGGTTGGCATAGCCGGACACATTGATATTGGCGACAACGTAACGATTGGCGCCCAATCCGGTGTATCAAAAGGATTACGTGCTGATCAGGTATATTTTGGATATCCGGCACGGCCTATCATGCAGGCTAAACGCGAGGAAGCAGCAATGCGACGATTACCGGAACTTATTAAGCGCGTCGCAGAACTGGAGCGCATGATAAAAGAAATGAAGGATGGAGGATAGATGTTAAAGAATCAGCGAACGATCAAAGGTGAAATATCGCTTTCCGGTATTGGGCTGCATACCGGAAATGCGTCGACAATCACATTTAAGCCAGCCCCTGTGAATTCAGGAATTCGTTTCAAACGAACTGATTTAGCTGATTCACCAGAAATTTTAGCCGATATAGATCATGTCACCGATATTTCCAGAGGAACCACCATAACCCAAAACGGTGCGACCATTCATACCGTTGAACATGTCTTGGCAGCGGTTGCCGGCCTGGAAATCGATAATATTCTGGTCGAGATCAACACGAATGAACCACCTGTCGGCGATGGTAGTTCAATGCCATTCGTGGAAAAATTACTCAAAGTAGGGTTTGAAGAACAGGATTTCCCCAAGGATTATTTGGTAATCGAAGACACGATTGCCTACACCGATCCGCCACGCGGCGTGGATATTGTTGTCGTTCCATCCGATACATTCCGAATTACGTGCATGGTGGATTACCGGAATCCGGCGCTCGGAACGCAATACACCGCACTCTATTCACTCGAAGATGAATTTGTGAAGGAATTTGCACCCACCCGTACGTTTTGTTTTTTAAGTGAAGTAGAACAATTAAAAGAACAAGGATTGATCAAAGGCGGAAATGTCGATAATGCGATTGTAATTATTGACCGCAAACTCGATGAAAGCGAATTTGATCGATTAAAGAAAATGTTCAACGTTCCTGCTGATGTTGTGTTGGGCGAAAATGGCATTTTGGATGGCAAAGTGTTACGGTTCAAAAATGAACCGGTCCGGCATAAAGCGCTGGATATTATTGGCGACTTGGCTTTGTTGGGTGTGCCAATTATCGGAAATATTATGGCGGCTCGCTCTGGGCACGCAGCAAATATTGAATTGGTGAAAATGCTGCGCAAACAAATAGAGAAGAAAAAGATCCGGTTAAAATATCAGCCCGGTGAGCCGAAAACCAAAGGTGTATTTTTGGATATCAATGCAATTCAGCAAATTCTGCCACATCGATATCCTTTTTTACTTGTCGATAAAATACTTGATTTGGTACCGCTTGAACGTGTGGTCGGTATTAAAAATGTTACGGCGAATGAACCCTTCTTCATGGGGCATTTCCCGGGCCGCCCGATTATGCCGGGCGTGCTTGTTATCGAAGCGATGGCCCAGGTCGGTGGCGTTCTTATGCTGAATGCGGAAATGGAACCCGGCGAAAAACTTGTGTATTTTACCAATATCGATAACGTGAAATTTAGAAAACCGGTTGTTCCGGGAGATACGCTTCGGTTCGAACTGGAGATGGTCAAATACAGACGATCCATTTGTAAAATGGCAGGCAAAGCTTTTGTGGGGGAAGATCTGGTCTGTGAAGCAGAACTGATGGCGGCGCTGGTCGATCGTTAATCGACTGCTATAATAAAGAAAAGGAGACACACTTGGCAGAGATTCATCCAACTGCTCTGATCAATCCCAAGGCTGAGCTGTATGATGATGTTAAAATCGGTCCGTTTACGATTGTCGAAGCTGATGTCGTTGTTGGCAAAGGAACGGTGATCGGTTCCAATGTGGTAATTGCTGATGGCGCCAGAATTGGCAATGATTGTAAAATTTTTAATGGTGCCGTGATTGCTACCGATCCCCAGGACCTTAAGTACAAGAATGAAAAGACGTATATTGAGATTGGCGATAATACAATCGTCCGCGAATATTGCACGCTCAATCGTGGCACAGCCGATCATTTAAAAACCGAAATTGGTAAAAACTGCCTGTTGATGGCGTATGTTCATGTAGCGCACGATTGTGTTATTCAGGATCGGGTCATACTGGCCAATGCTGTAAATATGGCGGGACATATTCTTATCGAAGAATATGTTGGCGTTGGTGGGATGGATCCGATTCATCAATTTGTACGAATCGGAAAACATGCATTCGTTGGTGGCGGATATCGCGTGGATAAAGATATTCCTCCGTATATTCTGGCAGTCGGAGAGCCGTTGACGTTCGGCGGTTTAAATTCCGTTGGTTTAAGACGGCGTGGTTTTACCCCGGAAGTTATGTCTGATCTCAAAAAAGCCTATAAACTTATCTATCGTTCAAAATTAAATACGAGTCAGGCATTGACCCGCATTGAAGAAGAAATGGAAATGGGCCCGGAAGTCCAGCATGTTGTTAATTTTATCAGAGGCAGTGAACGAGGTATTATTCGATAAATCGGTCGAATAAATTAATATGTCTATTATTTTTTAGAATGTTGGAAATTGAGTTTTCAGAAATATAAGCAATTACACTTCGTTACCAGTATATATCAAAAAAAGTATCCATTCAATAAATGATGGTGATTGTACCCTTCGACCCGTTCGTGTTCCGATGCATCGGAACGGTGCGCCGCTGCGAGACGGCAAGCTCAGGGTACGTGCCATACCGTTGACTGAGCCTGTCGAAGTCAACATTACCATCCGCTACTGAAAGGATATAAAAAAAGGCAATTTTTCAAACACATTATTCCTGAACTAATTTTCCCGTGGGGGGACACAATAATGACCATCAAGCACGAGCAACCAGATGACAAATACAAGTTGGCGATTTATCAATACCGGACACCTTGATGCAGCAACTAATATGGCGATCGATGAAGTGATCAGCCAGTTTAGTGTTCCGCGCGATAATAAACCAGTTTTGAGAGTTTATGGGTGGGAACCCTACGCGATTTCGCTTGGCTATAACCAGGACGAAAATGATGTTGATTTGGAAAAATGTCAGGAGGATGGCATCGATGTTGTTCGTCGGCCAACAGGAGGCCGGGCTGTTTTCCATGCCGAAGAAGTGACATATAGTTTTTCTATTCCAAAATCGTTTCCGTATTTTGATTTTGATACACTGTCCGTATACAATATTATCAGTGAAGGATTGGTTGAAGGATTGAAATCAATTGGTATCCCTGCGGTATTGCAGGAGAAGCCATCGGAAAATTTCGGAGAATATCACCATCAATTTCCATGTTTTTCCAGTTCGGCACGATACGAAGTTGCTTGTCAGGGCAAAAAATTAATCGGCAGCGCCCAGCGGCGGTTTGAAAATTCAATTCTCCAGCATGGATCAATTTTGCTGGGAATTGAACATTTGAAAATTGGCGACTATATTTCTGATTCAAAGAGTATTGATCTAAATTCATTTACAAAGGAATTGTACCGGAGAACCATATCAATAGCGCAAATAAATCCCGCTGTTAAAAAATTTGATAAAGTAGTATGGGGCATCAAAAACGGATTTCAGCGTCGGTTTCAAATTCAATTCTTGGAAGGACAACTCACGCCGCAGGAGTGGCAAGAAGTACAAAAATTAACAGGAAAATATAAACAATTCAGGAGGGTGTAACATGTTCAAGAGATTCGGAATTATAATGTGTGCCGGATTCATCGTGGCATCATTTACACCATTTTTATTTGCACAGAGTGACATTGAAATTGACTTGTTAAAATATTGGAGCCCGGCAGATAATGTAACCGCGGCAAAGAAGAATATGGAAAATGCTGTCAATCCATTACTGGACCTTTTTGGCTTTACAGCCGGCGGCGGACTTTATAACACGGCGGATGTCCACGGTGTATTGGGCTTTGATGTTGGTATTAAATTAACCGGAATGATGGTCGGCGATGAACAAAAACCAACACTTGTTGGTATGCCGTCAGGCTTGCAGAATGGACCTCTTGGAAATGAGAGCGTCGTCCCGGTACCTGTGCTTCAGGCCTCCGTCGGACTGGTTGGAAATCTGGAGGTTATAGGAAGATATTTCACATTTCCGATTGGCAAGGAAAACTCTGCGAATGGGAATGTGACCTTGCTCGGTATTGGCGCTAAGTACGGATTAATTCAGGTTTTTGGTTTACCAAAAGTAGCCGTGGTGGGTGCATACCATAGATTAACGGTCCCGGAAGATTTTCATTTCGAAGGAGTTAATAACATGAGCCTCGCGTTGGTCGCCAGCTATTCATTCCCCGCATTGGCGACCATTTATGGTGGCGCCGGAATCGATTATTCGTCTCTGACTGTGAAACTGCCCGATCCATATCCCCAACTCGATGCGTTTACAAAACAAAATTTCCGAGGTAATGTTGGCATGAAATTTACACCAATTCCGCTTGTCCCACTATTTGTCAACATAGATTATAATTTTGGAGTTGTAAAAGGACTTTCCGCCGGATTGGGAATAAGTGTCCGCTAGGCGCGTTGTGACAACATCTGAAATTTAATAATGTTATGCTATGATTTGAATTGATAATTGTAGAACCCTGACAGTTATTTTTAACTGTCGGGGTTCACGTTTTTAATGGTTGACAGGAGAGAACAATGTTAGTAACCTTATTGGCCTTTATTTTTGTATTAGGGGTGTTGGTGTTTATTCACGAATTTGGACATTTTATCCTGGCCAAAATGGTCGGTATTCGTGTGGAACGATTTTCACTGGGTTTTCCGCCGCGAATGATCGGTAAAAAAATAGGTGATACCGATTATTGCCTTTCATGGGTACCGATTGGTGGGTACGTTAAAATGTCCGGCATGATCGATGAAAGTATGGAAGCGGATTCCATTAAAGGCGAACCCTGGGAATTTATGTCGAAACCGTATTACCAACGGTTTCTGGTTATCTTTGCTGGTCCGTTGATGAATATATTGCTGGCTGTGCTAATCTTTGCTGCGATGACCTATATCACAGGAATCAGCGAAGCACTGGGTCCAATGGTCGGCGATGTTAGGCAAGATTCATATGTCGCTTCTCTGGGATTCCAAAAGGGTGATTTGCTAACCCAGATTAATAATCAACCAGTGGAAACCTGGAATGAAGTAATGAAACAGGTTCACGGCAAACAAAATGTCAGTGTGCAATGGATGCGTGGTGATTCACTGATGAACGGAAATTTTGCTGCGACATTTGCTGATAGTTTACCGCAATCAGTACCACCGGTTGTTGGTTCCGTCATCCCTGATTTTCCTGCTGATTCAATTGGAATGAAAGAAGGCGATCGGATTGTTAGTATTAACGATACCGCAATCGTCACCTGGAATGATTTAACAGCAATTATTCATAAACGTCCGGATCGGGCGGTTACAGTTGTTTGGGAACGAGACGGAAAGCAGCTTAGTAGTGATGCCGTCCCTCGCAAAGATGCCACGGATGGTCTGGGCAAGATTGGTATTGCATATGCGTTGAAGCAGAAGGAAGTTGGGCCCGGAAAGGCGCTTGCATCGGGTTTTACATTTTCATATAATTTAACTTATATGGTTTATAAATCGCTGAAGCGAATTTTCACCGGCCAGGAGTCCGTGAAAAATGCTTTTGGCGGACCGATTCAAATAGCGAAAATGGCAGGCGACAGTGCTCGCGCCGGGGCTGGTAATCTGTTCGTTTTTATGGCATTTCTCAGCCTGAACCTGGGATTTCTGAATTTACTTCCTGTGCCAGTGCTTGATGGTGGGCATTTACTGATCCTGACAATTGAAGCTGTCATTCGCCGACCGATTTCGACAAAGGCAAAAATGATCGTTCAGCAAATTGGCATGGCGCTGTTGCTCATATTAATGGTGTTTGTGATAATAAATGATATTCGCAATATTCTCTAATTCGAAATTAAACTTGACAAATACAAATTCTTTTGTTATCTTTTTTTCAAGAAACACATTGTGTTATCAATGTTTTACAGGCTCAGTCTCCGGTTTCGGGTTCACATATCTGATTTGAATTTCATTTTTATTGCGCAATTTAATTCACTTGAATGAATCTAAAATGAAGCTGTTGGTGAGTAATATCTCTCATCGAACGCTAAAATTCAACCGCGAATAACTGATTTTCTTTTGATAGACAATGAACGGACGAGTAGAAGAAATCGTTCTCTATTAAATTATTAGAAGTGGGTGAAACGTGGAAGAAAAGAAAACACCGTTATATGAACAACATGTCAAACTTGGAGCGAAAATCGTTCCGTTTGCCGGTTATCTGATGCCAATTCAATATCAGGGCATTCTTGCAGAACATCGTTGTGTACGTGAAACCGTAGGCGTCTTTGATGTTTCCCATATGGGAGAATTTGAAGTGCGCGGTGACAAGGCGGAAGACTTTCTACAATATATCACTATTAATGATGTATCAACTTTGCAGCCTTACCAGGCACAGTATTCTGCCATGTGTTATCCTGATGGCGGAATTGTCGATGATCTGCTCATATATCGCTTTCCCGATCATTTCATGGTTGTGGTGAATGCCTCCAACCTGCAGAAAGATTTTGACTGGATGAATCAACACCTAATCAATGATGTTGAGCTTACCAATCGTTCTGATGATTACGCCCTGATTGCGGTGCAGGGACGAAATGCGCAGGATACCCTTCAACCTTTGACAGATGTTGACCTGAGCGATATAAAATATTACTGGTTCAACATCGGCAATATAGCCAACTGCGACGCAATGATCGCACGGACGGGTTATACCGGTGAAGATGGCTTTGAATTGATGGTTCCCGTTGATCAGGCAGTACAGTTGTGGAATACCGTGATGGCTGCCGGAAAAATGTATAATATAGAAGCAATCGGATTGGGAGCACGTGATACGCTTCGGCTCGAAGTGAAGTATTGTTTGTATGGAAATGACATCGATCAAACCACTAATCCGCTGGAAGCAGGTCTTGGCTGGATTACCAAGCTGGATAAAGGTGATTTCATTGCACGGGATGTGCTTATGCAGGTAAAAAATGAAGGAGTAAAACGTAAGCTAATTGGCTTCCAAATGGATGGTCGAGCATTTGCCCGTCACGGCTATCAGATTTATTCCGGTGGTCGAATTATCGGACATGTAACAAGTGGAACAATGTCGCCAATGCTACAGAAATCCATTGGCATGGGATATGTAGAAGTGGATGCTGCTAAAGTCGGAACTTCAATTGATATTGAAATTCGTAATACGCATCAACCGGCAACAGTGATAAAAACGCCATTTTACAAGCGCCCTTATTAAATTGGATTTATGTGAATGGAAAAGCAAGTTCGGATAACAGGTATTTTTTTAGTTTCATTAGGGATTTTAGTTTTTCTCAGTCTGCTGTTTTTTAATCCTCAGGAAACATCTCCAAATACGCAGAATCAGGTTCAGCATGATATGGGAATCGTGGGCTTTTATGTGTCCAACATTCTCATTCGGCATACAATCGGATATGCTGCATTTATTTTCCCGATGCTGATTCTGGTATGGGGCATTAATCTGCTGCTGCCAATCAAAATAAAACATTTGCTTAAAGTATCATTCTATTTATTGTTATTTGCATTATATGTGTCAATGATTCTCGCCATTTTTAAATTTCCACACGGATTACCCCCTGAACAACAAATTTCCATGCTCAGTGATGCGCCATGGGGATTAGCCGGAGGGTGGCTGGTATTTAAACTAGGACAATTATTTGGTGTTATCGGAAGTTCAATTCTAATTATTACCGTTATCGTTATTTCGGTGATGTATATCATCGATGTCAATATTTTTGGATATTTGGCGCCCATTCAAAATTGGCTGGTGAATCTTCGCCTTCCACAGGCTAGCGACCGTCCTGTAGTAAATAAACGCGAAAAAGAATCTCCCAAACGTAAGCGAAAAGTAAATATTACACGCAATTACCCAATCCGGGTTAATTCCGACGATGACGACATGGATTTCATGCCTGAAGCTCCGTATAAAGTCCCGGCAGTCCAGCAGCCGATAATTAAGAAGTCCAAACCTGTGGTGGAAGACATCCCGGATGAACCCATCGATTTACCGATGGATGTGGGTGAATATCAAAATCCTTCACCCGCACAAACATTGGATACGCCTGCGCTGGATGGTGATGAGGTGAGCCTTGATGAATTCAAAATCAGTGCGGAAAATCTGGAAAGACGGTTGGAAGAATTCGGCATCGAAGGGCGAGTGATCGGTATTAATCCAGGACCGGTTATCACACGGTACGAAATCGAACCGGCAGCTGGTGTGAAAATTAATCGCTTTACCAGTCTTGCAGATGATCTTGCGTTGGTCATGCGTGCAAAACGAATTCGCGTTGTCGCGCCAATTCCTGGAAAA
Organism: Candidatus Zhuqueibacterota bacterium; assembly: GCA_016931935.1. Lineage (GTDB taxonomy): Bacteria > Zhuqueibacterota > Zhuqueibacteria > Thermofontimicrobiales > Thiofontviventaceae > Thiofontivivens. The sequence goes on along the minus strand of JAFGDW010000300.1, from coordinate 50,670 downwards.
GCGGCAATCGGAATAGAAATACCCAATCGAAAATCAAAAATTGTTTATTTCAAAGAAATTGTTGAATCTCCAAAATTCAAGAATGCTCCATCGCCGCTAACATTAGCGCTGGGAATGACCATTGCTGGTGATGTGTTCGTTGCCGATTTGGCGTCTATGCCGCATCTGCTTATTGCCGGATCAACCGGTTCGGGAAAAAGTGTGTGTTTGCATACAATTATTGGCAGTATTCTGTTTAAGGCAACGCCCGAAGAAGTGCAGTTGGTCATGATTGATCCGAAACGGCTTGAACTTGCGCCGTACGGTGCTCTCAAACATCACCATTTAACAACTCGTGAAGATTTGGGAGAAAGCGTAATCACAAATCCCAATAATGCGATTCAAATGCTGAAAAGTGTTGAACGGGAAATGGAACGTCGTTATGAACGCCTTGCCCAGATTGGTGTGCGCAATATCGCTGATTACAATCAATGGCTAACGACTCCGGAAGCCCAGCAGCCGGAATACGCAGATAAGATTGAAAAGCTACCATACATTGTGTTGATAATTGATGAACTGGCGGATTTAATGCTCACAGCAGCACGTGAGGTGGAAGAACCAATCGCGCGACTGGCGCAGATGTCCCGTGCGGTCGGCATCCATCTGATCGTAGCAACGCAGCGGCCTTCGGTTGATGTTATCACCGGAGTTATTAAAGCGAATTTCCCGGCGCGGATTGCCTTCCAGGTTGCAACTAAGACCGACTCTCGCACGATTATCGATATGAATGGTGCGGAAAAATTGCTGGGTAAAGGAGATATGTTATTCATACCGCCAGGCAGTCCGGAAGCTATCCGGATTCACAACGCATTTATTTCACATGCAGAAGTGAAGCGGTTAATCGATTATATTCGAAAACAACCTGCCCCGGATCACAAAACGAAATTGAAAACTGCCGAGGAAATGAAAGGAACCACGCGGGGTGGCGTTTTTGATGACGATCGTGACGATCTGTTTGATGAAGCCGTTCAACTTGTTGTGCGTCATCAGCAGGGATCGGCTTCGCTGTTGCAGCGCCGATTGAAAATCGGCTACGCTCGTGCCGGACGGTTGATCGATCAACTCGAAGAAGCAGGAATTGTCGGCCCCGCTGATGGAAGCAAAGCTCGTGAAGTACTGATTACCGAAGATGAATTGGACGAGTATGATGTTATCTAATCGGAGAAATATATGAAGATGATAAAGTGGTTGATAGTGGCAAGCTTTCTTGTGTGTTATGGCCATACGGTTGTGGCAATAGATGCAGACGAAGTGATTAAAAGGGCGAAAAAAAAATATGAGGAAAGTACAAGCCTCGCCGCCGCATTCACGCAACAGTTCAAGTGGAAATTAGCGGGGGAATCACAGGAAATACAAGGCAAAATTTGGCTGAAAGATGGCGATAAATTTAAGATTGAAACTGCGGATCAAACGATCGTCTCGGATGGAAAAACCATCTGGACGTATTCCCGGGCGAACAATCAGGTAATAATCGACAATCTCAAAAATAATGCAGATAACATGCTGCCAAATGATATTTTTGTAAAATACGCTGAGGATTATCGTCCGTCACAACTGAGTGAAGAAACAGTGCTGGGAAATGACTGTTATGCGATCCTTTTGTTACCAAAAACGCAAAACGCATTCATCCGGGAAATGAAAGTTTGGGTGGATAAAAAAGATTGGATTACAAGAAAGATTCAACATACAGATATAAATGAGAATATGACAAGTTACACTCTCTCCGAAATCGAAATTGATCCCGCATTGCCTGATAACCTGTTTCGTTTTCCAAAACAACAAGGAGTGCAGGAAATTGATATGAGGTAGAATAAAATATTTGTGTTGCAAAATCGTAGGCAAAAAGCGATGTGCTTCAACTTTGTTCAGCATAAAGATTGGAATTACTTCACTACGCGTGAATTCGAACAATGAATATTTGAAAGATTATAATTATAAAGTTTAGAATTACCTATGAGTTGCGATACACTCAAGAAATATGGAATAAATTTTGCAAGCCTGATTCAAACCGAGTCAGGCTTTCTTATTAGTGGAGTGAGAATAGTCACAATAATAAAAAGCTTAGAATTATTTTCAAATTTGAAAACAACATAAAAGAATAGTAACTCAATATAAAAAAGTGAATTAAAAATGAAAGAAACGTAACTCTAAGTATTGTCAATATTAAAGTTTAGTAAGAACACTAAAAGTGCTTGATTCATTTGGAAATTTTATTTATTTTGTTGCGTTAATAGGATGATGATAGGGGTATTTAAGGGAGTGTAACGATTATGAAAATGAATGAACAACAGGAACGGGAATCAACATTTCATGAGTATTTACGGGTATTAATAGGTGGTCGATGGATAATAATAATTTCATTCATTACTGTCTTCGGTTTTGTTGCCTACTACACGTTTACTGCAACGCCAATCTACAAAGCAACCGCAAAAGTAATGTTCAAGGAAAATGCTGCTGCGGAACGTACATTTTTTAGCTTTTCATCGTTTGGTGAAAAAGAAAAAATGATCAACAATCAAGTTGAGATTATAACCAGTCGTACACTCGCCGAAAAGGTCATACGAAAATTACAAGCATCAAAGTATGCCGATAAATTAGTATTGCTTGGTAATTTACCTGAGGGTCAACGCGGAAAAGGTCTGGGGATACGTACCACAATAAAAAAAGCTGTCAAAGGTATATTGGGTAATATAATTAAACGAAAATCCGATGGAGAAAGTCAGTTAGTCGATCAAGAAGAGCTTGAATTTAATTCGTACGTCCAAAATCTGCTTGAATCAATCAGTATCGATCCCATTCGAAATACGGATGTTGTCGAAGTGAGCGTTGTTGCAACTTCACCATTTGAGGCTTCCTATTTAACTAACGTACTGGCGGAAACCTATCAGCGTGAAAATCAACTGGAAAATCAGGCGGAAGTCCGGCGTGTAAAAGATTTTCTTGCTGAACAATTGGATGTAGTTCAACAGCAGTTAAGTGAGTCGGAAATCGCATTAAAAGACTATATGGAAAATCAAAAAGTTGTTGCTTTGCCAACGGAGACACAGGAACTAATCTCGCGAATAGCCGAATTTGAATCGCTTTATCGCGGTTCGTTGCTTGAGTTGGAATCAGCTAAAGAACGACTTGTATATGTCAATGAGCAATTAACAAAGAATAGCTTGAATTTTAACACTGATGCGATTTTTGCTAATCCTTATATCGAAGAAGTAACCAAACAAATTGCTGAGATCGAATCCAAGCGTGCTATTTTTATTGCCAATCTGATAAATCAGGGATTATATGATGAGGAAAATCCAACCGTAAAAGAATACAATGAGCGTATAAAATTATTGACGGACAAAATAAAGATGCGGACAGCCCAACTTGCATCAACTGAGTTAGGCGATCCGTTATTGATCTCAGAAAACCTGATGCAACGAAAAATAGAATTGGAAGCGACTCTTCAGGCATTGAAACCAAAAGTTGAATCGCTATCAGAAATATTGAGGAAATACAATGCAGAATTGGAATCGATTCCGGAAAAAAGTTTGCGATTGGCCAGATTAGAGCGGGCGGCAAAGCTGGATGAAAAAATAACGCTGATGATGAAGGAAAAGTATGAGGAATCCAGGATAACTGAGGTAGGCCAGCTTGGAAATGTCCGTATAATTGATCCGGCAAAAGCACCGCTATATCCGATTAAACCAAAAACAAAAATGAACCTTATATTGGGGATTATTCTGGGACTCGGTTTGGGACTTGGCACTACATTTTTGCTTGAGTATTTTGATAATTCTGTCAGATCGATTGAGGATGTAGAACGGTTACGAATTCCGACCCTGGGAGCCATTCCCCTCATTAAATTGGAAGAAGCTGTCAGTAAATATAATAAAATGCATGGTGAAGCAAAACCTGGTAAAACGACAAATGCTCGGCTCGTGACACATTTCGCTCCGAAATCGCCAATATCAGAAGCGTATCGTTCTTTGCGTACAAGCATTCAGTTTTCTCGAGTTGACGGAGCACTGCGGACCTTAGTTGTTACAAGTCCAGGACCACAGGAAGGGAAATCAACGACTGTTTCCAATTTGGCTATTACTATGGCTCAAATGGGCTCAAAAGTATTGCTTGTTGACACGGATTTGCGCCGTCCTGTTCTTCATTCAATTTTTGGCGTTAGTCGTGCAAAGGGCATATCAAATTATCTTATTGGGAAAATACCGATCGAAGAGGCAATTCTGGAAACAGGCATTGATAATTTATATCTCATGCCATCTGGCACACTTCCTCCAAATCCGTCAGAACTCTTAGGTTCGTCGGCAATGCAGGAATGTATCGATCGTTTAAAGGAAAAGTTCGACCTGGTTATTTTTGACAGTCCACCAATCATTGCTGTAACAGATTCAGCAATAATAAGTACAAAAGTGGACGGTGTAATTTTGGTTATAAAAGCTGGTCAGACAAATCGCTATGCCCTGGAGCGGGCTTACAACACAATTTTTAAAATAGCTGGTCGTAAGATGTTGGGCGCGTTATTAAATGTAGTCAATGTTGAAGGAACTTATGGTTCATATTATTACTATTACTACCACTACTACTATGGAAAAACAGAAGACAAGAAGAAGGCAAAAGAAAAGAAGTCTCTTACAAGAGTATCATAATAAAATTAGGTAGTATAATTAATAATAATATTCGCGCAACATTAATTAAAAAGCGGACATAATTGTTGATAGTTAATGAAAATATGTTATATTTATTAGAAATTGAATTAGTATATTGAAAAATTGAAGTTGAGGTATGAGATGAGAGAGACAAGTGAAAGCTTCCCACGAAACACATTGCGTCAAGCGGAGTTGGCCAAAGATGGATGGAATGAATTGATGGATAAATTGCATGTACCAAATTTGACATTTGAAGAGTTTGAAGATAAAATCAAACAGGCGACCGATAAAGTTGATTTGGCAGAGCGATTAAAAGAAGAACGTAGCCAGGCAGTAAAGGTGCGTAACGAAACTTTAAAAGATGTCTGGGATTTAACAAAACGGATCCGAAACGCAGCGAAAGCTACATTTGGTGATAATAGTGATGAAATAGAGAAATTTGGTGGTAAACCATCCCGTGTTCGATCGAAGAAGGATGATGAGTATTAAAAATTAGCTCAAAAAACATACAAGAAAAAACCTACTATATTAAGCCTTCCGGCTAGCCGACCTAAGTGTGCCAGCTAAACAAGTTAGGGGTTGGGAATCTGTTGCGTGGGGGAATTTTCCTTATTTTATGAACTCTAATAAGGATATTAAGTTGTAGCGACTTAGTAATGAAAGCAAGTTACCATCGAGTAGTGTCGCTTTGATTTTCAATAATCAGGGTGATTTGTATCGAGCAAGAACTTAACTGAAAATAAGTCTATTAATTATTAAATACTTAAAACGCTGCAGATTAATGATTATGAAAACTGATCAATCCATTTTTGGTGAATTAAATGTAGTTCAAAAGTGGTATGCTGTTCATACAAAAGCCAGACATGAAAAAAGGGTTCATCAGCGACTTAATGATAAAGGAGTGAATAGTTATCTACCTATCAATACAGTATATCGTCGCTGGAGTGATCGTTATAAGAAAGTTCAGGAACCGCTTTTTAGTTGTTATGTTTTTGTGCGCATAGCCTTAAAAGAGCGATTGGATGTACTTCAAACCGATGGTGTCGTGAATCTTGTATCAAGTAATGGGATACCAGCTTCAATCCCGGATAATCAAATTGAAGCGATACGTAAACTCTTAAGTGATGAACGGGAAGTTAGCTGTACGGATTACTTTACCCCCGGTAAGAAAGTAAAGGTTGTCCGTGGTCTTTTAAAGGATTTAGAAGGAACGATGGTTGCTGTGAAAGGCGAAAATCGGCTTGTGATAACAATCGATAGTATTAAACAGGCGATTTCAGTAGAAATAAATCCTGGCGATGTTGAACTGATGTAATTTTTAATTCTCTGTCTATAGCCTAAATTCGAAAAAGAGAGGAAACTATCATTTTGAACTATCAATGATAAATTAAGAATGCTGTAATGTACGTATACTATTGAAATCGCTTTGGGTGAGGTTGTGATGATAGATGATGAAAAAGCAGTTGCGATTATACCTGCACGCGGGGGATCCAAGGGTATTCCCCACAAAAATATTGTTCCGATAGCTGGTAAGCCACTAATTGGTTGGACTATCGAGCAAGCCATAAACACTGAATCGATAAGCCATACATTTGTATCTACCAACGATTCAGATATTGCTGCAATCTCGAAAAAATTTGGTGCGGAAGTCATTTGGAGACCCGATGAACTAAGTACCGATGTCGCTACTTCCGAATCTGCAATTTTGCATGCACTCGACTGGATCGAGCATGACAAAAAAATTACTCCACAAGCTGTAGTTTTCTTGCAAGCTACTTCCCCTTTACGAAAACAGGACGACATACAACGAGCCATTTCCGTATTTAAGAATAAACAGGCTGATTCGTTAATTTCCGGATCTTTAATTGAAGATTTCCTGATATGGGAAATGCGAAACGGAATTTGGGAAAGTGTTAATTTTGATTATAAGAACAGAGGGCGTCGTCAGGATCGTAATCCTCAATTTGTCGAGAATGGTTCCATATATATTTTTAAGCCTGAAATCATCCGTGAATATGGTAATCGTATCGGCAAGAAGATGGAATTGTACGAAATGGATTTCTGGCAGGTGTGGGAGATTGACAATACCGATGATATCCCGTTAGTTGAATTTTATTTAAACACAAAAATAAAGCCGTTTGAAATCGGAAAATTGAGGCGTAGTCAGGTTGACCTAATAGTTTCGGATTTTGATGGCGTCATTACTGATAATAAAGTGTTGACCTTACAAGACGGGACAGAAGCCATCCTGGCGAATCGAAGTGACGGACTTGGAATTCGGATTATCAAACAAATGCAAATTCCCATGATAATATTATCGACCGAAACCAATCCAGTTGTTCGAGCACGGGCAGAAAAAGTCGGATTGCCAGTAATCCAGGCAGTCGAAAATAAAAAATCCGTATTGACTGATTATTGTCGCAATCACGGATATAATCCTGAAAACGTGGTGTACGTAGGTAATGATATTAATGATCTGGAGGTGATGCAACTTGTTGGCTGGCCTATGTGTCCGGCTGATTCTCATGTAAAAATTAAAAACATCTCTCGAATAATTCTTTCAAAGAAGGGCGGTGAAGGAGTCATACGGGAATTGTCAGAATTATTAACTGTTTAATTTGGAGGTTGTTTTATGTCAGTTATAGTCATCGGAGAAGTCGGAATAAATCACAATGGTGATATGGAAATCACAAAAAAATTGATCGATGTAGCAAGCTTTGCAGGATGTGATGCTGTAAAATTTCAAAAACGCACGCTCGACCTTGTGTACACTAAGGAACAACTCGATACTCCCAGAGAAAGTCCATGGGGAACGACAAATCGTGACCAAAAGCAAGGGCTGGAATTCGGAACGGAAGAATATAGCGAAATTGATAGTTATTGCAAGGGTAAGGGGATTGAATGGTTTGCTTCTGCTTGGGATGTCGAAAGTCAGAAGTTTTTACGGCGATTTGATTGCAAATACAACAAAGTTGCTTCCGCCATGCTTACTGTACGTCCATTAGTTGAAATGATCGCTGAAGAGAAGAAATACACGTTCATTTCAACAGGTATGAGTACGATGCAGGAGATAGATGATACAATTGAATTATTCAAAAAATATAATTGTCCGTTCGAATTAATGCATTGCAACAGTACATATCCGATGCCGGATGAAGATGCTAACCTTCAAATGATTCAAACACTGAAAGAGCGTTACAAGTGTAACGTCGGTTGGAGTGGGCATGAGGTTGGTTTGCAAATTTCTGTAGCCGCTGTCGCGTTGGGTGCGACATCGATTGAACGACATATCACACTCGATCGTACGATGTACGGCTCGGATCAGGCAGCATCGTTGGAACCATCCGGTTTGATGCGGCTTGTCAGAGATATTCGAATTATTGAAAAAGCAATGGGCGATGGAATCAAAGTTGTCACCAAAGCTGAAGAAAATATCAAACAAAAATTACGACCGGTAAACTGGAGATAATGAAATGATTAAGGAACGTCATGTGTTCGTAAATGGTGCCTTTGTGCCCGAATCAGAAGCGAAAATATCGATCTATGATTCCGCGCTGATGTTTGGTGACATGGTATTCGAGATGACACGATCGTTTAACAAACGCCAGTTCAAATTGCGAGATCATCTGGAACGATTATATGCGTCTATCAAGTACGTACGTATCCCTTTGGATATGAGTATGGATCAGATGGAGAAGCATATTTATGAAACCATGGAAATGAACGATCCTCTGTTCGAAGCAGATGATGAACATCGGATCATGATTGATGTGACGCGCGGTGCGTTATCCATCTATCATGGCGTTAATGGAATTCATAAAACTGTGAATGTAATTATTAGTGATTTTCCGCTACGTTGGACGGTACGGAATATGGGGCACTTGTTTGATACTGGCATAAACGCTGTTATTCCATCGCAACGAGCGATTCCGGCAAGCTTGCTTGAACCGAAAGTCAAGAATCGCAGTCGGATTCATTACCTGATGGCTAATATTGAGGTATCAAAATTTAAAGGCGAAGATAATTGGGCATTGTTGCTTGATCCAGATGGTTTTATTGCTGAAGGAACGGGCGACAATTTCTTCATCGTTAAAGACAAAACAATTGTTACTCCCGAAGGTCGGAATATTCTACGGGGCATCAGTCGGGCATATGTATTTGAATTGGCAGAACAATTAAATTTAAAATGTATTGAAAAGAATATTGAGCCCTACGATGTTATGGTAGCCGATGAAGCATTTATGACAGGAACGCCATTTTGCATTCTTCCGGTTTCCCGGTTAAATGGTGTTGCGATTGGTAACGCACGAATGGGGGATACCACCCTTCGACTGCTGCGTGCATGGGGCGAAAATGTGGGCCTGGATATTATCGAGCAAATTCAACGCTGGGATAGTGAAGTAAAGGATTCACAAAGCGCAGGTCCGTCACCGTATTCGTTTTCATAACTTAAACCAGGATACTCATTATGAATGATATTGGAATTATGCAGGGGCGATTGTCGCCACCAACAAATGGTAAATTTCAGTCTTTTCCCAAATATACATGGCGAGACGAATTCCATAAGTCCCGTGAATGTGATCTGACCATAATTGAATGGATTTTCGAAGCGGATGAATGGGAAAAGAACCCGATATCTTCTGATGACGGAATTCATGAAATTCAGGATTTAAGTGCACAAACCGGCATCCGCGTGGTGTCGGTTTGTGCAGATTATTTTATGGATTTGCCGTTATTACGTGTTGATGCCCAAACTGCAGCACAGCGTATCGATAAATTATTGTGGTTGATGGACCAAAGCAAAAAACTTGGTGTCCACTATATTAATATTCCATTTGTTGACCGCTCCGCGATTACGACCCCCGGAGAATTGACACAGGTGGCGGATTATATGAGATCATGTGCTGAGCAGGCACGGTCATTGGATATTTTGTTATGCCTGGAAACTTCACTTAATCCGGAACAATTCAAAAATTTGCTTGGACAAATCGACCATCCCTTCATTTGTGCAAATTATGATATTGGCAATAGTGCTTCTCTTGGTTATCGCTCAGATGAAGAATTTTATGCTTATGGTTTAAAAATTAAAACATTGCACATCAAAGATCGTGTTCTTCACGGTGGAACTGTTCCCCTCGGAGAAGGAAATGCCGATTTTGATATGACATTTGAACAACTCCGTCAGCACCATTTCGCAGGCCCAATTATATTTCAATCTGCCAGAGGTCAAGATGGTGACGAAGTGCGAACCATTAAATCCTATATTCATCAAATGCAGTCATACCTAAAACTATTGGAGTAAATTTATGGAACTCGGACTCAATAATAAAATAGCGCTTGTTTCAGGCGCTGGTCAGGGAGTCGGTTTTGGGATTGCAGGGAGTCTGTTGGGAGAAGGCGCTCAAGTTGCTATTGTGGAACAGGATGAAGAACGGTTGGAGCAAGCGGCGAATAAGCTTTCCATGAAATTTGAAGGTAGCAATATAATGCCGATTCATGCGGATTTTACAGATGAATTTAAGATTAAAGAATCCATTAAAAAAATTATTGTGCAGTGGGGACATTTGGATATTGTCGCTGCCAATATTGGCACAGGTCGCAGCCAAATCGGTTGGGATGTAGATGATGATGAATGGAAGCGCATGTTTGAATTGAATCTGTTTGCATCCATTAAACTCAGCCGTGCGGTGATCCCGCAGATGGTCAAACAGAAAAAGGGTGTCATCAATTTTACAGCATCGATAGCTGGTTTGGAGGCCATCCCGGCACCTATATGTTATAGTGCAGCGAAAGCTGCACTGATAACAACCAGCAAAAATTTAGCACGTGAACTGGCGCCTTATGGAATTCGCGTGAATACTGTGGCGCCGGGAAATGTGTATTTTGAACAAGGTACATGGGATATAAAAATGAAGAAGGATCGGGAAGCGATTGAATCTTATATTCGTGAAAATGTTCCAATGAACCGATTTGCCAGTCCACAAGAAATCGGGGACCTGGTAGCGTTTCTTGCTTCGGACCGGGCTTCTTTTATCACGGGAGCTTGCCTTATGATTGACGGCGGACAAACCCATGTATTTCATTAACAGGAGAAACTGAATTGTGAGCCAACGATTATTTGATCAATTTAGCTTGAAAGATAAAGTAGCAGTTATTACCGGAGGGGCCGGATTACTTGGCGAAAAGCATGCAGAGGCAATTGCCGAATGCGGTGGCGTACCAGTGCTTGTTGATATTAATGAAGAAGCGGCACGGCATAAAGCTTCCGTTATCAAACATGAATATGGAGTTGATTGCCTGGGCATCCGTTGTGATATCACGCAGAAAGATGAACTGGAGTCCCTGCAACAACAATTGTCACAACGATTTGGCGGCGTACACATACTTGTTAATAATGCTGCTATTGATCCCAAGGTAAAGAAAGATCAGGGACAAGTATCGTTTAGCAGGTTAGAATTTTTCCAGTTAGAACAATGGAATTTAGAGCTGTCCGTTGGATTGACCGGAGCGTTTCTTTGCGCACAGGTGTTCGGCTCTGCAATGGCAAAATCCGATGGAGGTGTCATCCTGAATATTAGTTCGGATCTTGGAATTATTGCTCCGGATCAGCGATTATATCGTAAAGAAGGACTTGCTGAAGATCAGCAACCTGTAAAACCGGTAACCTACTCCGTCATCAAACATGGACTGATTGGATTAACGAAATATATCGCTACCTATTGGGCGGATAAAAATATCCGTGCCAATACGCTTTGTCCGGCAGGTGTATATAACAATCAACCTGAAGGATTTGTTAAGCGAATTTCCCAACTCATTCCGATGGGGCGAATGGCACAGGTGCATGAATATAAAGCAGCGGTCGCGTTTCTTGTTAGCAATGCGTCATCGTACATGAATGGTGAGACGATGGTAATTGATGGAGGTAGAAGTATTTTGTAGTATTGATAGTTATGGAGTGACAATGATTGCATAAAATTGAATTTTGTTACGGTTAAAAATAATAGATGGGAGTATGTTATGTTACGCGTAGGATTGAATGGTTTTGGTAGAATCGGACGAGCAATTTATCGAATTAATGAAGAAAGAAAACAGTTTCAAATAGTTGCTATAAACGATATTGATCCGAATGTTGAAAATCATGCATATTTATTAAAGTATGATTCCACCTATGGTCGTTTTAATGGTAGTGTGGATGGACATAATGGCGATATGTACTTGTTTGTCAATGGGCAACGTGTACAATTTTATGCTAGCGATGACGTTGCAAAAGTTCCCTGGCATAGCCATGATATTGATGTTGTAATCGACGCATCCGGAGTTTACAGGAATGTACGGGCTGCCCGGCAATTGGTTGATGAAGGTTTGGTAAAAAAAGTAGTGATTACGCATTCTCCTAAAGATGGTGTTGATAAAACCATTGTTTTTGGAGTCAATGAGGATGAGTACGATCATGCTGATGATAAAGTTGTTAGTACAAGCATCTGCGATGTAAATGGTGTTGCACCGGTATTGTATCAACTTGATCAGGCATTCGGCATTGAATTTGGTTATATTACAACGCTTCACCCCTGGTTATCGTATCAAAATCTGGTAGACGGTTCGGTTCGGTCCATCTCGAGTCCTGGTCATTTCTGGAAAGATTTCTCGCTTGGACGCGCAAGTAACCTTAGTTTGATTCCCAAAAATACGACCGTTGTTAATGCTATCAGTAAAGTATTGCCAGATTTGGCAAGCAGACTGGATGCTGTTTCATTCCGTATTCCTACTGGTATTGTATCCGCTTCCGATGTGTCACTAGTCCTAAAACAAGATGCAACGGCAAACGACATCAATGCTTTATTCCAGAATAAGGCGCTGAGGAACAGTCGGATTATTGGTTATGAAGATGATTATCTTGTCTCGATTGATTTCCTAAAAATATCTGAGTCTGTCTTCGTTGATGGTCGTTGGACACGCGTCAATAACGGTAAACACGTGAAAATGGTGCTATGGTATGATAACGAATGGGGTTATAGTCAGCGAGTAGTAGATATGTTAGGATTGATGGAAAGAAAATTTGAATATGTGAAGAGTGAACAGGAAGTATGGACAATAGCAGAGTAAAACCCTCCATTTTTGTTTTTGATTTTGACGGTGTAATTTGTAATAGTATTTATGAATGCTTTGTCTCTACGACAATTGCCTTTGGTAAATTTGTTAACTTAACAGAAGATGTCCCGGAATTTTTAAGGCAGCATTTTGAACAATTTACCCGGATTCGAAAATATGCAGCTCCGATCGGTGAGTTTTATATTATTCAGTGCATACTTCACAATCTTGAAAATGCTTCATCATATCATGATTTTCTCAAATTAAAGGATAAATATCAGCGCCAATGCGATGAATTTCGGGATATTGTTTTCCAGACTCGCGCGGAATTGTTTGAAAAACATCGGCGTGAGTGGCTGGCTTATCATACGTTTTACACTGAGGTAATTGATTTTATTAAAATCCGATTAGTAAATTCATTTATCCTAACAACAAAAAATCACCAGGCTGTTATTCATTTATTTGATTTTATTAAACTGAAATTTCCGGAAGATCGGATTATTTCAGTCGCTTACGGTGGGACAAAAAAATCAAAACTGGAGGAACTTACACAACAATTTTCTGGCCGACATATTGTTTTTATTGATGATCATCCATTACATCTTAAAGATATTATAATACCTAATGTAACTTGTTATCTGGCAAATTGGGGCTATTGGGCAGGTGATAGTTCGGAATTCAGTGATGTAAATCTTAACGCGCTTTCATTACATCAATTAAAGGGATTGATATGAAACTTGCAAAAATTAAGCAAAACGGTGAAATTTTTTGGGCAGCAGATGTAGAAAACAATTTTTACAAATTACAGGAAACTCCCTATCACGAAATTGCAGTAACCAATGAAATCGTCAATGGAGAGTTCAAATATTTGCCTCCTTGTGATCCGTCAAAGATTATTGGACTTGCCTATAATTATAAATCCTTGGTGGGAAAAAATGATGGATTCGATGAACCGTTAGTATTTCTTAAGGGATTGAATGCGTTGGTAGGACACAAGGATAATGTACTTTATCCGACGTTTGCTACAAAAGTATGGATCGAAGTCGAACTAGCTGTGGTCATCAAAGACATAGCTAAAAATATAACTGTAAAAGATGTTGCTGATGTTATTCTCGGATATACAATCGGAAATGATATAACTACGGGAAATATTCATAATCGTGATCATCACCTGGCGCGGTCAAAATCATTGGATACATTTTGTCCCGTTGGTCCGTATTTATGGACCGACATTGATCCGACACATCTCGAAATAAAATCAATGATAAATGATCAGGTCACTCAGGAAGGTAATACTGCGGATATGATCTTGAATGCCTTTGAGTGTGTGGCATGTGCTTCACAATATTTTACTTTGCTTCCAGGTGATATTATCCTTACAGGTACTACAGCAAATGCCATGAATTCTATAGTAATACCGGGTGATCGTGTTGAACTGACAATTGAAAACTTTGAATCTCTTAACAATAACATTGTGGAGGATATGAAATGATAGCAGCATTAATCATCGGCCGTGCAGGAAGTACGGGTTATAAAGGAAAGAATCTCAAACCAATCGTGGGGCGCCCACTTATGGCATACCCTATTTTAGCGGCGAAAGGTTCCAAGTATATCGATAAGGTCTATATGTCGACCGATTCGGAGGAAATGAAAGAGATTGCTCGTTCATTAGGTGTTGAAATCATTAATCGGCCAGAATCATTGGCTACGAAAGAAGCGCTTTCAGAAGATGCGTTTCTGCATGGTTATCGACAGATTAAGGAAATGCTGGGTGGAGTGGAATTCTTTGTCCCGATGTTTGCCAACGGCGCTACAATTACACCGGGTATTTTGGATGAAGGGATCACTTTATTGCGTAACAATCCAGATGCAGACAGCGCTGTAACGGTAAGCATCTATAATATGTGGAGTCCATTGCGCGCTCGAAAGGTTGAAAGTGGTCTGGTAAAACCATATTTGCCAGTCGATTTCTTTGATAATGTTAATTGCGACCGTGATTCTCAAGGTGATGTCTATTTTGTTGATTGTTCCGGTTTTGTAGTCCGCCCGAAATGTATGGAAGACTATTCCTATGGAGAACCCCCGTTCCGATGGATCGGACAAAATGTACTGCCGCTGAAACAATGGGGCGGTCTGGATATTGATTATGAATGGCAGGTCGGGCAGGTAGAATTTTGGCTACGTCAGCATGGCTTTACTGAAGAAAAAACACCTTACGATGGAATGTAATATGAATAAAAAGGTATTAATACCTGATCGCCTGGATACGGCACCGGACATCGAACGAGACATTTTCGGACCATATGTGGAAATATTAACACCGTGCGTAAAACATAGCAGCGAAATAGAAGACACTGTTTGGTCCCAAACTGATGCTATTCTTGCCTGGCACGAACTGAAGTACGACGAGCAATTAATCGAAAAATTAGACAATTGTAAGGTCATTGTAAGAGTTGGCGTCGGTTTTGACAATGTGGACCTGAAAGCTGCCGGTCATAAAGGCATTTATGTGTGCAATGTCCCTGATTATGGCACAACTGATGTTGCTGATCATGCAATGGCGCTCATGCTGATGTTATCCCGCGGCGTCTATGCATTTAGTGAGCAGGTACGCATTTCCAATGATTATTGGGAATGGGAGGCAGCGGGCACCTTACACCGTGTCTCGGGCGCAACATTAGGAATTATTGGACTGGGGCGTATTGGTATTGCTACAGCATTACGGGCCAAGTCGTTTGGAATGAATGTTATTTATTATGATCCATATATTCCGGATGGACGTGATAAGGCCCTTGGTGTGACACGATGTGATGAGCTTTCTGATTTACTTAGCCAGTCTGACATCGTTACGATACATACACCGTTAACTGATGAAACTAGAAACATGGCAAGTTTTCCATTTTTTGCTTCCATGAAAAAAGGTGCGCTGTTTATTAACGTAGCACGTGGTCCAATTGTCAATCTTGATGCTTTAATGGATGCTCTGAAATTTGGCGCATTGCGAGCAGTAGGTCTCGATGTTATGCCAGAGGAACCTCCAAATCCAGATCATCCACTTATTCGTACCTGGCGTGATCGCGAAAACTGGATTGCGAATCGACTTGTCATGACACCGCATGCAGCGTTTTATTGCCATGAAGCCTATCAGGAAATGCGCATGAAGGCGGCAATGGAGGCCAAACGAATTTTAAATGGCCAACCGCCGCGTAATTGTGTGAATCGCGAATGGCTTTAAAATAAATTCAGTTTAGATTATGGTTTTGTGATTGTAGATCAAGCCGATAAATGAAGTACTCGTGTTATTTTCTGACAAAAATTAGACCATTGACATTTAACCTGCCTTTGGTTTCAGAGATTGTGACAGAATAAAGAATTCATCATAAACGCTTGCGAAGTAATTGAAGAGAGCGCAAAAAAATTGCAAATCGGTATTTTACAGCACACTCGGCGTTTAAGTTATCCAGATTGCTATTGCGCAATTTATATTTTGCTGAGATATGGAGTGTAGAAAATACATGAATGACTGGAATATTGAAAAATGGTTGTCAGATTCTGAAATAGCTGAAATTGAGTATTCAGATTACTGGAACGATGAAGAAAAAGAGAAGAATAAAGAATGGTACATTCTGGATGGTGATTTCACTAAAATGGAGCAATATCTGCAAAAAAACAGGTTAGCGCAGAGCCTTCAGCAGTGTATTGAAGCTTTGAAGAACGATTTTAAAAGACAATTTGAAGGCGTGGGGCTGGACTTGGCAGCAGGAAACCTTTGGGCTGCACGATATTTATTTGATCTTGGCGTGATCGAAAAATTGTATTGTGTTGAATATTCAAAACACAGGCTCCTGAGAATTGGACCAAAGGTGCTTGATTATTATAATATCCCTAAAGAAAGAGTTGTGTTGGTTCAGGGCAGCTTCTATAATTTACACCTTCCTGAAAAATCAGTGGATTTTGTCTTTATGTCTCAGGCGTTTCATCATGCTGATAATCCAGTAAAACTTATGGAAGAAGTTCGACGCGTATTGAAACCAAATGGAATCGTGATTATCATTGGTGAACACATCGTTGCTTATCGAATAAAGTATATCAAGCATGCAATCAAATTTATTATATCAGGATTTCCAGAATATTTGCAAGAATTCTTATTTGGTAACACGTTTAATGTAAAGACGCTTATTGCAAAAACAAATGAAGTTTTACCTCCCAATCCAGTTCTAGGCGATCATTTCTATACAGACAGAGCATATAAGCACATGTTTTCACAACATGGTTTTAAGATAAGACATTTCAAAAACCATAATTCTCGCTTTCAATCATTTTTGTTGGTTGGGAACGGGGCATAATCATGATGTGGATTTAATATCCTTTTATTTTGATTATTCATAAACAAATTGTAACTACTCAGGTGAGCGTTGCCCGAGCGGTCTCAGCGAAGCGGGGCAACATTTCCGCCTAATTTAGCTCTTGTATTTTCACGACGTGTCAGGATCAGCCAACGGTTAAGTCGATGCCCTACCTGAGCAGTTACAACAAATTTTTACTTTTTTAATGTCTAATAAATAATTCAAGATCGAGTCATTTAATTATTTTCGATATTTTATGAAATGATCATCGTTATGTAATATCACATATGCGTCCATTTGAGTAGTGTAGTGAAATGATTATAACATTGTCTAACATTTTTAAAAAATTTTAAATGAAAATAGTAGTGAATTCAATGAACTCAAAGAAGATAAAGCTACACATTATTGAAAATGGGAGTGATTTCCAATTTGCAAGGCAACGTATTGGTGTTGATGATCGGATATTGGCAATCAAGCCAGAAGTAGTGGCTGAATGCGACTATCTAAATCAACAATATATACTTCCCGAGACATATTTTGACGAAACCCGAGCTGTGGATTTAGGATTAGAAAATTATTCACAAGCGAATGAGTTGCTTAATGATTTATATAAAATTGCATGCCCTCACATACGGCAAGATGATATGCCGTTATTGAAAATATCGTTGCAGAGTTGTACATATCATTTGCGACGGTTTCTTGACTATGTAATATATTATAGAGAAGTTATTGAAACGATTATTGCATCGGGTGAATTTGATAGCTTTGTCCTGTATCATAATTCTGCGGAGAGCAGGATTCGGACATGGTCGCATGTGCTTGTTCCTGATCTACCGTATGCTTCATTAATTGCGTACGCGTTGCTCGACAAACAAAAGCTGGAGTTGTATTCCTTAGACGAAGAATCAACGCAGGATGTCATCCATTTTCAATGGTCCCATTTAAAAAATTCATTACGGCAAATATTGACATTACTGTATCCAACTTCGAGTGACAAAGCTTTGAAGATTTCTAATCTTGCTGTAATTGATGAAGTAATAGATGGTCTTCACCTTGCATGTATATCATTACGACCGGTTGACACACTCCGGCTTATTGAATGGTGGCGAAATACGAAATTGGGAAAACGAATATGGAATAAAATTAGTTTACATCGTCTGAATGAGCGATATCTGTTGCCGGTTGTAAAAGATTTTTTGGAAATACTCTTTAATAAAGTTTTTTATGAGTTATTTGATGTTGTTAGATTATATAATCGATGTTGGGATAGTCGTGTTCGTCTATGTCTCTCGGGAACGGCAGTTTTACCCTGGAATAACGTCATCATTCATCTTGCCCGAATACATGGTGTCATTCGTTGTGGTTTCCAGCATGGAGGTGCATATGGCTATCTTGGACAAGGATTAATTGAAAATTTTTATTCCGATCTTACCCATTTTGACTATTTTTTCACGTTCGGTGATGGCGTAACTTCATATTATGAAACAAATAAATCTCGTTATGTAACGTCATGTGCGCAATCGGTTAGTATTGGTGCCCGTAAATTGAAACAACGTTTGTCAGATCAGAAATCTATCAGCACAAAAATATATTATATTCCAACAAGCTATAACCTAAGGAATTTATTGTGGCATTACTATCCGGTTAATTATTATTATCGAATGCAAAAGGCAATCATCGATGTCTGTGCGAAACATCCCAATCTGGATTTTGTCTACAAGACACATTACAAAGGTGATTGGAACGATCCGATCGAAGCATATATCAGCAGGGCAGGCTTAAGCAACATTGCAATAGAACGGGAACGGCTTTGCGACGTCATCGACAAAGCTGCCATGTTTATCATTGATTTTCCGACGACAACGCTCCTTGAGACATTGCAGACACGAAAACACGTTATTTCGTTTGCCGATAAAAAGTACATTGGCACTGACGATCGGGCGGTGGAGCTGCTTAAAAAACGCTGCTTTTTTTATACTGATTTTGAGCATTTCATCGATGCGTTGGATCAAACACTCGCAGCGGGTGTTTTTGAAGAAATTACAGAACCGAATTCGGAGTTTTTAGAACAATATGGGACTGGAAATTTTATTGTCTCGCCTGCTGGAATGGCAGCAACTTATTTGAAACCAATGGTAGAAAAAAACACACCGATTGAATATCAACACGAACATCAGGCACATGAATATGCGGAAATTATTGATCATCGATAAGGCTGATTATCGCACATGTGAATTGTTTATTCGCGAACTACCTGAAGAAACATTGCTGTATACAATGATTACCATTGATGATTTTGACAGAGCGCGATTAAATGAATACATTACAAAATGTGGAATAAAACACCATTTATTAAATATCACAGGTAAAGTCGACAAGTTTGGATACGAACTACGTTATAAATATATAAACTATCTCGATGCTCTGAGATATCATCCGGCAATGATTAACCGAACTGTGGAAGGCAAGGTTGGCTATTACTGGCTTACGGAGATGTCGACGCACCGCTCGGACCTGTATGGAACATTTATTAAGTACATCCACATACATATTATTTTGCATGCAATCCAGGAAAATCAGATTGATGCGTGTTTTCTTGTTTCAGAGAACATTAATTTTATAGATTCGTTACGACGATCATTGGCATCGTACCGTATTGATTTCAATACTACAAAAACATCAGTTCCTGATTATTGGACAATAAAAAGCTGGCTACGTGATTTCTATTTTCAGCTCATTTGGGCATTCAGGACATCCACTTTTGGACTTTATTTGAAAAGTGCAATTTCAATTAAATCTAAGTTAGAAGAACTGAATTGGGGAGTCTATTCAGTATTTCCCCATCTTTGGCGTGGCTCCAAGTTGCAGGATGATGACAAATATAGAGGAATTATTGAAAAGCAGAAACCAAACAATGAATCTTCAGCTTATTTGATTTCAATGGTTTCAGACGGTTATATTCAGAATATGCGGATAGCGGAGCTTATTCGTTGCTATCGCGCAAATCGTACTGTTCTGGACAGGCATGTAATGATAGACAAATTTTCGACACTATATGATGTATTCAAATTTACCATGCAAGCGATCTATTATATCGTTATTGGTCACTGGATGAATTATTTGCTGAATCGGAAACGGATAACAGATGACAATGGTGTTGATATAACGGCTTTCCTGATGGAGCAAAATCATGTGAGTTATTTACGAATACCTCGTATTTTATGGGAAGCACGAAAAATAGAACGTTGCCTGCGTATCTGTTCCATAAAAAAATTCGTTTACTATCTATATGAATGGACATTGGGGCGAGCTATCAATGCACGAATAAAATTATCCAATCAAAATATTCTTACCATCGGTATGCAACATGGGCCGATCAACAAGCGGCGGCTATACAACGTGCATCATCCTGAAAGACTAAAATTTCAGCAGGACACAGACTATTGCCACCATATGCCTCATCCGGATGAACTGTGGGTAGAAGATCAGCAAGCATTGGAAACGTTATTAGAATCCGGATATCCAAAATCGGCGATAAAAATCATCCAATCGCAGCGCAAGGTGAAATCAATTATACGAGAAAGTAGGTCTGCTGATTATAACGAGTTCCGAGTTGTTATTTATCCGACTTTATGGGATGTAAAACCCGTATTAGATTTTTTGCTTGAATTTTTAAACACACGAGAGCAAAATATCAAAGTTTTCATAAAACCGCATCCCCGTTCGACATTCACGATTGAGAATATTCAACATTATATTAATGAACATCATATCAGAAATCTTGAAATTATACATGGCACGATGGAAGAAGCACTTGCAATGACCGACCTTGCAATTGGAACAATTTCATCGGCACTTGAGGAAGCTGCTAATTGTAGAATTCCGGTTGCGCTCATATCGATGGTCGAACGGTATAATGAAAGTTCATTGTTCGATAGAAACGATGTGACGGTGATTCAGAGTGATGATGAATTTGCCACATTCGTGGCACAAACCCGATATGTTTACGAATTGAATAATTAATTGAGAGTGATGATGACAGCAATATCAGAAACATATGTTTACATGGATGAACTACAGGATCAACGATTTACTGAAGTGCGGGATCTGGTTAGGCATGCATTAATTTTTTTGATGGTATCAATTATCTTTTATTTGCCCATTGCATCTATTCCATTGCCGATTTTTAAATTTTATAGTTCACAACGCTTACTCTTTCTTATAATGAGTTATGCACTCATATACAATGTTGCGATGCAAGGTAAACACCGGTTGAAAGTAGAGCGTATGTGGTTTTTAATTTTTTTGGCTGGATTTTTTATTAGTTTTTTTATTGGTGTATATATGCACGGCTATGATTTTATTACAAAAAATGCTGGTGGATTACGCCCCGATCGTACATTCACCGGAATGATGTTGTATTTTGTTTTTATTGTTACATTCCGAGGGCATAGAAATTTAGAAAGGCTTTATTGGGCTTTGGCAATTGTCGGATTTGCAGTTATTCTGTCAGTTCGTTTAAAGCTTACATCCGGTGTTAGCGGATATATTATGGATGCAAGTTATGAGCATGACACGTATGTGGCTAAGGAATATATTTCAAAAGGCTTATACTATATTCGGGAAACATTTTTAACACTGGATACAAATAATTATGGCGGGATTGTAGCCACCATTCTTTTAATAGGAGTTTACCAGTTAAGTTTAAACACGCTCGGGAGAAAGCAAAAATTGTTTCTCATTGCTTTGATTTTTATAAGCACGTGGAGTCTGATCGCAACATTAAGTTTGGTAAGTATCATTAAGACGATTGCTACACTCTGCCTGTTTTATTGGCTGAAGGTTGATAAATTAAAACCACAGTATCTTTTCTATTTAACCATGGGTATTGTTGTAGTCATAGTTTTAGGGAGCTACTTCCCGAACACGTTTTTGGGGCATCTGCTAATTCAGCGATTTGAAAAAGTGTGGATTAACCTGCCAACATTATTGACATACAGTCATAATAATTATATTACCGATAATTTTTCATCACGCATTGTCATGGCAATCGATGCAATTACCCGCATGCATTCACCCTTATGGGGGACAGGCGGAGTTGCATTAAAATATAACGTTGCAACAGGTAATCATATCGATTGGGTAAACTGGCTGTATATGTATGGTTTATTCACATTTATACCATTGGTATGTTGGCAAGGATTTCTCCTTAGGAGCTTGCTTTGGATACGAAAAAAAACGAAGCAAACCGGAGATGCGTATTTTGATCAGAATTACCAATTGAAAATTATAATAGCAATCGTAATTCTGATCGGGACGTGGATTGAAATGCTAAACTCACCCTTATTTTTAGTGTTCTGGGCATGGATTAGTATCGTGAGCGCCGCTTCTGCTCAATTTCACTATGATTATAATAAGTACCTGAAAGAACATCGAATTAAAAATATGACAACAGAACAGGCAGAATAATTGAATGGCGCTAAGTTTTTCACATATATTAAAAAGCTCTGCAGGATTAAGCAGTGTGAAGCTCATTGGGAAATTGTTGAGTTTTCCCAGTGGTATCATTCTCGCGATGGTACTGGGGCCAGAAGATTACGGTCTGGTTGGTGTGGCTATGCTTTATATAACTTATGCCACTTGGATTAATCCCGGGATTGTTATAGCTGCGAAACGTGAATTGCCCGGAATGGTGAAGCAAGAACAGCAGGTTGAATTTAAGCATCTGGCGAGTGTTTCGCTTTCGTTTGACTTACTGATTGCGTTTTTCGTTACCGCTGGACTGTGTGCATTTTCCATGACAATTGATGAGTCTTTAATGCGTACGTTGATGTTCATTGCGATTTTAGGTTTTCTGGTAACAAAATTATATGACTATTTTTCGGCGATTGCATATTCGAAATTGCAATTTAAGCTTCTCACAAAAGTGAAGTTTGTCGAGCGAGTGGTGGCTCCGGTTTTATCGATCGTGCTGGTGTTTTATTTTAAAATTTATGTACTGGTACTGGTTCCTGTCCTAGTTCAATTTATTGGTTTATTAGTTTTCATAAAAAATATTCGACTGGATTTTAAGCCCACATTCAACTGGCAAGAGTTTATTCGTCTGACCAAAGTTGGCATTCCCTTAGTATTGATGGGATTTCTTTACAAAGCGTTTATCGGTATTGCCGACAAAACGATAATTGTCCGGTATCTGGATATAGTGCAGCTTGGTTTATTTTTATATGCCTATTCCTATGTGAATATTTTAACCGATTTATTCCGTGATTTTGGCAGGGTGCTGGCGCCGGTATTATGGAGAAACGCATCCGATGCTGCTGATGATATTGCGGCGTTTGGCGATACATTCCGGTTTAGTGTCTATTTTGCAATTCTCTCCGCTGTAATCGGGCTAGTGGCTCAGATGTTTTTTATCCTGCTTGTAAGTACCGTTACCGTGAAATTCAAAGCAGCAGTTCCAATTTTTTTAATCTTATCTTTTGGGATTTATTTTGAGGCATTGCAAATTTTCCCTGAATATATCCTTTCATCAAAACGGCTGAATAAGCAAAATTACATCATTCGGGTATGGGGTTTCTATTTGGCATTAAATGTGATTTTAGATATTGCATTGATAATATTGGGCTATGGCATTATTGGTGTTGCAATTGCCACGACAATTACGCAGGGCGGCGCCACCTTCACCATGTACTTTGTAGCGCATAGGCATTTTATTCCTGAAGGGAAATCACTTGCCGGATTAATAAAGCTATTGTTTCTTCCGTTTGCTGTTTTAATCGCTATTACACTGGTTCATGCCGCTATCTTAATTTATCATGTTCCCTTACTTTATCTATTATTCACAATACCTTTACAGATACTCATTTGGTATCTTTTAGCGCTTGGGCCATATCAGGAATTTGATATTATGCGACATACAAGGTCGCTGATACGAACGATTTGTGGATCGTTGCGGACAAGATTTAAAATTGCCTAATTTTGTGGCGGAGTTTTATCGGTGAAAATTGCCTTAATTACAAGCTCATTTTTTCCGACTGTTGGTGGAGCGGAAATAGCCACTCACAATATTGCGCTGCAATTGATGGAGCAGGGGCATTGTGTGGATGTGATCGTCCCATACCAGGCCAGGAAGTTTACGGCACAGAAAATGACATACAATATTATTGGTTTATTGCCGAAGACCAAAGAAATTGCTTTTTCTCATGTTGCGCTGGGACGAGTCCTATTGGCAATGCAATTGGTTTATTTGCAGATATTCAATAAGTACGATGTCTGGCATACGAATTTCCCGGGTTATTTTATTGCCGGATTACAATGGATGACAAAGTATGTACCGGTGGTCCTGACAACTCAAGGACAGGATATTCAAAAACATGCGGAACTTCAGTACGGCTGGCGTTTGCACGAAGCGTACGAAAATTTACTTAAAACATCGCTGCATCATTTTAATTATATAACAGCGTTGAGTAAAAGTGTACAGGACGATTTTTATGATTTGAATCCGGAATTGGCTCACATCGACATCGTGCCCAATGGCGTAGATATTCGCAGATTTAAAAATGACATCCCCAAAGATGAGCTTCGTAGGATATACGATCTACCGCATGACATGCCGGTTATTTTGACAACCGGTCGCAATCATCCTAAAAAAGGATTTAAACACATTCCCAAAATCGCCAGCCTGTTAAAACAACAGGGTGTTAAATTCCGGTGGCTCATTGTTGGAAAGGGGAATGACGAACTATTAGCGTTAGCAGAAAAATACAGCGTTGCAGAACTGCTGGATATTCGCGGGCAAATCGGCAGCTCACGCGACGAGAACAATCTATTTCAGTATCCTTCGGATGATTTAATTAAATTGTACTATGCGGCAGACATCTATTGTTTTCCATCATTACTGGAGACGTTTGGCATCGTAATGGTTGAAGCAATGGCTGCAGGCTTGCCAGTGGTAACCACAAACGCGCCTGGTTGCAGGGATGTTGTCGAGAACCGACAAACCGGAATTGTCATCTCGCTCGATTCCATCGAGTTAATGGCGGATGCGATCGCCCAGTTAATAACAGATAAAGCATTCTACGATCGATTGTCAAAAAATGCATTGACCATAGTGCAGCAAAAATACGATTGGAAAACAGTGGCTGAAATGTATCAGGATATTTATAACAAAGCAATTTCTGGATTTAAATGCTAATAATGAGAACGATGTGATGATATGAAAATTGCTATTTTAGGCACCTTTACAGATTACGATCTGATTGCGAACGAGAACAGACAAGGACGTGCTCCCGGTCATCCCGCAGCCTCGAAATTCAATACTGCGTATTATCTGTCCCAGATTACTGGCAACGAAGTACATCTGATTACGATGAACGGCGAAGTCAACGCGGACCAGCATTTAAAACGTAATGGCTTACATTTTCATTTCCTGAAATCAACGCCGTTATACAAAAAATTGCCAACGCTGTTCGAGTCCAATACATGGAAAATGCATGATTTTTTGAATGAGTTACAACCGGATATTGTTAACGGTCAGCACACACTTCGTGATGCTTATTTTGCGGTCACTAGTACGTTTCCCAGCGTTATTACACCGCGTGGCCTGGTGGATGACTGGTACAATGTTAAAAAGGTAAAGGCGCCAATTATCCAAAAGTATTGGGAACTGTTGCTTGAGCAACGAGCCATCAAACGGGCGAGAAATGTGATCTGTATTTCTCCTGTTGTTCGCCAATATTTTGAGGAGCATCATCTATCAGCAACGTTGTTCGACATAGAGAATCCGGTAAATATAAACTTTTTTAGTACAAATGGTGCTCATCGAAATTTAAAAAAATTCGCTTTTGTTGGCGGACTGGGTGAGCGGAAACGAGCATTAGATGCGGTGAAAGCTGTTATCAGTGTAAACAGCGCTGAACTGGATTTAATCTATCATAATGAAGGTTCCGAAGCGGAAGCAGAATTAAAGCAATATGTCCGTCAGCAAAACGCTGCCGGTCGCATTCATTTTGTAGGTTACATTCCAAATGCTAATCTGCATAGTAAACTTCGCGAGTCGATTGGATTAATCTTGCCAACATCGGCGGAGTGTGCGCCCATGTCTATTTCAGAGGCGATGGCATCGGGCTTGTTAATTCTTGCCACAAACGTCGATGGCATTCCATATATGATTAACGATGAAATTACAGGGTACTTGTTTGAAAGTGGGGATGTGAGTACACTCGCAACGAAAATTGAGACGATACTCAGGGATCCACAACGTGCCCTGGAAATGGCGAATAACGCGAAAATTGTTGCTGAGCAACGTTGGCATCCGGAGCTGATTACTTCGCAAACAATGCACGCTTACAGAAACATCATTCGGGAATGGGACGCTTAAATATGTATGTGTATGTATCAAAGAAACGGAATTTTATCGATTTAAAAACGCGCAAGATCGTGCAATCACAATTTCTGGATCAGTACGAACTTGGTGAAAAGGTAACAAAATTTCTCGATGATAAGCTTGCCGACATGGATCCGTTTTCAGTAAATACATATTTGTATATCGCCTATTATCAGTTGTTATATAAATATTATTCGTTTGATTATATGCTGCCCAGGCAGATTTTGGAAAACAGCGCTGATGTGTTTAATGGTGACGTGGCTCTATTGCCCAAAACAAACCATACCTGGTTTGAGAAAAAGCAATGGTATTGCTTGCCGGACAGATTTTTCCCACCATTTTATTGGATGCAACGCATAAAGTCCGATTTATCGTTTCGCTCAAATAAATTTTTCACTGTTACACATGCGGATATGCTTGCAATTATCGGACATCCGATTCATGATGATATTTGCAGCGCTTTCATGAAATATTTACCAGAATATTCGTTGGCCTATTTCCCGGAATTGGAGCATACAATACGGCATGAAATCGAAAATCCAACGTTCGAGCGTCATATTAATGAAGATATGCAGGCATTGTGGGAAGCAATGCCTGTTAAAAAGCGTATTGTTCAGCGATTAATACGAGACCGGATTAGCCATTACTACAGAGTACTTTCGCACTATCATCCGAAAATTGTACTCTCCTTCAATGAACCTCACTACGATGCCGGAATTGTGTGTTATGTCGCGTCATTGCTGAACATCAGAACAGTGAATGTGGCACATGCAATTTCCATTGGCTGGCAGCGCCGGCACAGTCCGTACGATTTTCATCTTGTTTACGGACAAAGCTCGGTGGATTATTTACGAGCTGGCAAGGGATTAATACTTGGGGAATTGGAACCGGTTGGTGCTCCGCGATTTGATCATGTCTTATCGTATGAAAGTGTTCAATTCCAGGATTCGGCACAATCTGGGAAAAAACGGATTGTCATTTTTTCCGATAGCACGGATGAAGGATTTATTGATTTTAAATTCGATTATTTGAAGTTGTTGCAATCTTATTTCGAATTAAATAACGTTGGTCTGGAAGTGTTGGTTAAAAAACATCCGCGCGAAACTGCACATTGGGAAGAAGTTTTTCTCGGCAAGTTTCCGTTTGTTAAATTTTCTGACGGAACCCGCAATAATGCAGACCTGATTGACTGGGCAGACAGTGTCCTTGTATGTCAGATTATTTCTACTTCGGGAATCGAAGTGATTTTACGAAACCGGCTATTAGGCATCATTAATCGTGCTGACAATAGGGATGTTTTAAAATACCAGCAATTCGAAACGGCTTTTATTATAAAAAGTGAAAAGGATATATCCGAATTTTTAGAAATGTCTGCTAACGATGTGTTGAATGATCGTTATCGTAAATTTTTAGATTATCATATTGCGAATCGTGGCCATGCTGCGGAGCAAATTGCTACATTTATTGAACCACTGATGCACAAAGAATAAGCTTATGATAAAACAAATCGTGAAAAATGGATTGCAGGTCGCGTTCTTTTTTAAACGCCGACTAGTTCAGCGGATCAGTTACTGGCGCTCCGCATTCCGGATTCGCTATTTAAATATAGTACACCACGCCCGTATCTCACCCACTACCTACGTTGCACCGCGTTTTATTGTGTCATGGGCAAACGGTCTTGAAATTGGAGACGATTGTGTCATTCAAACAAATTTTATCTCGTGCGGCAAGGTAAAACTTGGACGGGGAGTAATTATTGCTCCCAATTGTAGCTTCTTTGCACAAACACATGCATTCAACCATGCTGAATCCATACCCTTTGGCATTAGCCATACGAACAAACCGATTGTCGTCGATGATTATGTATGGATTGGTGCAAATGTGATCGTGCTTGGTGGAGTGCATATTGGTGAAGGCGTGGTTATTTCGGCGGGATCCGTCGTTAGCAGCGATGTGGAGCCATTCAGTGTTGTTGCCGGTAATCCAGCCAAGACCGTGTTTCATCGAGACGCTGATTTTTATCTACGTCTGAAAAAAGAAAATAAAATCTTTACCAGGCTGGTTTATAAAAGAGAACCAGGACTGCTGGAATGCCTGCACCTAAACCGCCATCTCCGACAGAAATGGGCAACACGTGGCTATATCACGACTCAAGAATTAGAGCAGTCTGGAGTTCCCAATTATATGTATCATCTTCGTTCATTTGCGATGGAAAATGGGTTGGCGCTTGCACATTTTGGGACGGGCTATATATGTTACTCGGATAAACATTTAGAAATTTTAAAACAGCTATCGAATACCGGTGGTATGACGGAACAGGAAATAACGGATCTATCTGTTCTGAAAGCGAAAGAACAGCGTGTCGTGCAGCCGCATTGATACCAGGAAAATTTATGAAAAATATATGACAATCGTTTTTATCTCAAAAGATGCCTGCTGGCAAAAGTATCGTAATGATATTCTGGCGAAGCTGAGCAACCGTTATCAAGCAGATGTGCAGGTGTTGACAACTGGACAGTTGCAGGATTTTGTGCAACCCAATGGCGCTGTGACGTATTTCCTGTTTAAAAATCTGCTTCCGTTCTTTTCCAGAATCAGTTTTTTCCCGGGAGCGCTATGGCACATTATCCGCCACCGTCCCCATGCCGTATTAGCATTGACGAATGTGACGCAACTTACTGAATATGCTGCATGTCTTCTTTGCAAAGTACTGAACATCCGGTTCGTATGGTGGACGCATGGCTATGACCATGATCCGAGCAAATATGTGTTCCTGAGTCGTTTAAAAGAGAAATATGTACTTTTATTTTTAAAAGTTGCAGATGGGATTATCACTTTTTCACAAGCAGGGGAGAAATATTTAATTTCGAGGGGCATCGATGGCCGAAGAATTAGAACTGCGCCCAATACGTTGGATACAGAGCGGTTGATTGCCCTTTTTCAGCATGTACGAAAAACAATATCTCCGACAAATTTTCGGTTGAAACACGGTATTTCACCAGACACTGCTGTTTTCATATTTACTGGAAGGTTAAAGCCGGAAAAGAAATTGTCCCACGCTATTGAAGCTCTTTCGCTTCTACAGAATCAGGTTGAAAATGTACGGTTAATAATAATCGGAGATGGCGAAAATTTGGAAACGCTTCGGGCAGCAGCGCGCGAATTGGAGATTGAGAACCACGTAATGTTCGCAGGTGCTATTTATGATGATGAGCTATTGGCAGAATGGTTGACACTAAGCGACGCCATGATTGTTCCGGCATACGCCGGCCTTGTGATTGTTCACGCGTTCTGTTTCGGTCTGCCAGTCATTACAACGTATGATAATACTCACGGTCCAGAATTTGAGTATATTAAGTCGGATTTTAACAGTCTTGTGGTAGAACCGAACGATCCCGTGGCATTAGCGGAGGCGATGATTCGAATAATCAAGCAGAAAAACCTTTTAGCTAACTTAAAGAGCAATGCGTTGTACACAGCATCTACCAACGCTTCAATATCACGAATGATCACAGCTATGAGTCACGTCCTGGAATTGAATTAGCTGGCTGAATCGGAAATCCTGACACAACATGGACTAAGATCATGATATGGAAATTGTATCTGCTATTTACTAATGCTACAGACTATAAAAACATGATACTGAAAGAGCTTTATCATAGCGATTATTAGAGAGAGACAAAATTTAGACGTGAAATCAGAAATATTTGAAATATTGAAAAAGTCATTGGCCTATATCGATGAGAATGGCCTTGAAAGTTATGATCCGTTTGATGCGTTGACATCACCGATTATCCTGAAATTAACATTCAATAATAGTTTATTGAAGCGTTATGCAATACAAGCAGTAAAAAGATTGCCAGTAAATGTTCGTCCGTGTTTAAAAATTAAAAAAAAAATTCATGTCATGTCTATGGCACATCTTGTACTATATGAATGCCTGGAATATCACGATTCCGGTGAAAGTCAACATAAAAGTTTAATTGAAAAATACATTAATATTATCAAACAAAATGCCATAGATCATGAACGATACTATAGTTGGGGATTGGGTTTTCGCTATAGCACAAGATTTGTTGACACGCATAGCAACACACCAAATATATTTACCACCTTGAACATAGCGAATTCGTTAATTGAGGCTGCCCAAATTTTAGAAAATGATGAATGTATTTATATCGCAGAAAAAGCCGGAAGCTTCATAATTGAACGTTTGGGTTTTGTAAAAGAAGAAAGTGCATTATGGTTTAAATACTATCCGGACCAAATGATACCTGTTTATAATGTAAATGCAATGGTCGGTGCATTTTTCCTGAATTTGTGGAAAATTACTTCGAATGATGAATATAAGGACTTTTCACAGAAGGCAATATTATTCATCGAGAAACATCAAAATAACGATGGTTCATGGTATTATGCAAGAGACGATGCGGGAAAGTGGATCGATGGATTTCACACAGGATATATTTTGGAAAGTTTGTTATTCTATTTAAGTGAATTCAACGATTCCAGGGTAGCCCATTCATTGGCAATAGGGGCCAATTTCTATAAAGATTATTTATTTACCGATGATGGGTTGCCAAAATATCAATCAATATCTGTTTTGCCAATGGACAGTCAAAATTTTGCGCAGGCCATTCAAACATTGGCAAAACTTTCGGTTTATGATAATGACTTTTTAACTTATGCCAATAAAGCTTATGAATGGAGTATTCAATATCTATTTAGAGATTTGGGTGATATCGGTTATTTCATTGCAGCAAGAAATAAATTGTTAAAGAATCAAAATTACTATCTGCGCTGGTCGCAGGCGCCGATGATTTTAGCGATGAAATACTTACAGTTGGCAAATTCTGGGAAATTGGAGGATAAAAGTAAATGAAACGTATCGTCTCCGGTATTCTTTATTATTTAATTGCGTCGCATCTGCCATGTACATATTTCCCATTGGGGAGACTTTTTACTAAAATTAGAACGTGCTGCGTTCGTATGATGACTGGTTCAAAGTGCTTGCATTTGGAAATTGAGTCTGGTGTCTTTATTGGTAATGGTCGTGATGTTAGCATCGGAAACCATGTTCAAATTAATGAGAATTGTCGACTTCGCAACGTGGATATTGGCAATTATGTCATGATTGCGCCGGAAGTGATGATCCCGCATTCAGGCCATAATTATGAGGACGTTACAAAACCAATGATTTTCCAGGGCGCCCGAAATTATGCAAAAACTATAATTGAAGATGATGTTTGGGTTGGTTCAAGAGCCATTATTATGCATGGAGTACGATTAGGCACAGGATCTATTGTCGCGGCTGGTGCTGTTGTCGTCAAAGATGTAGGACAGTACACAATTGTTGGTGGAAATCCTGCTAAAGAGATAAAGAAAAGGAAGTAGCATGTGTGGCATTTGTGGTGTTTATAACTATCAAAAAAATGATGAAGTAACATTCGACCTATTAAAAAAGATGACTGCTTCGTTGCAACATCGAGGGCCGGATGATGAAGGAATTTGGTTAGATGTTAAAGAAGGTATTGGATTAGGACATCGAAGATTAAGTATTATAGATTTGACTACCGGCCAGCAACCCATGAGCAATGCTGACAAGAGCATATGGCTGGTGTTCAATGGAGAAATTTACAATTTCCCGGAACTCAAAAAAGAATTGCAACGGAAAGGTATAAAATTTCACACAACATCAGACACAGAAGTGATCATTTACGCCTATCAAGAATGGGGAGTAAACGCATTTTCTCGTCTGAATGGCATCTTTGCGTTCGCAATCTATGATTGCCGGAATCGTTCTGTGATCTTGGTTCGTGATCAGTTCGGCGTCAAACCTATCTATTATGCATTGCATCAAGGGACATTGTTGTTTGGCTCTGAGCTAAAATCCATCCTGGAGTTTCCCAATTTCCCGCGTTCTCTTTCAACAGATGCGTTAAACTCGTTTCTCACGTTTCGCTATAATCCATCGCCTCAAACAATGTTTAATGGTATTCAGAAGCTGGAACCCGGCTACTATATAAGGGTTGATGAACAGGGCACAATTGAAAAGACGTCCTATTGGAACTACCAGCCCGTAACAAATGAGGATATTACAGAGGTAGAGGCGATTGCTGAATATCAGCATTTACTGGAAAAAGTAGTTTCCAGTCAAATGATCAGTGATGTGCCAGTTGGATTACTGCTAAGTGGTGGCATTGATTCGGCTGTGATAGGAAGGCTCATGCAGCAAGTAGCTTCCAAACCGATAAAAACATTTACCGTTGGTTTCTCGGGACGTGGTGATTATAACGAACTGGATGACGCAAAAAAAACGGCTGAGTACATTGGTTCCGAACATTACGAGTTGGTCATCTCGCAAAAGGAATATTTTGACTTTTTTTTACAATCGTTTACCTATACTGAAGAACCCATTGCTGAAACAACGATCCCTGCATTGTATTATATCACTAAACTCGCAGCATCACATCTTAAAGTTGTCCTCGCCGGGCAGGGGGCAGATGAGCCACTTGCCGGATATCAGCGATATTTTGGTGAGCAGATGATTAATCGCTATCGGATATTGTTACGCCTGTTACCATTACAATTAATCTCTCACTATGTACCACGAAACGAACGGTTTAAGCGCGCCGTTTATGCAAGTCGTTTTCAGGACGAATTGAAGCGGTTCGTTGGAATTTATACAATTTTTACACCAGCACAAAAACAAGGGTTGATGCTGCTCTCCCAATTTGATTCAACAATCGATGAGTCGATGGTGGCGCGCCTGCATCTACAGACAAACGGCTTAAAAGATTCATTATCACGATTATTATACATCGACACACGGTTGCATTTAGCTGATAATTTACTGTTGTTTGGAGATAAAATGAGCATGGCCAATTCACTGGAAATGCGGGTACCATTTCTCGATATACAATTGGTCACATTTCTCGAATCATTGCCAGCATCCATGAAACTCAGAGGGAAAACACATAAGTATATCCACAAAAAAGCGCTGCACAAATGGCTGCCACAGGATATCATCCATCGCAAAAAGCGCGGATTCCAAACACCAATGGACGAGTGGCTGCAAAATGATTTAGCAGTTACCGCCAGACGTTTATTTGTTGCACCAACATCGGCATGCCGGACATATTTTCATCTCGACTATGTGATGAAGATGCTGGATGCACATATAGCAAGACACGATAATTTTATGCGACAGATATTTGCCCTGTTGTCCTTTGAGATATGGTATCAGAAATTTTTTGAGAACAAAGACGTAAAGGAACTCTGATAATTGAAAACTAAAATCTGGTTTCATTTTGATAATGCACCTCATGTACCGATTTTGCTGCCTGTTGCAACCGAATTGGAACGCCGGGGGTACGAAGTTATCTACTCAGCTCGCGATGTATCGCAAACATTTGATCTATTAAAAATGGCACATATCCAATTTGAACAATTCGGTGGAACATTCCCCAAAAATTCGTTGCTGAAGTTGACCTACACGTTGATGTGGGGAATTCGGTTGGCCTTAAAAATGCGGAAACATGGTATTGCCTGTGCTATGAGTCATTCTTCGCGCAGTGCAATTCTCGCTGGATGGCTGTTAAAAATTCCAACAATTGCAATGTATGATTATGAGTACGTTAATTCGTTTTTTCAAAACAACCTGGCAAGCCTGGTACTTATGCCAGAACCTGTTCGCGATAATGGATTACGCGAAGCCGGGATTTCTCTTAAAAATTTGGAATTTTACCCGGGAATAAAGGAGCAGTTATACCTTAACGACACTCACCAGTTTAATCCGATAAAAGCGACAAATCCTGAACAGATTATTGTAACGATACGGTTGCCCGGAGAAGGCCACTATACAAATGTGCACAGTGAACAATTGTTTGATCTTATCCTGGATAATGTCATGAATTATGATAACTCGTATGTTATCCTATTACCACGAAGCGCCGAACAACGGCAGCGTATCGTAAAGCGTCTGAATGGTCAATTGGGAATTAAAGTGCACATTCCCGAAAAGCCTATACCAACAAAAGATTTAATTCTGTCTTCAGATGTAGTGATCGGCAGTGGTGGGACAATGGTGCGTGAAGCTGCTGTATTAGGTGTACCTGCATATTCGTTCTTTTTATCAAAGGATGGTGCGGTGGATAAATACTTAGCCCAACAAGAGCGGCTAATATTTATTCGCAATGAAAATGATATCCGGAAAATCAGAATAGAAAAATGTCGGGAAAAAAAACTGCTTAAAACGGATGTTAATCAAATTGATTGGCTATGTAATCGTATTGAGAAATGTGTTTAGCGTGAGTTATCAATAATAATTTGCCTGAAGGAGGTGATCCCGTTACTTTTGGACAAATAGTGTACTTTTCCGAATCCGTATATACAAACTCGATTCAAAATTCTATCGAACGTAGCTAATTATCATTTATCGTTTTTTTCTCTCATGTCATGTTTGATGTGCAGCGATGCTATAAATAATTCATGTTAAATATTCGTGCTTAATCATGGAGATTACCAAGACTTTTAAGATGCGTTAACTATAAATGTACAAAATATAGATTTATTGATGATAGTTTTGTGAATGTGTATGAATTTCAACCTGGGTAAGCAACTATGAATGTACGACCTCATCAGATTTTATTGGTGATTGGTGATTTGCTTGTTATGAATGGAGTATTTTTAACTGCTTTGTGGGTGCAGTATCAATCGGGCATTGTCGGATCATCAATACAGCCGTATCCTTTTCAGTTTGTTCCATTTTTTGTGTTATGTTCAGTTTTTAGTACCATTGCATTTCATTATAATGGACTTTTCAAGTATCAAAATTTTACACGTCGATTCGGACAATTATTCCGAATCTTAAAATCATTTCTGGAATCGTATGTAGGAATTTTAATCATTGCTTTTTTCTTAAAGCATGAATTATTAATACAACGGTTAACTCTGGGAATTTCGTTTTTCATCCTTACAATAGTTTTTTTTATGTATCGTTGTATGTTGTTACCGTTAATTTATAACGCGTTAACAAGTAGTGGCGATTTGAAAAAAAATGTGATTATCGTTGGGGCTGGTAAGCATGGCCGGAAACTCGCTAAAGATATAAATGATAAAAACAATGCGTACTTTTCCGCAATCGGATTTCTCGATGATAATGAAAGATACCAGCAACGGTTTCTGGATGATGTTCCTGTTTTCGGACGGGTAACTGATATCTCCAAGGTATCTAAAATCAATAAAATTGATGAAATATTGATTGCCATTGATAACGTATCACATGAAAAATTACTCGATGTGGTAAGAACCTGCTCGCGCGTTCGGAAGCCAATTCATGTTGTTTCCGATCTCTATAAAGTGATTCCTGAATTGCTTGAGGTAGAAAAATTTGATGGTATTTCATCCTTTCGTGTTAAGGCTCCCACATCACGTATGTTTTATCATGCGACAAAGCGAATGATGGATATTCTGATTTCAGTTGGATTATTTACAGTACTATCACCTGTATTGACCCTTATTGCAGTTCTTATTAAAGCAACTTCAAAGGGACCGGTCATCTATAAGCGGGATGTCGTCGGAAAGAACGAAAAAATATTCACATTCTATAAATTCCGTACTATGCGTACGAACAATGACGATACTGCGCACCAGAAGTATGTGGCGGATATTATTAATGGTAACGGTACGGATAACAACAACGGCAAAAAGAAAGTCTTTAAAATTCAGAACGATCCACGCATTACAAAAATCGGAAAAATTTTAAGAAAACTAAGTTTGGATGAGCTACCTCAGTTATTCAATGTATTAAAGGGTGAAATGAGTTTGATAGGGCCACGTCCTTGTACAGTAGATGAGTATCATCATTACAAGCCCTGGCACAAGGAACGATTTGCCGTGACACCGGGAATTACTGGCTTGTACCAGGTAACCGGGCGCAGCACAGTAAATTATGATGATATGGTCGTCCTGGATTTATATTATAAAGAACACCAGTCCTTATGGCTGGATTTGGAAATTATGACCAAAACCATTCCAACAATGTTGTTCGGGAAAGGAGCATATTGATGATTCGAATTGGAATTATTGGTGCAGGATATTGGGGACCAAACGTGGTTCGAAATTTTTATCAGATTGATGGCAGTTCAGTTGTTCGATTGGCCGATCTGAATGAGGCGCGACTGGAATTCATTAAAGGCCTTTATCCTGATATTCACTTGGGCATCGATTATCGGGAAATTTTAAATGATACCACAATCGATGCAATTTATATCGCCACACCGGTAAGCACACATCATACGATTGCCATGGCTGCTTTGAAGGCAGCGAAACATGTGCTCGTAGAAAAACCGATGTGTAAAACGGTAGATGAAGCCGAGCAACTTGTCGATATGGCACGCGCCAAAAATAAAATTCTAAGCGTTGGTCATATCTTTCAGTACACACCCGCAGTCAATGCGATCAACAATATTATAACTTCTGGTGAAATTGGTGATATTCTGTATTTCGATTCCACGCGTATTAACATGGGGCCTCCGGCAACTGAAGTGGATGTTATGTGGGATTTGGCGCCGCACGATTTGTCGATTCTTTTTCATCTGGTGAATGATAAACCCGTTTCCGTTCGGGCAGTTGGAAATTCCTATGCGTGGAAAGATAAATCAATAAATGATATGACATACTTACACATTAACTTCGATACCGGAAAACGCGCACAAATTCATGTCAGTTGGCTTTCGGCAAATAAAACAAGGATGACGAGAATTTTTGCCGAAAAGGGAAGTGTTGAGTATGATGAAACTCGAAATCCAAAAGTCATTGTCTATGGCGAAGGAATTGATAATCGCGTCAATTTAAAGGAATCACAAACAAAAAAATTGGCCTATGGTGTCGGTACAGTTTCTACGCCGGAATTGGAAAATTATGAACCGCTCAGGAAAGAATGTGAAGAATTCCTGCATGCTATTGTAATGGGTCGGCAAACAGTCAGTAATGGAACTGTCGGTTTAAAGGTAGTTCAGGTGTTGGAAGCAGCCACAAAATCAATAGAATATAACGGGCGCGAAATTAAACTATAAGGACTTTCTATGGATAAAGATTTTTTTGCCCATCCAACGGCAATCGTTGATTCTGAAAAAATCGGAAGTGGTACACGAATTTGGGCGTATGCCCATGTACTAAATGGCGCCGAGATTGGTGAAAATTGCAATATCGGCGATCACTGTTTTGTGGAATCACATGTGAAAATTGGGAATGATGTGGTCATTAAAAATGGAGTTTCTGTCTGGGATGAAGTCAATATCGGCGATCTTGTCTTTGTCGGTCCGAACGTAGTTTTTACTAATGATATGTTTCCACGTAGCAAAGTATTTCACGAAAAATATGTCCCGACCCATATTCACAAGGGAGTGAGCATTGGAGCAAATGCCACTATAATCTGCGGAAACACAATTCATGAATATGCAATGATTGGCGCAGGCTCAGTCGTCACACGTGACGTGGCTGCATATGCATTGGTCGTAGGAAATCCTGCACATCATATTGGTTATGTATGTCAATGTGGTACCAGATTGTTGTTTAGTAGTCGTCAGGCACATTGTGCAGAATGTGGAAAAGAATACATTGAATCCAATAACGTTGTTAAAATTATAACTTCCGAGCAGGCATAGAAAGGAGAATTCATATGAACGTCCCGTTTGTCGATCTGAAGACTCAATATCAATCAATTCGTGACGAAATAAAAGATGCATTGGATAATATCCTCGAGAACACAGCGTTTATTTTGGGAAAAGAAGTACAACAGTTTGAGGAAGAGTTTGCGAATTATCAGCAGTCTAATTATGCGGTGGCTGTAAACTCAGGTACATCGGCGCTGCATTTGGCATTACTGGCTGCGGGTATTCGGCCAGGTGATGAAGTGATAACTGTCCCCAATACCTTTATTGCGACGGTTGAGGCTATCCTGTATGCGGGCGCGGTCCCCAAACTTGTGGATGTCGATCCCAACACATACAATATGGATGCTAATTTGTTAGAACAAGCGATTACATCAAAGACAAAGGCTATCCTGCCGGTTCATTTGTATGGTCAACCAGTAGATATGGGACCCATTTCAGATATCGCCCGAAAGCATAATCTGACAATTATTGAAGATGCCTGCCAGGCGCATGGCGCCATGTATCGTAGTAAAAAAGTGGGTGCGCTCGGACAGGCTGGCTGTTTCAGTTTTTATCCCGGCAAAAATTTGGGCGCATATGGTGAAGGCGGCATGGTCACCACCGATGATGAAGCAATGTATCAGGAAATGCGAGTATTGCGCGACCATGGATCACAAAATAAATATCACCATATCCGAGTGGGATACAACTATCGATTGAGCGGATTTCAGGGCGCCGTTTTGCGAGTAAAACTCAAATATCTTGATAAATGGACAGAAGCGCGGCGGAGGAATGCAGCCTATTATGACCGCATACTTAGGGATTTCAAAGTCACAACACCGGGAGTGTTGAACGACGTACGACATGTGTATCATCTCTACATTACCCAGGTAGATCAACGAGATGAACTTCAGCAATTTTTGCAGTCACACGGTGTGGCAACCGGTTTACATTACCCGGTCCCGGTACATCTTCAAGAAGGTTATCAATTCCTTGGGTATCATGAAGGTGACTTCCCGGTAACGGAGCAAGGTTGCAGGCGAATTTTATCATTGCCAATGTTTCCTGAACTTACAGAGCAACAAATGCAGTATGTGGCTCAGAAAATTGGAGAATTTCAAAATCGTTAATGCAACATTGAAACATACTTACCTAATTGTCCTGATTATCACGGCAACATTTATTCATAGTTCACTATTTAGCTCCGAAACATTACCGACTGATCACTGGGCATATGAAATAATCGATCAATTAAGAACAGCGGGTTATTTCCATGAGCTATTAATTCTGAACAGGCCGTATTCGCGCGAAGTGGTTGCACAGTCATTAAGCAAAATATCGTATGGAATCACTCATAACGAAATTCATCCTTCGGATTCCGAAGAACGGTTGTTAAATCTGCTTCAACAAGAATTTCGAAATGAACTAAGCAGGATTCAAAAGGAAGTCGTTGACTGGCGCCATCTTGGTTTGTGGTTTGATTATAGAACTGTTGTTGATACGAGCAAAATTCATTCTATTCCAGCAATCAAAGGTATTTTTTCGTTGTCACCGCTTAAGTGTGTAACAATTTCTGTAAGTAGTAAATTCGATAAAGCATTACTTGACGATCCAGACTATTTTGGTTATAAATGGCGAGGACTTGCGGTATTTACAGAGCAGGCTTATGTGCGATGGAAATATAAATCTTTCGATGTTTTGTGGGGACGAGATTATGTAAAATGGGGGCCGGGCGAAACTGGCCAGTTGATTTTGTCGGATGCTAGTCGGCCACTCGACCAATTTGGTTTTTCAATCCAGTATGGAATTATAAGGTTTTCTTATCTTGGTGCACGACTAAATCCTGGCTACTTACCTGACTCAACAAAGGATCAATTACATACTTTAACAGCAAATCGTTACTTGTCTGGTCATCGATTCGATATTGCTATTAACAAACGCTTTAAAATCGGCCTGAGCGAGATGATGCTTTATGGTGGTGCAAATGAAGGAATTGAATTACAATATCACAATCCGTTTTTGTACTATCATGCTGAATTGTTAAATGGCGGAGGTGCAAACGGTAATGTTATTTTAGGTCTGGATGCTGAGTACTTTCCACGTACGAATTGGAAAATTTATGCTGAGTTTATTCTGGATGATATTCAGGTGGAAAGAACTGCGATGACTGACCTGGAGCCTGCTGAATATGGATTGATTACTGGATTGGAACATGCTAATTTATTCGGTGTTGATGGTGCCAATATCCATGTGGAATACATTCGCATTACAAACAGAACATATAATTCGCCCAATTCCTGGGAAAAGTATCTTCATCGCAGGCAGCCGTTGGGTTACATTTCAGGAACAGACCTTGAAAAATGGCATATCTATTATCAACAATGGATGAAAGCAAATTTTCGATTTAGATTCGGAATTGAAGTAACTCGCAAAGGTGAAGGATTTATCGAGAAAGATTGGGATACCCCATGGTTGACATTTTCAGACGAAGGTACCTACTCGGAAGCATTTCCGAGTGGAGTGGTAGAGACCGATATAAATCCTTGGTGCGCGTTGAAGTATTTCGTAAGACGTAACGTTATTCTGGAATGGCGCTATTCATATCATCAGTATGAACAATATCAACATCGTAAAAATATAAATATCAATCGATGGAATATGTTGTTTCGTTTGTGGGTAAGTCTGGATCAATTTATTACAAATTATCAGGAAGATTAGTATGCCTGATAATGCGATGATGTGTTTCCATGCGTTTTTTGAGGTCAATCATTATTTAGACCGTTTCTCTTTGGCAAGTATGATTGATTTGATTTGCATGCACTCATTTTTTAGTGTTAACTGGTTTTGAATTATTACCTTGAGTCGACGCTCTCTGTTGGCTGATATATGAATTATGAGTGTTTCGTTGCATTATTATTTGAAACCAAGCTTTGAAAGGGCAATTACATGAAATTTAATCAAATCTTCAATGTTACTGCTATTACAACACGTAATCTTTTATTGGGTGGTAACATGATATCGTTATCTCTTGCAAGAAATCCGAAACAAATGATTAATTATATTTCGGAAAGTCTGTTTCTTTATAAGGCGTTAAATCAACGCCGGGGCATTCCGCAAAAGAATGTCTATGAAGTTCTGTCTGCGGAAAATGTAGAAACTGTTAAACTGGGTAGTCTGAAGGAAGGTGAAGCATGGTTTATGAGTTCGGCGTCATACACAACGGATATTATTAATCTCTGTATGATTTGTCAAATTATTAAACCAAAGATTGTATTTGAAATTGGAACGATGCGTGGATATACAGCCTTTCATTTTGCCTTAAACTCACCAGATGATTCTAAAATCTATACGCTTGATTTACCCAAAAGTGAAGCAGTTTCGCATAAATTAAAAACCACCGTTATAGATGATGTGCACGTCCAATCCTATTTGAATTCCCAAAAATATCAATTTGAAGCGAGTGATGTGGCGTCCAAAATTAATTGTCTGTTTAGTGATAGCGCGACATTTGATTTTTCACCGTACTATCATAAGGTTGATTTCTTTTTCATTGATGGCGCCCATTCCTATGAATATGTAAAACGCGATACCATGAATGCATTGGAATGTTGCCATCCTGGAAGCGTAATTGCCTGGCACGATTTTGGATGTGTAGGTGTGAATGGTGTATCAAAATTAGTTATAGAAATGGCGGAAAAATATAATATTTACTCGATTCCGGGTGGATCCGTGGCATTTATGGTCTTGGAATAGGCAAGTCACATAATAACCGAAAACAATTACAACAGTAGAAAAAAGGAGATATAATGCGTTGTTTGGTGACGGGCGGGGCTGGATTTATTGGCTCCCATACTGTGGATGCTTTGCTGGAGCGAGGACATCATGTCCGAATTCTGGATAATCTTTCCAAACCGGTTCACTTAAAAGGAAAACCGGATTACCTTAAGGACGATGCTGAATTTATGCTTGGCGACGTTCGCAACAAGGCGGATTGGGAAAAAGCATTGGATGGGGTGGATACTATTTTTCATTTTGCAGCTTATCAGGACTATCTGCCAGATTTCAGTACTTTCTTTCATATTAATGCTGTGGGAACGGCATTAATGTATGAAGTGGCAGTGGAAAAGAAATTGGATATTCAAAAAATTGTTGTTGCATCTTCTCAAGCCGTTTATGGTGAAGGAAAATATCGCTGTGCACGATGCAATCGCATTAAATATCCGGGAATCCGACCACAGGAGCAATTGGCACGTCAGGATTGGGAAATTAAGTGCGATGAGTGTAACAGTACACTCCGGCCAATGTGGACCAACGAAAATAGAGTCAATCCACAAAACCAATATGCTATTTCCAAGTATACGCAGGAGATAACAAGCATCAATCTTGGAAAACGTTACGATATTCCTACATCGTGTTTGCGCTATTCAATAGTTCAGGGGCCTCGACAATCTATCTACAACGCGTATTCCGGCGCGTGTCGAATTTTCTCTTTAAGCATGTTTTTCGATCAAGCGCCACCGGTTTACGAAGACGGTGCGCAACAACGTGATTTTGTCAATGTCCACGATGTTGTCGCTGCTAATTTAACTGTCATGGAGTCGTCGAAGGCTGATTACAAGGTATTTAATGTTGGTGGTGGTAAAGCATATACTGTGGCGGAGTTTGCCCGCATTGTTAGCGGTGTATTTGGAAAGCAAATTGAGCCGGATATAAACGGTATGTACCGATTTGGGGATACAAGAAATATTTTCTCAGATATTTCTCACTTACGCGAGCTAGGCTGGAGACCTCATTTCTCACCTAAGGAAAGTGTGGAAGAATACGTATCATGGCTTCGTAGCATGGATGGTATCGAAAATGTGCTTGAAGAAGCGCAACAAAAAATGAGAAAACTTGATGTAGTTCGAGACAGTAAACAATCACACGATACAAGCGGGGCGAAGTATGAAAGCGTTTCTGCTGGCAGCCGGCATCGGCTCAAGATTGAGGCCACTCACTGAAACGACGCCCAAATGTTTAATCCCGATCGCAGGCAAGCCATTGATGTACTATTGGTTCCAACTGTTTGAGCAGCATGGAATCACTGATGTGTTAATTAATTTAAATTACTTGCCGGACCAGGTGCGATCATTTGTAGATAGACAGGATTTCGAATTGAATGTCGAGTTGTTTTATGAAGAACAACTATTGGGTAGTGCCGGAACGTTGCGGGCATGTCGTAATTTTGTTAATAATGAGGAATCATTCCTTATTTGTTATGCCGATAATTTAACAAACATGAATCTTACTGATTTAATAACGCAGCATAAAAATACTC
Source organism: Candidatus Zhuqueibacterota bacterium (assembly GCA_016931935.1). GTDB lineage: Bacteria > Zhuqueibacterota > Zhuqueibacteria > Thermofontimicrobiales > Thiofontviventaceae > Thiofontivivens. The sequence continues at coordinate 7,195 of JAFGDW010000300.1, read as the reverse complement.
ATCCCTTACTAACTATTGGCTTATTCAAAACCGATAAACCTACTGAGTGTGGAATCGTTGAATTGGATGAGCATAAGAACGTCATTAGCTTTATTGAAAAGCCTCAAAAACCGGTTAGTAATCTTGCGGGTGCTGGTATTTATGTCGCATCACAGGATGTGTTAAATTATATTGATGGTGATAATCCCGTGGATATTGGATACCACCTGCTGCCGAAACTTGTTGGGAATATGAAAGGATATTTGATACGCGACTATTTCTTGGATATTGGTTCACCACAGAATTATGAAAAGGCGACAATGGATTGGAATTTGTGAATGTATGATGATAAAGACTTGATTGATAATAAGGATCTTATATGATAATTTCTCAAACACCACTCAGAATCAGTTTCGCTGGCGGCGGAACTGATCTGAAAAGTTTTTATGGAAATGAAGAAGGTTGGGTTGTTAGTTCTGCGATTGACAAATATGTATTTATTATTGTTAAAGAACGGTTTGATGATAAAATTTATGTAAACTGTTCGAAAAAGGAAATTGCGGATCATGTTGATGAAATAGAGCATGGCCTGGTGCGAGAAGCCATGCGGATAACAGGCGTCAAATATGGCGTGGAAATAACTACTCTCGCAGACATTCCTTCATCCGGATCCGGACTTGGTTCATCAAGCAGTGTAACGGTTGGTTTATTGAATGCTCTCTATGCCTATCAGGGGATACAGGTTACCGCTGAACAATTGGCAAAAGAGGCTTCAGAAATTGAAATTGATATTTTGGGAAAGCCGATTGGAAAACAGGATCAGTACATCGCTGCATATGGTGGCGTGCGGTTTTTCAGATTTATGCCCGATGATACTGTGACTAATGAGAAAATCAATTTAGTGAATAGCAAAAATCGGATGTTTGGTTCTAATTTAATGCTTTTCTATACCGGGAAAACACGACAGGCCGATCGTATTCTTTCCGAACAGAAGGCGCAAACTGTAAATAAAATGGATTTTCTAAGGGAGATGAAATATCAGGCCAGAGAAATTCGTGAGTGCTTGGATGCTCATCATTTTGATCGAATTGGAGAGATTTTAGGCGACGGCTGGGAACTAAAGAAAAAATTGGCAACGCAGATTTCCAATCCCGATATCGACAATATGTACAAACGGGCGCGCGAAGCTGGAGCTATCGGTGGAAAAATCTCCGGTGCAGGTGGCGGTGGATTTATGCTGCTTTACTGTCCGCGGGAAGTGCAACACAAGGTACGTAATGCATTGCATGAATACCGGGAATTCCCATTCTTTTTGGAAAAAGATGGTAGCAAGATTATTTTTAATGTGAGGAGATACGAATGGAAATGATGAATGATTATTTTGAACGTGTAAATGATGTATGTACGATGGTGGATGAAAAAGAAATTAGTCAATTACTTGATATTTTGGAAAAAGCCTATTATCGTAAGCAGCATATTTTTATTTGTGGTAACGGAGGCAGCGGAGCAACCGCGTCTCATCTTGCTGAAGATTTGGCAAAAGGCACACTTAATGGAAATATTCACCGTGATGGCTTACGTTTTAAAGCGATTAGTTTGACAGATAACACTCCTTTTATTCTGGCCCTTGCAAATGATGTTGGATATGACTCAATTTTCGAACAGCAATTACGTACCTACGCTGAACCAAATGATGTAGTTATTGCGATTAGTGGCTCGGGTAATTCTCCGAATATAATTAAAGCTGTCGATTATGCAAATAGAAGATGTCTTGTCACCGTCGGAATGACTGGATTTGATGGCGGCAAATTAAGGGAAATGGCATTACATACAATTCATGTACCGGTTGATGATATGGGGATGACAGAAGCGGTTCATGGCATTATTGTTCACTATATTGTGGATCAACTGCGTGAAAAATTGGCAAGCGGATATCGTTATGTTGAACGAGTGTCCACAACACTTGAACAAGAGATGCAGGAGAGTCGTCTAGTAAATACTGTTGTGTTTAAGTAATACAAAAATAATTTGTTGTACTGTAAGCCTGTGGCCTCAATATCCACAGGCTTTTTTTATTTAAATAAATAATATAGTGACACGTTCACCTTGGGGCCACTGAAATCATCGGTTATCACCATTGGTTTTTCAAATCGTAAATAGTGATAACGAAACTCGCAACCAAGCGCAATGCGCCGCGACATCAAAAGATCAAAACCGGTTCCAAAGTTAAGACCGTAACCTAAATCATATTCATTATCCTTCTTTGGCGATTGTTGGCCTGCACATGAACTTATCCCATAACTTACATACGGTGATAGCCTGCTTTCAGCAATTAATTGGTATTTAATGTCAAGCAAAATTGGCATAAGCTCAATTGTTTTATAACTTTTATCTGGCGCTGTGTGCCTGAAATATCCAACGGTAAAGCGCAATGCAAAACCGTTTGCCACAGGAGCTAGTGCAAATCCGCTAATATAAAGATTATCATTCATGGATTTAAGTGACAATCCGTGGCCAGCGATCCGCAGGTTATTCGGATGCCACGATCCCCATTCGATGCCTATTCCTGCATAAGCAAACGGATCATTGGATTGTCCCGTGCCAATCGATGGAAAGAGGATGGATACTAGTATTAAACCGGCTGTAATATATCGAAAATACATACTATTATAATAAGAATTTAAGTTTTATGTCCAAGATGAACGAAACTTTCATCTGATGCTGTAAAATGTCGAAACTAGTAACTGATCAATTGATTTGATTGACTTGAAATTGTCAGCGGAAAATGGATACCACGTACAACTGAACAATGCGAGGTAGTGAAATTATACTTCACTTTTGGGGAAAATGTTGCAATAATTAAAAGAATTATTCTTTATCTGTTGCATGAAATCCGAAATTTTTATTTTTATTATCCCCGTACAATTTGATTTCACCAAATTGATCTTCATATTTTTTAATATTTTCCTCAAGCGCACGTAGTAACGATTTCGCATGCTGTGGTGTCATGATAATGCGGGCATAGACTTTTGTTTTTGGTACTCCCGGAAGCATTCGAGTATAATCGATGACAAATTCGGCGGGGGAATGGGTGATCATTGCCAAATTCGAATAAATCCCTTCAGCTTCTTTCTCTCCGAGTTCGACATTTATCTGCTGAGGTTGCTGCGGTTGTTGCATGATAATCTCCTTTTAAAAAAAGATATGATAGCGGATATCGTGGATTCAATAATTTGAATTCAGGCACATTCTGTCACCCGGTACAGTGAATGATTATACAAATTTTTTTAATAAGAGTCAAACAAAATTATTACAGAATTGCCGAATTAGATTTTTCTTGCTTCTCCAAAAATTGTTTCTTATATTACACCACTGTAATCATTACTATTACATGATGGGAGGTATTAATGGCAGTCCAAACGCTAACAGCAATGTTTTTGGACGTCGTCCAGAAGCATGGCAACAAAACATCACTAATGAAAAAGAAAAACGGGGTGTACGAGGGGATTATCTATAATGAATTTGGAGAGCGTGTTAAGTATGTAGGACTTGGATTGGCGTCGCTTGGAATTCAAGCAGGGGATCGCGTGGCGCTTATTTCCGAAAATCGGATGGAATGGCCGTTTAGTGATCTGGGGATACTTTCAATCGGCGCAACAAACGTTCCGATATACCCGACAATCACCTCCGAACAAATTCAATACATTCTTGCTGATTCAGGCACAAAAATTATCATCGCTTCGACTCCCGACCTTGTTAATAAAATCACTCCTATTTTCGACAAACTACCTCAACTTGAAAAAGTCATTTATATTGATCCCTATGAAAACCCAACTGACTACATGTTGTCATTTAACGCATTGGCTGAAAAAGGGAAATCGTTTGCACAAGCACATCCTGAGTACTATCTGGAAGCGGCAAGTCAGGTGAAGCCTGATGATTTGTGTGGCATTATTTACACCTCCGGTACGACAGGTGCCCCCAAAGGTGTGATGCTCACGCATCAAAATATTCTTTCCAATGTACAAAATTCACTGCTTTCACTACGAGTTGATGAAACCGATACATTTCTTTCATTCCTGCCGTTATGTCATTCATTTGAGCGAATGGCCGGACAGTTTTTGGCAATTTATGCTGGCGCAACCATTGCCTACGCCGAAAGTGTAGAAACAGTCGCAGATAATCTGGGGGAAGTGAAACCAACACTGGTGACAACTGTTCCCCGTCTTCTGGAAAAAGTGTATGGCCGTGTTATCGAGAATGCAGAATCTGGTTCCCCTATCAAGAAAAAAATATTTTATTGGGCAGTGAATGTCGGTGAAAAACATGCAAAAGCTATATTATCCGGCAAGACGCCTGCAGGATTCTTGAAATTTAAATACGGGCTCGCCACAAAACTTGTATTTAGTAAACTGCATCAACGTGTTGGTGGACATTTACGATTCTTTGTTTCCGGAGGTGCCCCACTGTCTAAAGAAATAGCCGAATTTTTCTTTAAAGCAGGCATTCTTGTGTTGGAAGGTTATGGATTAACCGAAACATCTCCCGTAATTGCTGTGAATCAGGAGGAAAAATATAAATTCGGATCAGTCGGACCAAAGATAAAAAATACCGAAGTTCGCATTGCTGAAGACGGTGAAATATTGACTCGAGGACCCAATATCATGAAAGGATATTATAACAATCCTGAGGCTACTGACGAAGCCATCGATGCTGATGGTTGGCTTCACACTGGCGATATTGGCTACCTCGATGATGAAGGTTTTCTATTTATCACAGATCGTAAAAAAAATATTCTTGTAACCTCGGGTGGTAAAAATGTAACGCCCGCATCGATCGAAAATTTGTTGATTATGAGTCCTTATATTGATCAGGTAATGGTGATTGGTGACAAACGCAACTTTTTGTCTGCGCTAATCGTGCCAGCCAAGGATAATCTGATCAAATATGCAAATGAACAATCCATTACGTATGAATCGATTGATGCACTGTTAGCCCATGAAACCATAAATAAATTAATCAAGGATGAAATTGATAAATTAACTGCCAATCTTGCACGGTTTGAGCAAATTAAAAAATTCACGTTATTGAGCAATGAATTTACAATCGAATCAGGTGAGTTGACGCCATCGCTTAAAGTCAAACGTAAAATTGTTGAAAATAACTATGCTTCCGTGATCGACGCAATGTACGATGGTGATAAGGATTAATTACGACATAATAATTAACCGATTTCATCATGAAAAAATCATGACATAGTTTTTTTACGTGTTGAATTTCAGCCCCGGTCTTATGCCGGGGCATTTACATTTTAGGAGACTGAGTATGGAAGCACGTAATCTTGTCGATATGTTATTAGCGACGGTCAAACGCTCGGGAAACAATACCGCACTCATGAAAAAGCAGAATGGGCGGTACGATGGCATCACATATCTTGAATTTAGTGATCAGATTCGTAATGTTGCACTTGGGCTTTCGAGAATAGGGATACGGCATGGTGACCGAATTGCTCTGCTCTCGGAAAATCGTCCTGAGTGGCCGATAGCCGATTTTGGTATTCTTTCCGTAGGAGCGATTAATGTCCCCCTTTATACCACACTCACACCGGCACAAATTAAATATATCCTTGAAGATTCGGGAACTAGAGTAATCATAGTTTCTACATCCGATTTATTTGAAAAAGTACAGTCCCTTTTTGAACAATTACCGGCATTGGAAAAGATCATAACCATTGAACCGGTGAAAATTTCAGATAATAGTGTCATGACAATGACTAACCTATGTGATTTAGGAAAAGAAATATATATTGAACATCCTGAGTTTTATCAGCAGATGGTAGATAACGTCCTCTCCGATGACCTGTGTGGCATCATTTATACATCAGGAACAACCGGAGCGCCCAAAGGTGTTATGCTTAGTCATGGTAATATCCTCTCAAATGTTATTGCCGGATTGCAGGTTTTGCGCGTAAATGAAGAAGATACGCTGTTGTCATTTCTTCCATTGAGCCACTCGTTTGAAAGAATGGCTGGCCAATTCTGTGCAATTTGTGCCGGCGCAACCATTGCCTATGCCGAAAGTATTGAAACGATCGCCCAAAATTTTGGAGAAGTGTGTCCAACAGTGGTTGCAACTGTCCCCAGAGTGCTGGAAAAAGTATATACGCGTGTCATTGAGCAAGCAGAAGCCGGTTCGGCAATAAAGCGAAAAATATTTTGGTGGGCTGTAAAAATTGGAGAAAAGTATGTCCGCGCGCGAAAATCGGGACGTATCTCTGCGCTATTGAACTGGCAGTATTTCATAGCCACACATTTGGTTTTTCAAAAATTAAAAAATCGTTTGGGTGGACGGATGCGTTTTTTTGCCTCCGGCGGTGCGCCATTACCCAAAGATATCGGTGAATTCTTCTATCGTGCCGGCATTCTTATTCTTGAGGGCTACGGGCTGACGGAAACATCGCCGGTCATTACAGTTAATCATGAAGATGCCTTCAAATTTGGCGCGGTCGGAAAAATCATTCCGGGAGTTGAAGCAATGATTGCCAATGACGGTGAAATTTTGACACGCGGTCCTCATGTAATGAAAGGATATTATCAAAATCCGGAGGCAACACTGGAAACAATAGATTCGGACGGTTGGCTGCACACGGGGGATATTGGTTATTTCGACGAGGAGGGTTTTCTGCATATTACGGATCGTAAGAAAAACATAATCGTCACTTCAGGTGGAAAAAACGTTACACCATCCGCAATTGAAAGCAAGCTTGTGTCATCACCCTATATTGAACAGGTGATGGTAGTTGGTGATGCGCGTAATTATTTAACAGCGCTGATCGTACCGAATTTTGACACACTCGAAAAATACGCACATGATAACGGTCTCATATTCAATTCCAGGGATGAGTTAGTCAGTCTGAATAAAATTTATCAACTAATTGAACAGCATGTTCAGGAACTATTATGCGATTTCGCCAGGTTCGAACAAATCAAAAAGTTCACGCTGCTAACACGTGAATTTACCCTGGAAAGTGGTGAAATGACACCAACACTAAAAATGAAGCGCAAAATCATTGCCGGTAATTATGTTCAGGAAATTAATGCGATGTATAATAATTGAGATTTTATGGATGTTTGTAAATTTCAAGTAAAAAGTGTACCATTGTATTAATTGAAAAGTATACCAGTGGATTAACAGTGCAAGCGGTAACGTAAGGAGG
>JAFGDW010000299.1 GCA_016931935.1 Candidatus Zhuqueibacterota bacterium | reverse complement strand
TTTTTTCTCACGTCTCACGTTTGACATTTCACATGCGGCTTGCCGCGCCAGGTCAATAATAAAAAATAATCAGAAATACCAATATCTATCAAATAAACCGGAGAAATCATGAAACCGAAACTCATTCAAATTTTGAACGAATACGGTCATGCAAATATTTTGCAAATCGAAGGTATTTCAGATGAACTGATGTTAAAAATGTACCGGATGATGGTACTCACTCGTATCTGGAATGGCAAAGCGCTCAGTTTACAACGGCAGGGGCGGATGGGGACGATCACGTCGGTGCACGGTCAGGAAGCAGCGAATATCGGGATGGCGTTGCCGCTTGAGCAAACCGATTGGTTTTTGCCGTCATTTCGCGATCAGGGGGTCTTGTTTACATTGGGGGTGTCGCTGAAAGATCAATTGCTTTTCTGGGGCGGCTATGAACAGGGGATGTACATTCCTGAGCATCTGAATATTGCGCCATCATGTATAACAGTGGGCTCGCACCTGTGTCATGCTGCCGGTGTGGCATACGCGGCAAAATTGCGAAAAGAAAAAACAGTTGTGCTTACCAACAGCGGTGATGGTTCTACTTCCGAAGGTGATTTTCATGAATCGCTCAATATGGCATCATTATTTCAATTACCGGTTGTATTTGTCGTTCAAAATAATCACTGGGCGATCTCCATGCCATTCGAACGGCAATCTGCTACTGAGACAATATCCGAAAAAGCCGCCGCTTATAATATGGAAAGCGCCCGTGTTGATGGAAACGATGTTTTCGCAGTCTACAAAACAGTAAAAAAATATGTCGAGCTTGCTCGTGAAAAATCACAGCCGGCGCTTATTGAACTTGTCACCTATCGCATTGGTGATCACACGACTGCAGATGATGCAACGCGTTATCGCACGAAGGAAGTCATTGATGAATGGATCAAAAAAGATCCGATTGATCGAATGAAAAAATTCCTTGTCGAAACCCATCGTTGGGACGAACAGCAAGACAAATCATTAATTGATGAGTGCATGAAACAAGTGGAGCAAGCAGTGAAGGATTATGAAGCCGTGGGAGTTATTGAACCTGCAGAAATGTTTAAATATATGTATCATGAAATGCCCTGGCATCTGAAGGAAGAAATAGATGAGGTGAAGGCGCTGTACAAAGGGGAGGACGCATAATGGCTCGAAAATCCATGATTCAGGCGATTAATGATGCGCTCCATATCATGATGACAGAAGATGAATCTGTGCTAGTGCTTGGGCAGGATGTCGGGGAAGACGGCGGAGTGTTCCGCGCCACTGTTGATTTAATTGAAAAATATGGCCCTGAACGTGTTGTCGATATGCCGCTGGCAGAATCACTGATCGTTGGTTCGGCTATTGGCATGGCAATGAATGGCTTGAAACCAGTGGCGGAAATTCAATTCATGGGTTTTATTTATCAGGGATTCGATCAAACATTATGTCATGCGGCGCGTTATCGTCATCGTAGCCGTGGCCGGTTTGGATTGCCGATGGTCGTCCGTGCTCCCTATGGCGCGGGCGTTCGGGCGCTGGAGCATCATTCTGAAAGCACCGAAGTCCACTTTGCCAGTGTTCCCGGATTGAAAGTCGTAATTCCGTCCACTGCTTATGACGCCAAAGGACTTCTCATTTCAGCCATCGAAGATCCCGATCCGGTGATGTTTTTTGAACCCAAACGACTTTATCGATTGAAAAAGGAAGAAGTGCCATCTGAAAAATACACTATTACCATCGGTAAAGCACATATTGCTCGTGAAGGCGCCGACATTACCATCATTGCCTGGGGCGGCATGATGCCGATTGCATTGGCTGCAGCCGAACATGTCGCCGATGAAGGCGTGGAAGCTGAGGTCATTGATCTGCGGACAATTCAACCATTTGATGTCGAAACAATTACGGCGTCCGTCGCGAAGACCGGACGGTTAGTAATTGTGCATGAAGCGCCGCGATTGTTTGGTCCGGGAGCGGAGATTGCCACGCAGGTATATGAGCGAAACCTGCTACACCTGCTCGCGCCGATTGCCCGTGTAACCGGGTATGATATTGTACCTCCGATGGCGCGTGCGGAAGATTTTAATTATCCGAATCGTGAAAAAATTGTGAAAGCAATCTATAAAACAATGGAGTTTTAATGAAATTTGTCTTTCGTCTCCCAGATGTGGGAGAAGGCATTCATGAAGCAGAAGTTATAAATTATGAAGTCGCGGTCGGTGATGCTGTGCAAGCCGATCAGGTGGTCATTAAAGTTGAGACCGATAAGGCGGTCGTTACATTACCCAGTCCCGTTACCGGAACAGTTCTGGAAACACCGCTTAATCCCGGGGATATTGTGGAAGTCGGAGGGGCGTTGATTGTTCTTGAAGCTGAGGGTGATAGTGAATTAACTGTGTCTGAAAATGACCAACTGGCAGAAGTAGCAGCGTCAAAATCAAAGAAGAAGGCGGATAAATCGATTCCGGTAATAGCAGGCATGGAAACTCCATTAAGTCCGATACAAGCTAAGCGTGTGCTTGCTACGCCGCATACCCGTCATTTAGCACGGCGACTCGGGATTGATATTTCCACAGTTTCCGGAACTGGTCGGGCGGGTCGTGTGACCGATGACGATGTGCACCGAGCTGCTGAAACGGGACCTGCAGTATCAACCGGTCATCAGCGTTCATCTCTTGTCGGACACGATGCAACATCGGCAGGGTTCGATTTTGAAAAATATGGACCGACACAACGAGAACCATTGAAAGGAATCCGCAAACGGATCGCCGAGGTAATGGTGCGTTCGTACACGACAATTCCGCATGTGACACATGCAGATGAAGCGGATATTACCGATTTGATGAATGTTGTGCGCTCGCAGAAACCGGCAGCGGAAGCCCGCGGCATCAAACTGACACTTACAACGTTCCTGACGAAAGCGGTTGTTGCTGCGTTAAAGCAATTCCCCGACTTGAATGCTTCAATTGATGATGGTGCTGGTGAAATTGTTTTCAAAAATTATTTTCATATTGGAATTGCAACCGACACGGAGCATGGATTGATGGTGCCGGTCGTTCAGAACGCGGATCAAAAAAGCGTATTACAAATCGCCCGGGATATTCAACAACTGGCAGAGAAAGCCCGTAACCGTGAAATCGATCTGGACGAATTACGCGGGGGTACGTTCACCATCACAAATCCCGGTGTCATTGGCGGAATTCATGCTACGCCGATCATTCAGCATCCTCAGGTAGCGATACTTGCCACACTTGCAGCGCGCAAACGCCCGGTGGTTCGCGATGATGAAATTGTCATCCGCACTATGATGCCGATGGTGATTGCGTTTGATCATCGATTGATAGATGGCGCTACCGGTGCGCGATTTATGAATTATATCATTTCACTACTACAGGATCCGATGAAGATGATGCTTGATATGGTTTAATTGTTAAGTTTCGAACAGTTTCATAAATGAAGATATAATTTTTACCACGAATGACACTAATTTTCACTAATAAAGATTTATAAATAAGTGTAAGTTTCGTGAAATATGACACAGGAGATACCTGTCTTTAGCATGATTCCGCGCAAAATAAGTGAAATGATTGTCCTTCTATTTGATTTTCTAAGAAAGTCGTGAATCAAATGATACCTTTAAATTAGCAGTTGGGGAGTATACATGGTTGTTGGAGATTTCGCGCAAGATGTGCAAACCGTCATTATTGGTGCCGGCCCCGGTGGGTACGTGGCTGCTATTCGTGCTGCGCAACTGGGTCAGGAGGTGTTTTTAATCGAAAAAGAATTGACCGGTGGCGTCTGTTTAAATTGGGGATGTATTCCAACAAAAGCCATGATTGAAGTTTCCGGACTCAAAGCTCATTTGGAAAAAGCCTCCGAAATGGGAATCACTGTGAAGGAAATTAGGGTCGATCTTGCTAAACTACACAGTTGGAAAGCTGGGATTGTTCAACGATTACGCAACGGGGTGGAAACATTACTGCAAAAAAATGGCGTTGAGCTAATCCGTGGGGAAGCGATTTTTTCCGAACCCGGTAAATTGATGGTCGAGTCTGAACGGGGAATTCAACGGGTGTCTTATGAAAATGTCATCATCGCTACTGGTTCGCGGCCAATAGAGCTTGCTGACCTTCCATTCGATGGCGCAACAATCATCGACTCGAATGCAGCTATAGAATTGAAAGAGCCGCCAGAACATCTACTCGTCGTAGGCGCCGGATCGGTTGGAATCGAGTTGGGAACGGTTTACCGCAATTTGGGAAGTGAAGTCACAATAATTGAAACGCAGGAAACGCTATTGCCATGGATAGATCCGGAGATCAGCCGGGTATTGCAACGCTCCATTAAAAAGGCTGGCATTGATTTGAAATTAGGGAGCCGAATCACAGCAACCGAATCAAACAATGGGAGGGTCAGCATGACTATCCAACAGAACGGGAAAAAACAATTGTTGGATGCAGATAAAGTACTGATTGCGATCGGCCGCCGTCCCAACACCGATGGAATGGGATTACGTGAACTAGGTCTTCAGACCGATGACCGCGGCTTTATTCAAGTCAATCAAAAAATGCAGACGAACTTGGCCGGGGTCTATGCCATTGGCGATGTGGTAGCAGGCCCGATGTTGGCACATCGCGCATCCCACATGGGTAAAATCGCAGCGGAAGTCATTTCCGGTGAACCCGCTGCATTCGATAATGTCGTCGTACCGGGCGTCATATTCAGCTCCCTGGAAATTGCTTCAGTAGGATTAACGGAGCAACAAGCGACAGAGCAAGGTTATTCGGTAAAGGCTGGTGTGTTCCCGTTTCGGGCACTCGGTCGAGCGATGACATTGGGTGAGGCCGATGGTGTCACCAAAGTGATATCGGATGCGGACAGCGGTACGGTACTCGGCGTTCACATCATTGGTTCCCACGCATCGGATTTGATTGCCGAGGGCGGGCTTGCCGTGGAATCCGGCGCTCATGTGGATGATTTATCTTTAACAATTCATGCTCACCCAACACTCACCGAAGGAATTATGGAAGCTGCTGAAGATATTGAACACAAGGCCATCCATATTTTTAATCCACCTGTCAAAAAATAAAAAAAATTGTGAACCTTTCACGTGTAACAGAGTTATATTAGAAATAAATTTAGTAACTCATAACCGGTGACTTGAAAATCGTTGACAGCATTCCAAAAGCTGAAACAAGTAATCTCCGCTTGTGAATTATAAAATGGTCTTCGCATTTTATCCCATTATATAATCAATTTTAAAAGTAAGTCATGATCCATCACGTTCATGTCATCCCTTAAACTGTAGTGAACAATATTCTTGACACCTGACACATTCGATCCTGGTGGAATTATCAATGAGGAAAACAAAATGACTGATATATCTGTTGACTCCATCCTGCACGATATGAAGCAGAAACTAAGTGGTTTTGTCCCGGAATTTGAAATTAAATATAAAGCCGAACTGGCATATGAAATCAATATGTTGAAGATGGAAAAAAATGCTGTCATTCTTGGTCACAATTACATGGAGCCGGCGCTGTTCCATTCGGTACCGGATATTAAAGGGGATTCGCTTGAGCTCGCACGTGCAGCTGCTAAAACCGACAAGGACATTATTGTATTTTGTGGTGTCCGGTTTATGGCTGAAACTGCCAAAATTCTTAGTCCGGAGAAATTGGTACTCGTTCCGGCAGAGCGCGCTGGCTGTTCGCTGGCAGAGAGCATTACTGCAGAAGATGTGCGAAATTTGAAGAAACAATACCCGGGTGTTCCAGTGGTGACTTACATTAATACATATGCTGACGTCAAGGCCGAAACGGATATTTGTTGTACTTCAGGGAATGCAGTAAAAATTGTGGAATCGTTAAAAGAAGATACCATTATTTTCCTGCCGGATGAATATTTGGCTGCGAATGTTGCGGCTGAAACCGGAAAGCATATCATCTATCCGACGAAAGTGCCCAAATCAGGAAACGGGAAGAATACAAATCTTGATTACCAAATGATCGGCTGGCATGGCAAATGCGAGGTTCATGAAAAATTCACCGTGGAAGATATTGAAGCTGTGCGGAAACAGTTCCCGGATGTTGTCGTGCTCTCACACCCGGAATGCAGCCCGGATGTAGTTGCTGCCTCCGATTTTTCCGGAAGTACCTCGCGGATGATTAAATATGTGAAAGAAACCGGAGCGCCTCGTTTTCTGTTGCTAACGGAATGCAGTATGGGCGATAATATAGTGGCAGAAAATCCTGACAAAGAGTTGGTACGTTTGTGCAGTCATAGCTGTCCGCATATGAAAGAAATTACGCTGGAAGACACATTAAAAGCACTACAATTAAATCAGTATGTCGTTGAAGTACCGGAAGATATTCGCATACGTGCGTTGGCATCAGTGGAACGGATGTTGGCGGTTGCTTAAAAAATGAGCACGATATGAGTTGGCAATTTATTATATTTCAAAATTTAACACGCTTAAAATGAAAAATAAATAACTGAAACCTCCCAAACTAATTCAACTTGGGAGGTTTTTTTATGCTTTACGGTATAAATATGGATGAAATTTTTACAACTCATCGGGTGATCGAGATAAAAGCCGCCACACTATCGCTGTCATTATTACGAGTGGAAAAGGCAGATATAAAATTTAATGCCGGACAACATTTACCATTGCGGTTACTCAGAGAACCAGCTATTCGTGATTTCACAATTTATTCATCCATCTACGATAGCTTTATCGAATTTCTCATTCGCCACAATCCGAACGATAAGATAACCCAACAATTGCTGGCCTTGAAACCGGATGATTTTATTGAACTCGGTGAAGCGGCTGGTGTGATGACTGTAGATCCCCGCCAGATTAAAAAACGAATGCATTGGTTTATTGCGACCGGAACCGGAGTTGCACCATTTCATTCAGTCATTCTTAGCTATCGTAATTTGAATTACCGCCTTATCCACGGCATGCGGACAATCGATGACGCGTTTGATTCGGACAATTATTCGCCTGACAAATACGTGCGATGTGTATCCCGTGGGCCGGGAGGTGATTTTTACGGACACGTCACTTCATATATTGAGCAACAAAAGACGCCTGTTGATGATTTATATTATATTTCAGGTAATATGGAAATGGTGTTCGAAGTTTCACAACTTTTGCGACAGCGGGAAATAGATGCGGAGAATATTCGTTCAGATCAGCTCTAATCGTGGACTTTTCATGTTTTCAGGACGATTACCAAATTATCGGTAAATCAATATTTTTTAAATATGTTTCTATATCCAATTGAGCTTGAAGGCAATCATTGTCTATCTGTTTAATTAAATGTCGTTCGGTAGGAAATTTCATATCTGGTCGAATAAAACGCAGAAATGCAATGGTCGCCTGCTGATCGTAAAGATTGCCAGAATAATTGAGCAAATGAGCTTCAATACGCCGCGTTTTTCCTCCATGCGTGGGTTTGGTGCCAACATAAATTGCAGCGGGATGTGGTTCTCCGGCAATATGAGCGAGCCCCCCATAAATCCCGGACGCTGGTACAAAATCTTCCGTGTCATCAATATTGATTGTGGGGAATCCCATACTTGTTCCCTGGCCGTCGCCATGAACAACTGTCCCATGAAGCACATGATAACGCCCCAGCAATTGTGCTGCATCGAACACCTGTCCAGCCATCAAAAACTCCCGAATACGAGTTGACGAAACAACATGCCCCTCAACTTTTTGGGGTTGCAAAATGTGAATATCCACATCGTGTTGCTCAGCCAATTCCAGCAGGACACGTATATTTCCTTTTCGATTTTTTCCAAACGTAAAATCGTATCCCACACAGATCATCCTGGCATTCAATTTATCAAGCAAGATATCCTGGAAATATTGTTCAGGAGATAATTGGGCCAAATCGGCATTAAACATAAGTGTTAGCATAGCATCGATGTTTAATGCTTCAAGTAAATGTTCCTTATATAAACGAGAGTTTATTGGAATTGCAGCAAATTCGGGACGAAAGTAATGGGTTGGATGCGGATGAAATGTTAAAACAACGCTTTTTAATTGGCGGTGATGAGCCTCCTGCACTGCGGTTTTGATTAATGTTTGATGACCAATGTGCACACCATCAAAATTACCTATTGTAACGACAGTGCCGTCAAAATGTGGATGGGGCAGATTCTCAAGGCTCAGTTTAGTCATGGCGGTCTGTTAAACAAAACCTCCCGCAGGAAGTCCCACGGGAGGTTGTTGTCACATAATTAATAATGTGTACAAATATTACTTCACAGCATCTTTCAACGCCTGGCTTGGCGTGAATTTTGGCCGTTTGGTTTGCGGGATTTGAATCTTTTGACCAGTCTGCAGGTTTACACCTGTACGAGCGGCGTAAGTCTGGGTTTTGAATGTTCCGAAACCCTGAAATGTAAAACTCTCACCCTTAACCAATGATTCTTTAATTGCTGCAAAAACAGCATCAACAGCAGCATTAGCAGCTTTTTTTGAGGGCATACCTTCAACCGCTGCGACCTTTTCGACAAGTTCTGCCTTGGTCATAGATGACACCTCCTAAAGGATTAGTAAATAGTTTGTTATTGCCGATTAAATTGAGTAAAAGTACAAATAAATATTGTTAAAGTCAACAAAAAAATCACTTTAAGTAAATTATTTTTCCAAATTCCATGTTAAATTTCATTCATTTTTAGTTTTGAATCCGATTTTTGAAATTCAGATGTAAAAATACTGATTTTTTCTATAAACATTTATTCTTGTTAAACAAGCTCAACGCACTATTAGACACATTATCCACTTTGAGAAACTACTCAAGGACGTTTTAATAGATTATTAATTGCATCTTTGGCTTTATCTTTTGCCTTGTCTGCTTCGGCCTTTTTCCGATCATCTATTTCTTTTTGGAGTGCCTGTAATTTTTCCTCGAGTCTTTGCTTTTCAGCTTCGATCTGTTTTCTGTATGTGTCTATTTTATCTTCATACTCTTTACGTTTGTTTTGATAGATTGTATTTGCTTCGTTTAACTTTTCTTTTTGAATGGCTTCGAGTCGCGCTCGAATTTTTTGTTGCGTATCCTTAAGTGCCTGACTGCCCATTGCCTTCAATCGTTTGGATACCAGTTCATCAATATTGGAATCCATACGGAAATCCATATTATCACCGGAACCGGTAATTGTGCTGTTCAGTGTTATCTCATCCATACCGTTAATGACATCCTGCACGGTCGCCACAAATTTATCGGATGGTTTGGATTCAGCAAAGTTAAACGTCAACTGTTTGGCAACCATATCAACATTGGCAAATAAGTCATCGCCGCGGAAAGACAGCGTTCCATTTATTGTTGCCTGGCCTTTGGAAATTTTTTGTGGTAAATACGATGATTTATGGATAGCCACGTTGTTTAAGCTAATATTGCGCAACTCAACATGAAAGCTATCCTTCGAAGTATCGGTCACATGATTAAGCACACCATTCAGCGTGCCTGCCGGACGATTTTCCCGTTCGCCTTTCAGTTCAATTTGGGTTGGTTTACCATAAACCCACGGCTGATTCGTGATTCCGGTAACATCACCAATAAGTTTGATACCGGGCGCTTCGTTAGTAGTACCCGTTTGACCGTTGATGTCAATGTTCTGAATCAAAAATGTGGGATAGCCATAGCGATCGGGAAAGCGAATGTTCTGCCCGGCCATCCGTGGTGGTTTTTCTTTCTTGGGCTTATCAGATTTTTTGGGCAGGTACTTCCGAGCAACTTTTATATAATTAAGGTATTTGTCCACCTGATATACAATTGTACCGCCAAAAAGAATTTTTCCGATATTGCGAACACTCAAATCCGGTAATTTCGCTTTTTGAAGGATGCGCTGATAATCCTCCTTAAACCAGTCGTCGACCGATTTGGTATATTGAGAAACCCTGTCAAAATCTGTTGTAATATCTTTTCGTGTATTTTGAACTTGATTGTACATTGTGTTCAATTCATCACGTGATTTATTGACTTTGTCCACGGTGGCAACGAGTGTGGGAACATCACGAATTGCATTAACGTCGATGGATGTAATTTCCGTCTGGATTCGTTTTAAATCATCGTCCGGTTTGAATGTCGTATAGAATTTCTGCCATTTATCGGACGTGGCGGTCACGTCTTTTTTCACGGAATCCAGACGGGTGACGATTTGCAGGTCCGCCATAACAATCAGACTATCGAGATTTAATTTGCGCTTTATTTTGTCCAGGTCAAAATTCATCACCGGTAATTTATCAATTTCTTTGGTAAGCGCGGCTTGCGCTTTATCAACGGCGCCTGGTTCTGTTTTTACTTCTTTCTTTTTAGGCGGCGGTTTTGGCAGAGCGCCATCGGTGGCACGCTCGGTTCCGCTGCGAATATCGCCGACTGTCATTTCCTCGATCACATAACGTTTGCGTAGCAGCGCTGGCATATTCAGGCGGAATTCCACGATACCTGTTTCAACGATATTCTGCATGGTACTTTTGGGATTGGTCACCTGGAGTCGATTCCAGCCAAATTCCAATTTTAACAGACTTGAATGAAATCCGTCGATTTCAACACGCGCACCAACTGCCAATTCGGCTGTCTTTTCCAGACCACGTTCAATCCATTTATCCATAAACATTATCGAAATTACGACAATGGCAGCTATCAAAATAATTAAAAATATAAATCCTTTCCACCGCATCGCTATTCTCCCACATCTTTAAATTTCAAATACAACTTAACGACTTTGCTTCCCGTAATAGCTTTGGTGATTTTCCATTTTTTAATCTTCTCGTTCCAGGTGTCCCGGTACTTACGTACGAACCATTTGAAAAGCAAATAATGTGGAATCAGCAGAGCAATGGCGACGAGAAAACTACCCATCACGACTGTATTATTAAAGCGCGTTAAAGGAGCGATCGGTGCATTATAGAGCGATGTCCAAAACGATGTAAGCGCAGGGATTTCCGCCAATACATAATAACCGATTGCGTGAAAAAATGGGTCCAGCATCCAGGCAAACAGGCTGTAGATGAGTAGTGCGAACAGAGCCGAACTTATATTGACATTTAAAATGATTAATAAAATAAGCACAACGGCGTTGTGAAGTGCGTTAATGGGAGTTAAACCGGGAATTGTGCCAAGGGCAAAACCCCAGGCGATTTGATTGGGTGATGCTGCGGAACTTAATACTTTTATGAATTTGCTGATGAGCTTAATTATAATCATAATCTCTCCTCAACCCCGGAATCGACACGTACCATTGATTTGCAATGTAGATATTAAACAATTTTGATGTTAATGTCAACTGAAATTTCTGAATTTTAAAAAAAAATCCCTATGCCAGTTACGAAATCTCGCTTGGTGGCTATTATTTGATACAAAAAATGTAAACTTATTGAACAAATTGTCTTAAATCAGACGATGCTATTATCATGATGATAATGCATCTTCTGATAATTTTTCAAAATTACAAATTTTATAGAAATGAATATGTCAATCCAAGCGCAATTGCTTGTTTGATTTGTCGTTTTGCGGAAATATCTTTGTCGTAAAGCAATTTCACGTTAAAATTAAATGCCACATATTTCGAAATTTTTGTGCTTAACACGTTATCCCAGTTCACATCGATTTCCTTCACGCCCTTTATGTTTGAGAAAAGTTCGAGTTTGGATGTAAGTAAGGAATTGCTGGCGATTTTCCAATTCAAGTCAGTTACTGATTCGGCACCAATTTCATTTTTGAATTTCTCGATCTCGTTTTTCGTTTCGGGATCATCGGCGTAGGGATAATCGCTGGAAAATGTTTGTTTGAGCGCAACGCCAAGACGAGTCTTCACAATGTCATTCTTTGAATAACCAACACCGGCACTTTCGCGTAAATATCCGGGGTCCATAAATGCAGCGATTTGAGTTTTTGTGCCGTCATCATTATATTTATAGCCGGCAGTCATTTGTGACTCGCCGGTTGCCGCAACGAAAGGATTAATATAAGCGTTCATTAAGTAGGTATATACACTTTCCAGTTTTATTTCATCAATTGATTTGCGGAATTCTTCGTCCCCGGCTTTCAAAGAACCGTAGGTCAATTTTCCTGAATTTGCCCAGCTATAATTTTCTTGATTGTTTGTAAAATTGAAATTAAAATTGAATTGCCACGCAAACGAATTTTCGCCACCCTGTGCCCAATTATCGAAACTTGTTTGAGTCAGATTAAGATCACCAACCACTGATTTTTTCCATCCAAATTTTGGAGCATCATCCTGTGCAATTACGACTGTACTAAATATAATGAAAACGGATAGAAGTAGGAATAAAAACATATACCGTACGTTCATTGTATCCTCCTTTACTTTTTTATCTCCAGATTGTTATCTTATAATAATTGTCTGATTATGAATTAAAAATATACAGACTATCCGACAAATAGGAATCAGAACCAATTAATGATTGTGTTGATTTAATGCCTTTATAAATTTTCTGAATCAATATATAGTTGTCAAAATAATTATACGTCAATATATTATGTCTTATGAATGCAGCATAGACTAAATCAACGCACTTCTTAATGATTGTACACATGAATATCTCGTTGGGGGAACGGAATAGAAATGTTATTTTTATCAAATTCCTGTTTTACTTTTTCCTGCATGTCGAAAAAGATACCCCAGTAGTCTTCCTTCTTGCTCCAAACACGGACAGCGAAGTTTACTGAACTTTCACCCAATTCAGCAAGAACAATCTGATATGCAGGTTCTTTCAGAACGCGACTTTCGTCTTCAACCAAACGTTTTAATATTTCTTTCGCTTTTTGAATGTCATCGCTATAGCCAATGCCGAAGGTCATGTCAACACGGCGGGTTGGTTCAGTGGAATAATTGGTCATGCTGCTGTTTGAGAGTTCGCCATTGGGGATAATGATGGTTTTATTATCGGGAGTCGTTAAAACGGTATGAAATACCTGGATGGCTTTGACAGTACCCGAATATCCCTGGGTGCTGATGTAATCGCCAACCTTGTAAGGTTTATTGATCAAAATAATCACGCCACCAGCAAAATTGGCCAGGCCACCCTGTAGCGCCAAACCAACTGCCAAACCGGCAGCACCAAGAATAGCGACAAATGATGTCATCTGAATGCCAATCATAGATGCCACACTGACAAATACCAACACTTTCAATAAAATATTCACCATGCTTGTCAGGAAATGATGCAGGGATATATCAATTTTCCCGCGTACCATCGATTTTCGCAACGCTTTGGTGAAAATTTTAATGATCCACAAGCCAATAAAAAGAGAAACGATTGCCAGCAGTAATTTGGGTACATACTTTACAGCCAGTTCGATAGCTACTTGCAGGTATTGTTCCATGCTTTCTCCTTTTTATTTTTGAATACAATTTATGCTTTTGATGCTGAAAACATAGGAAAGATTCAACTTTTACGATGTTACACCAATCAGAAAATCAGGGATATTTATACAAAAGTAAGAAATATTAGTTCCACGTAATTGTATCCCTGTTTTAATTAATTTTTAATGATTATGTACATATTTCAGCTATAATGGTCGGCTCGGCTTGAATGCACGCTGTAAGAAGACGATCAAAGATTTTGTCCAA
>JAFGDW010000298.1 GCA_016931935.1 Candidatus Zhuqueibacterota bacterium | reverse complement strand
CGTTTACCTTTAATTTTTTGCACAAAAATGCAGAAGTTAATTGGTAATACTATAATAATTGAAGTGTTATAGTGTTCAATTCATGAATTCTAATTTTGGATTTTCGCGTAATGTCGGGTATGTTCAAAATAATATTTATTTAGCAAAAAATGTACCGATTATAAATAGTTCGACCCTTAAAAATTTTTCAAGATCATTCATACCTAGTTTTATAAATCCACTTTGTTACGTTGCCTTTATTTAAGGTGCTTGATAGTTGATTTGCATAGAAATCGTTTTTTTGATTTATAACCTCACGCCGGAAGACACTTGATATGTGTTTTACAATTATTTTCTTTACATCGTCATGTGAAGGCTCTTGGCCCGTCATATCCGCAACTGTTATCAGCTTAACACCTTGCAAACCACACGGACGGATGTGATCGGCCGGAGTGGGATCTCCCCCCAAATTTAAAGCAAATCCATAACTTGTCACCCAGCGTGAGACATGAATTCCCATAGAGGCAATTTTAAAATTATCAATCCATAATCCGATCTGCGCAACATTATCACGTCGACGTTGTGCCTTCACTCCCAGATCGCTTAATACTCGTAATCCGACTTCCTCAAGTTGAAACATGAACTTGGAAATGTTTTGTTCATCTGGCCGTAGTTTAAAAACAGGATAACCAACCAGTTGCCCCGGCCAATGATAAGTTATTCCTCCCCCACGAACACTTTTGTGTAAATAGATACCCTGGTCTTCAAAACTGGCTAACGGCTTGAGTAAATCCGCCGGATTAAGTTTTCGTGCGCCCAGTGCAAGACTTGGCAAATAGGAGTGAAAAATAAGTGTATCTTCAATTTGATTATTTAAACGGAGGGGAACTATTTTTTGTAGTAGTAAATCAATCTCCGGCAATGATATTACACCCAGATCAATAGCGTGGCACCGCCGGATTTCGGACAGGTGTGCGTTTAAATTATTTGGTAACGGACGCTCCTGATGCATCATTCGGTAATTTCCTTTACATCAATGGATTCAACACGCTGGCGAAGCGCCTGATTCATTGCTTCAAATCCGCGCTCCGTCTTTTTAAATAGTGAACCCAAAAATGGTACCAGCATGCCGCCGAAATACTCACAGTGGGAAAACAGTACCGATCCATTATTCTGACTCTTTATTGAGAAAACATGCTCTCCCTGAAACAAAGCCGATGAGAACATCTTTCCTAACCAGCGGAATTCTTTGTTTGGTTCTATTTTTACAACGGTTGGCTGGAATGTTGCGGGCTTCATTTCGGCTGCCTGAAGAATAACTTTTATTTTTGAACCGACTTTAACATCACCAGCCACTTCTAGTACAAATGGATTCCAGTTAGGGTATGCTGAGAAATCCATCAACGCCTGCCAAACATGTTCCGGGGTTCCTTTTATATCAATTTGAGTTTTTATTGATCTCATTAGTTCTCCTGTTATTCAAATACGACTCATTAAGTCTTCTTTAAATCTAAAAAAATAGTTAAAATTTATCCGGTTTTTTTATAACAGAATTTAAACTATTTTAGCCATATTTAGTTTCGTTGTAATTGTTAAATTAGCACTTTCATAAAAGAAAAACCAGTTTAAATTAGTAAAACAAGTTTATATCAGTGATTTCACAAACTTCTTCAGGAGTGTACCTATCTACAAACCCGACTCGAATTCTTGATACATAACTAAGCTTACTTGGTCAAAGCCGGTCAAATTATGCTAGGCAGCCTGCTTCAGATTAACATCGACTTTTTCAATCCATTTAGCAAACGTTTTTAGCTGTGGATAAACTTTGCGCAGTGCATTTATATCCGCACTATATCCGACAGTATTAAACCAATCGAACATAATTGCACGATCCATATTTACTTGTCGAAGTTGGTCCGTTGGCAGCTCAACATATGTTACAGAATGCCCCAACTTTTGGGAAAATGCCATTGCAATCTGCTCACCGGAGACTTCATCACCAGCAATATCCAACGCCTTTCCAATATAGGATTCTGGCTCAGCAAATGCTTTCGCCACAAACCAGCCAATATCATCAACAGCTATTACTTGCAGCTTATTTTGCCGATGTAGCGAAAATGATAAACTCCCATCGTTAATACGTCGTTTTGAATCGGGCGCTAAGAAGTTTTCCATAAAAAATACAGGACGGACAATAGTTGCCGGAAGCTCAAGCGACTTTATATATTTCTCCACCTCCCACTTACTTTCGAAATGCGGAATCCCGGTATTTTGATCAGCATTACAAACACTTGAATACACAAAATGTTTGACATTCGCGGCTTTCGCGGCATCAGCAAATGCCTTGCCTTGCTCAGTTTCCCTAGCGGGACCAACTTCCCATACCTGCTGGACACTATATGCAGCATAAACACCGTCGAGTGCCCGGTCAAGCGACGCACGATCATCGAACGAGCCTTGCACGACTTCAACACCCTGCGCAGCCAATGCACGGGCCTCCGATTTCTGTGGGTTACGAGTTAATGCCCGGACATTCCAACCGTTGGCTAATAAATGTTTAACAACACTTCCACCCTGTTTTCCGGTGGCACCAGTGACCAAAATTGTTTTATGTAAATGTTCCATGATATTCTCCTTAAGTAACGTTTTGTCAATCTTTTCATAATACAAGACCATTTTTATCCTATTTTGTTCCGGACGATTTGTATTTTTTTGTAAATTGATTTTCGATAAAATTAAAGTAAATCGGGTTGCTAAGTGTTATCTGAAACTGCGTATGCACTTTTTTCAATCTCAATTTTACGAAATCAATATCGGACAGCCCATTTTTCGCGCAGATTTATTGCAGTATATTCGTAAATATCCATTTGACAACATTCGTCAGCGAGTCCGAGCGGATCAATGGACGTATGACAGTTGCCTTCAATATGCTCAGGACATCGGGCTTAAGCAACGAAATTAATTATCTGATATGGTTTTCGACAAGGCGCTAAATAATGCTTGGCAGGAAAAATTGTTAAAAACCTCCTGTTAATCCATAAATCATGTTAATGCTGTCTCATTTCTTTTAAATCGCAGAATATTTATTCAACCCCCACCGGAATTCACCATGATCGCTACGGTTGTTTTTCTTCCGCCTTGTCCACAGGTTCAAATTTATGTAATTTCCGCATATCTACTTTTACGTGTCCTGATTCTGTTGGCTCGAACATATCCATAAACTTGGCACGCCATACCATTTCATTGTACCTATACGACGAACGCGAATGGACTGTATGCGAATAGATATCATCTATCGCCGTTAGCAGAATCAGAATTTCAGCTTCTGCTTCACGCATATCATCTTGAGAAAATCCGTAGATAGGACTTTCATCATTGATGGGATGTACAATTGTCCAATGCAGCGGAAGAAACGCAACTTTGTTGCGTTCCAGCTTCAATTCATAAAATCGGCGAATGCGGCGACCGTTAACCATTTCCATTTGTGTATAAAGTACCTTGGCTTCGACATCGAGGAGTTGTGAATCACGCTCATTTGCAATACGGAACATTAACGCTTCGCCATCATGATAGGGGGCAATAAGTGCTTGATTACTATACATTATTCTGGCTGTGGGGCGCGAAAAGCGGGCAAACAGCAAACTTGTTGCCAGAGCAAATCCCAACAATCCGAAAAAAGCATCAAAAGCGGCCACCAGGCTCGACCAAAACCCGTTTGGACTTAGATGTCCGTACCCGACCGTCGTAAAGCTTTGCACACTAAAAAAGAAGTCCTGAACAAATTGTTCGGGTACGGAATGTACTTCCATCCCCTGTATAGCATGCGGGCCCAGCAGCATAAAAACGATGGCAAACATGCAATTCAGCACAAAAAATGTTCCGATTATTGTGACATGAAACTTCCACCAGGGCATGGTGAGTATAGAATGGTAGAAACTTAGCTTTCGCAACAACGGTAAGCCGACACGTTCTACATTAAAACTGCCATCATGGTTAAGCATTCGGAAATGGCTTTGCTGTGTTACTTTGGAACCAAATCCGAGATCCTTTAAATCTTCTTCAAATCCATTCATTCGTTTGCGTGGCATTCATCGTTTCCTTTTTAAAAGGATAAATTTAATAAATACATTTCGGTCTAAATATTTGCCTGAAAACAACCG
>JAFGDW010000297.1 GCA_016931935.1 Candidatus Zhuqueibacterota bacterium | reverse complement strand
CTGTAGTGTTCATTTAAACACAATCTGGAAATTTACAGTTATAAATCATGAAAATGCGCCTTTTTTAACCCTTCCCCTAACACCTTCGCTTAAAAAGGGAAGGGGAATTTTGAATCCTCCCATGTCCAGTTACCCAGATGTGGGTAAGGATCAGTTCAATAATTGATGGTAGTTGTATCAAGATTCCCTACTTTCACATTTTCACGACATGTTGGTACTCAGTGTGAAGCGCCGGCGTAGCTTCATGCTGAGCCCTTCATCAAGCTCAGGATAAACTCCGTCGAAGCATGAACAATGTTAAGTTTCCCCTAATTTTTTGAAAGGATACACAATTTGAAACTTAAATGTCTGTAAAATTGATAAGTTTCCTCGAATCAACATCACTTGACATAGAATTCATGTTTCGCATTAGGAAGTCGAAGACACATATTAACTTGTCTGCCGAATTCAAAATCATAGAACCCACAGAAAAACAGGTTCTCTGGTAATATCAGAATTCAACTCATTTAGTAAACTTCAAGGGACATGTTACATTACTGTTGCAATAAAAACGCTTGAATTCTTTACAATTTATGATTATATTGACAGTCAACGAATTTCATTACACATACAATGTGGAGAGCTTACTCATGGCAAAACAAACTAAACGCACCCCGTTTTCGACAACGTTCTGGATTACCAACTCCATGGAAATTTTCGAGCGAATGGCCTGGTATGGATTCTGGGCGGTTTCATCACTTTATCTGACTGCTCCAATCATCGAAGGCGGCTTGGGTTTTACATCGGAGCAGCGTGGCACTATTCAAGGCATTGTTCCGTTTATTTTATATCTTCTGCCTGTTCTGTTTGGCGCGCTTGGCGATCGTTATGGTTACCGCAAAACGCTAATCATTGCTTATTCTGTCATGACTCCCGCCTATTTCCTGCTTGGACAAGTTCATTCTTTCATTGGCTTTTTTATGATATTTCTTTTGGTTGCAATTGGCGCTGCGATGTTTAAGCCGATCATCACCGGCACTATCGCCCGTGTGACGGATGATACAAACTCATCAATGGGATTCGGTATTTTTTACCAGATGGTAAATATCGGCGGATTTATAGGTCCAATAGTGGCTGGTATTGTTCGCGCGATGGCATGGAAATATGTATTTGTAGCTTCAAGTATATGGATTTCGCTTAACTTCATTTTTGTTATTTTCTTATACAAAGAACCAACAAAAGAAGCGGGTTCGGGTACAGGCCGTTCATTGAGCAAAGTACTGGCCGATTCTATTCTAGTCCTGCGCAATTGGCGGTTCGTTTTGTTTCTTATTATCCTCTCCGGCTTTTGGACAGTTTTTAATCAAATCTTTTTAACCACTCCGGAATATATTCGTGATTTTGTGAATACGCAGGATGTATTACGCTCAGTTGCTGCATTCTGTGGCACAGTCGGATTGAGTGGTTTGGCAGAAACACTTCGGCAGCACGTTGCTAACGGCGCTCAGGTTAATCCTGAATATATTATTAATATCGATGCATTTTCTATCATTTTGTTCCAGGTTTTCATTTCATGGTTTATTGCACGATTTAAACCATTCAGCTCGCTTATTGCCGGTACACTTATAACATCGCTGGGATTTGCAGCGACCGCATACATTAGCAATGGGTGGCCATTAATTATCTCGATATTCTTTATCGCAATTGGAGAAATGACTGCATCGCCC
The DNA here is from genome assembly GCA_016931935.1 of Candidatus Zhuqueibacterota bacterium. Lineage (GTDB taxonomy): Bacteria > Zhuqueibacterota > Zhuqueibacteria > Thermofontimicrobiales > Thiofontviventaceae > Thiofontivivens. Next base: position 9,303 of record JAFGDW010000297.1, on the reverse strand, counting down.
AAAAGTCAGGAATACACTGGTAAAATTGCTCCCGAAGATCAGAAAGCGCTATATATGGGATACTATTTCGTTTGTATTGCACTGGGCAATCTGTTTGGTGGCATTCTTTCCGGTCAATTCTATGGCCATTTTGCCCGCGATATGCAACGTCCCGATATAATGTGGTTGCTGTTTGGAGCGCTTGGCTTAATTACTGCTGTGGGATTATTTCTGTACAATCAATTTATACTCAAGCCTTCTATGAAAACGGACGATAAATAATTAATCAGCTTGATAAAGTGAACCGGTTATACGATTTTCTGGTGTATAAATCGTCGGAATGAGAGAGTAATGAATACCGTTATGAATAAAATTTGAGGAAAAATAAAAATGAGTTTAAATTTAAAATTCGACTATACACACATCAGCTCATTTGTGAATGATGATATCATCAATCAGCTTCAACCGGAAGTGGATACAGCACACGAGATGCTGTCAAACAAAACAGGCAAAGGAAGTGATTTTCTTGGATGGCTTGATTTGCCGTTCAATTCCGATGCCATCGTAAGTGAGGTTATTGAAGTCGCCGACAGAATTAAAGACAAGGCCGATACCTTGGTGTGCGTTGGTATTGGTGGCTCCTACCTGGGTGCCAAAGCTGTGATTGAAGCATTACAGCCGAAAAAAGGCGTGGAGATAGTCTATGCCGGGCATAATATCGATAGCACATCTTTATCCCGCCTATTGAAAACACTGAAAGATCGAAAATACTGCGTGAATGTCATTTCCAAATCCGGCACCACGCTGGAACCAGCAGTGACATTTCGCATTATTAAAGACAACATGAAAAAGAAAGCGCGCAAACGAATTGTCGCCACAACCGATAAGGCTGAAGGCGCCTTAAAGCGAATGGCGGATGCCGAAGGTTATAAGACTTTCATTATTCCCGATGATGTTGGCGGTCGATTTTCGGTATTAACGCCAGTGGGCTTGCTGCCAATTGCGGCAGCAGGTGTGGATATTCAGGCACTGATGCAGGGCGCCAAAGATTGCGCCGAAGCAATTTCACAGCCGGATTTATCGACTAATCCATCATATCGCTACGCTGCGATTCGCTCGGCACTTTATCGTGCTGGTACACGCATTGAAATTCTGGCAAATTTTAATCCGGCGTTGCATTATATCTCGGAATGGTGGAAGCAGTTGTACGGCGAAAGTGAAGGCAAAGAAAACAAAGGACTTTTTCCGGCATCTGTGGATTTCACGACTGATCTGCACTCGTTGGGACAATACATTCAGGAAGGCCAACGCCTGATAATGGAAACATTCCTGTTGGTAGAGAAATCCAAAAAGCAAATTCAAGTACCACCCGATAAAAATAACTATGACGGCTTGAATTATCTTGCCGGAAAATCAATGGATGAAATAAATGACAACGCCTATCAAGGTACTGCACTGGCGCACAAAGATGGCGGCGTACCCAATATGGCGATTATCATGCCTGAGTTGAATGCCTATAATCTCGGCCAGTTGATTTACTTTTTCGAAAAAGCTGTAGCGATTAGCGGGTATTTGCTTGGAGTCAATCCATTCGATCAACCGGGGGTGGAGGCTTACAAAAACAATATGTTCAGTTTGCTGGGTAAGCCAAAAGCAAAATAATTTGCAATTCAATCAAAATACGATCAGATTCTTTTTTCTTGAAAAAAACAAATCTTCATATGTAAACAAACCAGGTTTTTTAAAAACCTGGTTTGTACTTCCATCTTAAAAGCCTAGTACATCTTCAACAATTCACTTCTCAACGCAAATGGATCTGCATCCGCTCCAACACCACGAACGCGGGCACTAAGCGCTAAATAAATTTTCTTGACCTGCCTATAAATTTCCACATTTTTCCGGTTCGGTTCTTTTCGTTTTTTCTCAACTAGCTTAACAAACGGATCGACAACCGATTTTAATGTGACAGATTTCCCCTGCTCCTTCTGATACACCCAGGCAGCATGTAACGCAGCGCCCATGGCAGCGCCTTCGCCTTCCACCGGGACGACTGAGGCTTCAAAAATATCGGCAATCGCCTGGCACCATTGCTCGGATTGTGCCATACCTCCGGTTAATCGAATTTCTTTCGGTTTGATTGGCATCTTAATGAAACCTTCGTAAAGATTTAGCACATGAGCTTCAAGAATTGCCCGACATAGCCATTCCGGGGTAAAATCGTCAAATTGAAATCCGAAGTACAATGGGGCGGCAAATGGTAGATCCGGTGTGCGTTCCCCTTCATACCATGGGAAAATCATCCGTCCCTTACAGCCGGCGGGTGTTTTGGCAACAATCGCATTAAACTCATCATGACTCAAATTGTATTTTTTCAGGATTGCATTGTAACCATTGGCAAGATTGGAAACACAAAGCAGCGGTAAATAATTTCCGGTGCTGTCACAAAATGCAGCAATTTCGCCATCAGGATCAATGTATGCTTTGTTCATAAACGAATAGGCCGTACCGCTGGTACCCAAACTAATTGTCACAAGACCCGGTTCAACATTTCCTGTACCCACGGCGCCATACATGTTGTCGCCACATCCGGCATCAATTTTACATTCCGGTGAAAATCCGTATTGCTTCACCAATGCTGCTGAAATATGTCCGATTGTCTGATCCGATGGTTTCAACGGTGGAATTTTATCTTTAAGTTCAGGAGAAATTGCATTCATTACGTCCTCGGACCACTTACGTTTTCCCGGATGCCACAATGCCATACCCGATGTATCGCCGGGCTCCATGACTCGAACACCATTATCTTTTCCACCGGTTAAATACCAATTCACAAAATTATGTACCAGAAAACATGTGGTGGTTTTAGCAAACGCTTCGGGTTCATGTCGCACAAAATGATGGATTTTAGCGGCTGTATAACCGGTTCGTTGGCTATTTCCAACTTCATCGATCATATTATCCACACCACCGACAGCTTCAGTCATCAGTCGGCACTCTTCCGCTGTCGAGAAATCGTTCCAAAGTTTACTCTGCTTGCGCGTCAGATTGCCTTCGGCATCCAATGTTACCAGCCCATGCTGTTGACCCGAGACAGAAATCACCCGAATTTTATCAATCGGCACAGACGATTTTTTTAACTTATCAAACAGCATGTGAAGCGCATCGATCCACATCGTGGGATCGGATTCGGAAACGCCCTCCGGCATATTTTTCATGACACCGTTTTCAGTGTTGTATTGTGGTAAATCCTTATCGAAATTCACGCTTTCCGAAAACACTACAGCGTTATCCGATGGATTAATGACGAGTAGTTTGCAGCTTTGTGTGGAACTATCGATACCGGCAAATAATTCTGACATGTTTGGCTCCATGGTTATTTGAAATGTTCAATGTTATTTGAATCGGTTTAAAGATATTAAAATTTTCCGGTATTGTCAAGTGTTTTGAGAAGCAAGATGGTTTAATATTTCTTCAGACTTGGTAGATCAATGGATTTCAGACTGATTTGCAATTCACTCGTAATTTTAATCAGAATAATTCATATTGATTATTTGACAAAAAAGTAGTACAATTCACTTCATATAATACCTGAAATTTTAAAATGAAATTCAACTTATCAAACTCATTTTATAATTTTAAAATATTATGATTCATTTCGCTTAAAGGCTATTGCAATGAAAATAGTACAAGTATGCGGTTATTCCAACTCTGGGAAAACCACTTTGATTGAAGCACTTGTCCGCAAGTTAAGCCCGCGTTTCTCGATAAGCGTCATCAAGTCCATTCATAAACCAAGTTTTAATATCGATGAGCCAGGGACAGATACATTTCGCTTCGCCCAGGCAGGAGCGGTTCAGGTCGTTGCCAGCGCACCACATCAGACAACGTTTATACAGCAATCCGGGATATCAATTGAATTGCTTTTATCCAATATCACAACAGCCTGGACAATTATTGAAGGCTTTGCCCATGAAAGCCTTCCACGGATTGTGTGTTCAAAAAACAAAAATGAAATAGAGCCATTTTTAACTGATAAAACACTTGCCATTTCCGGAATTGTCGCATCTGAATTAGTCTCTTTCAATCAGTTGCCTGTATTTAATAATCGTAATGCAAAACATATTGATGAATTAGTAACGTTATTGCTAAATTTACAGAAAAAAAATTAGAACAACCACACCAATATCAATTTTGTCTTAATTGACTATAAAATCTCCCCACCATTATTGTTATCAATTTAATTATTTCTGCAATCATAATTGCAAAAAAAGTATTTGATTATTTCCTTCAAATTGTATTATTTATAGCTTAATTACACCGACGACACAAAACCAGCGATCCAGAATAATAAAACGAAGGAAATGATAATGAAGCATTCTCTATCCACCTTTAGTCAATTTTGCATAACGTTGTCTGCTATTCTTCTGCTGTCCGTCCCAAATACTTTCGCGCAATTCCCGGACTTTCCGCCTGACAGCGTAAATAGAACTCAAGATCGCGATCAAATGATGTGGCAGCTCGGACTGAAGTTTCCGCAATTACCCACTAAATTAAATGATCCGAATGCCCCCCCCAATACCTATCCTGCTGACTCATTGAATCCTGAAGGAAACTGGACAGATGCGGCGGGTCATATCATTACTCGTTCCAGCTACGGGCTGTGGAATAATTACGATGATACATCGGATGGCTTTTTCCCAGGGCCCGAATCGTTGCGAGTTGGGCATTATACGCCCATCGACTTGTTAAAAATGAATGATGGATCGACAATCACGACTGCGGATGAATGGTGGCAAAACCGGCGCCCGGAAATACTCAAAGCAGTCCGAGAAGAGATGTGGGGCGTGATTCCGCCGGATAGCGTATTACCGGCAGTTAGCTGGGATGTGACAACCTCAACTGATAGTGCAGGGGGGTATCGATATATTCAAAAAGTGATTACAGGTAAAACAGATATTTCCCGTTACCCCACTGTCAGAGACGTGCCGCGTATTTCTGCAACGTTGCGTATACCAGCCAATGCTTCACAGGCAGTTCCGGTGATGATTGTAATTGGTGGTAGCTGGTGGTTGCCGATCGATAGATATTGGGAAATTTGTGCTCCTTACGGGTGGGGTGCATGTATTTTTAATTCTGGCGTGCTGCAACCGGATAATGGGCAATTTTTAACAAGTTACCTCATTGGCCTCTGCAATAAAGGAAATTGGCGAAAACCAACCGATTGGGGAACACTTACTGCCTGGAGTTGGGGAATCAGCCGACTCATCGATTATTTTGAAACTGATTCTTCGGTCGATGCGACAAAAATCGGCGTTACCGGACATTCCCGATTTGGGAAAGCGACGTTGGTCACGATGGCGTATGAGCCACGCGTGGCGATCGCCTTCCCAAGCTGTGGTGGCAGTCTTGGCACCAAAATGAACCGCCGGCACTGGGGACAAGATGTGGAAAACTCCGCATGGGATCAGGAGTACCATTGGACGGCCGGTAATTTCTTCAAATGGATGGGTGAACTGAATCAAGATGAATATCTTCCTCGTAAAATTGAACTCTGCCCGGTGGACGCCCATTCGCTGCTATCACTATGTGCGCCGCGTCCGGTATTTTTGAATGGAGGTAAACAGGATACCTGGACTGATTCTTATGGTATCTATCTGACAGCAGTTGGCGCAACTCCGGTGTATGAATTACTTGGACACCAGGGGCTGATTATGAATGATGACAAACCGAAAATTGATGTTGGCTATCTTGCCGGAGATATTGGTTATCGTTATCACAAAGAAGGTCATATTGATGCACCGGACTGGCCGGCATTTTTTGAATTTGCTTCCAAATACATCAAAACGGCGTCATCCCAATAAAGAACTTCGTAACTTTCAAGAAACTTCTTTGCTACAAGCAGGTTTCATTCCGGTTCTCGTCCCGATTCTTTTCATCGGGATGAGATACCGGAATCTTGCACACTTCTGAGGCATTAAAGAGATCGTCAGATGATAATAATAAAAATAAAAAATCTGCATATCATATAACCTGACTTTTTCAAAGCATTTTAAAGGTTTTTGGAGTAAATTTGATTTATTTTCTATCGAATCTCTGACACTTCCAGCTACTTGTCATTCCATTTCCCAATTAATTTGTGGAACTGGAAGCCCATTTTAAAAGTTTACACCATTTACATTCAAGCAAATATAGATATAGCGTACGACACGTCATCTTCACTTACTTTTTCGCGGAAAAAAAAATATCGTATGAATAATCACTCAACACAAACGGTCACCAGAGAAGCGGTGGTCGAAGTTCGCAATGTATATAAAAGCTTCAAAACAGTAAAGGCTGTGCAAGGGGTAAATCTACTAATCTACAGTGGACAGTTTTTGGCATTATTAGGCCCGAATGGCGCCGGCAAAACCACACTTGTGGAAATGATTGAAGGCATCCAAACGCCGGACAGTGGCGACATTGTCATTATGGGCAAGCATTGGAAAGGTCACGCGGATGAACTTCACAGGTTGATTGGTTTATCCCTGCAGGAAACCCGGTTTATCGACAAATTGAATGTTCGGGAGACCCTTAAACTATTTGCCAGTTTTTATGATTTAAATCACCAACGGGTGGAAGAAATTATTGACATGGTGGGCTTGAAGGATAAGTGCACAGCCTATGTCGTCAATTTATCCGGCGGTCAACGCCAGCGATTGGCGTTGGGAATTGCTTTATTGAATAATCCCAAAATACTGCTGCTGGACGAACCAACCACCGGGCTCGATCCAAACGCCCGTCGCGAAGTCTGGTCGATTTTATTCAAACTGAAAGAGCAATCCGAAACATCACTGATCCTTACCACACACTACATGGAAGAAGCGGAGCAACTTTGCGATTATATTGTTATTATCGACAACGGGCAGATTTTAAAGGAAGGTACGCTAGATCAATTGTTGAATGAAGACAGGGCTGAAAAGCTTATCGCATTTACACTTGAAGACGATCAACATATCTCGAACTTGGATTATTCGGAAATGCCATTTCCAGTGCAGTGGGATACATTCGGTAAATCCGGTTCGGTTGCATTAAATCAAATTGAAGCGGATATTCCCACATTTTTATCATTTTTGAAGCAGCATAACATTGGACTAAAAAATTTTGAATGTCGTCGAAAAACTCTCGATGATCTATTTGTCTCCATGACAGGCAGGCGGCTAAATGGATAAGATAATCAAATACGACCAATTACTCCAATTGCTCTCCGCACACGCCAAAGAATTATTACGTGAACCGGGCGTGCTGTTTTGGGGTATTCTCTTCCCCATCCTTATGTCATTAGGACTTGGGCTGGCATTTACGCGTAAACAGGACGTTATTCGCGACGTTGCAGTTATCACTCAACATCAAAAATCAATATCGGAAGCAGATTCATCTTCTCCGCTTCAAACATTTCTTGATACCCGTACAGAGAGACTACCGTTTCAATCAGGTGAACCAGCTCAATACAAACTGGTAATTCCTAACGATAAACTGGGCAACACAACATTCGTTTTTAAGCAGGCCACCTGGGATAATGCCATTGTTATGCTTAAACGAGGCAGCATCAGTATTATTATTACCGAAACGGGCGACGGCATTCATTATCATTTTGATCCGCGTAATCCCGAAGGTCAGCTCAATTATCTCAAATTGACCGCAGTTATAAGCGGTGAACCACGACCTCAGACCAGCGACTCAAATATCGAACCTTTAACGGTGACAGGTACGCGCTATATTGATTTCTTCGTACCGGGCTTGATTGCTATGGGTATCATGATGTCGTGTATGTGGGGCATAAGCTATGGCATCATCGAAAAACGCTCACAGAAACTGCTACGGCGGATGGTAGCAACCCCCATGAAAAAATCACATTTCCTGATATCACTGATTACTGTCCGTTTGTGCATGAGTTTTGTGGAATCGTCGCTACTCTTTTTATTTGCCTGGCTGGCATTCGGAATAACGATACAGGGGAATGTATTTGCCTTACTCACATTATTCCTGGCAGGCAACATCGCATTTGCAGGAATTGCGATTTTCACATCGTATCATACCGCACGTACAGAAATAGGGAATGGCCTTATCAATGTTGTGGTCATGCCGATGATGGTGTTGTCGGGAATTTTTTTCAGCTATCACAATTTTCCGGATTGGGCGATTCCGGTGATTCAAAAATTTCCACTTACCATGCTTGCCGATGGCATGCGCAGTATTTTTATTGAAGGGGCCGGCTTTACAGAAACAATTTTCCCAATTGCCATTCTTAGCATTATCGGTGTGGTCTTTTTTTCAGCAGGATTGAAGGTGTTTAAGTGGCATTAGAAATTTGATGTGGTGATATGCTAAATAATTCTTTCTAACGGATTAATACCGTATGCCATCTATTTCTTATTTTACAGGTCATACGTTAGAGTAACGTCTAAAAATTGTATTTTGCCAGAAAGTCACAAGATATTGAAGCGTGAAAATTGTTACGGATGTATTGATCAAAGGCAGGTCATATACTCTGATTAATGGCTGCGCTCTAACAAATAATTTGCAGGAAGATATACCCCCTCTGGCCAGCATAATCATCCCAATGGATCACAACAGAGACTTGGTTAAAATATCGTGGATTACGGAGTCTCCAAAAAATATCTCGTGTGTTAATACGTGATTCTAATGAGAGTGTTGACTGTTGACCATCTTCCCACTTTAATTCAAGAGTATAATTATCTTTTGGAAAAACTGAAATTACTTTTTTCCACGGAGTTTTAATTTGAGAGTTCATTCCAGTTCTCCATTAAATCATCATAATTTGCCATTGGTTCTCTTATCAATGTTTTCTGATTTGGTTAATTTTATTTCAAGCAGCTCTGATTGACCTTTTGTTGCACCAATCATCATTACCGCCGCGATTTCAACCAGAAGCTCTTCACCATTTACTCTTCATTCAAGCGCCAAATAGTAATCCATAATGTCGCCTGTAACTGGCAAAACAGTGAATAAGGTCGAGGAGTATCCCTTCAATATTGGATGGTAAAGCTATCCATGCAAAGTGCATAGTGCATGGAGCATAGCGATAAATTTGTGCTTTTGCTATGCTCTCTGCGCTCTGCAAAATTTTGAGACGCTATTTGAAATCAGTTTTAATTACTACCATCTTTTTTTGAGAGGATACGTTGAGGACATATTGTTTACAGTTGCTACTATATTATATGTACTCGCACCGGCATCATTGTAAATTTCAAGTAAAAAGTGTACCATTGTATTAATTGAAAAGTATACCAGTGGATTAACAGTGCAAGCGGTAACGTAAGGAGG
>JAFGDW010000296.1 GCA_016931935.1 Candidatus Zhuqueibacterota bacterium | reverse complement strand
TTTCAGATTTTCATTTTCAAACCTTCCCTTACCTTCGGCCTTCCTTCAAAAAGAAGGGAATGAAGGTCAAATCTGAAAACCACTTTAGTTCAAGTATAACGATAAGTTTTGGAGAACTCAATCTAAAATGCCAGGATTCCTCCCAATAAAAAAAGCGAGCTGTGTAAGTTGTCACACGCTCGCTTTTGATATGCATCCCCAGGGGGAGTTGAACCCCCGTTACAGGATTGAAAATCCTGGGTCCTGACCACTAGACGATGGGGACATCTTGAAAAAATTGTCCACAAATATAAATGAAAAATATTAAAAATGCAAGATTTTTTTTAAGCAATTTAGATTTTTTCATCACTTTTTTGGGCGGGATTTTGTCCGCCACGTTGCCGTAAAATCAGAATAAAACCAGCGCCGATCAGGCATAAAGGGATGAGCATCGACCAAAAATTGTCAACATGTTTTTCAAGCAGGCCAATCACAGCCATTGCTGATAGTGCAGCCGCCGGATAAATTGGCCAGCGGAATTTTTTGCCATCCTGACGATAGAAATACAAGTACCAAAAAACAGCACTAAGGCCAAGGAAAAATATGATTGGTGTATATGAGCCATCTAATAAGTCATAATTATCAATTAGTACAATCGTACCGATGACAAACAATACGCCACCAGGGATTATCGCCCACCAATAGCGAGAATTGCGGAAATGCAGCGCAATAAAAATAGCGCCGATAATCCATACAAACGCGGTGCCAAGTAAATCGTCCGGCATGGCGTGGAAGGATGACAACATGATGATTACACCAATGAGTGTTGCTGATACGCCTATAATTAGCAAGCTGACTCGATGATCGACTTTCTTATAGCGTACAATCAATGCTGCACCGATGACAGCAAAGCCCAATCCCCACATAAATTCCGAATCAAGCTTAATCCAGTCGAAATTATTGATTAACAAAATAATTCCGATTAACGCTAATGCGCCGCCGATCAATCCATTTCTATGTTGTTGTTGCATTGTAATAACCCCTTGTTTGAATCATCTTTAAACTTTACATTGGATTGTAAGATTCGTATCCATTCAATATTTTATGGTTTTGAAGGTTTTATTGTCTCGCCATTCATGCTACGACTTCGCTCAACATGAAGCGACGCAATCTCTTCACACTGAGCCCTTCATCAAGCTCAGGATAAACTCCGTCGAAGTGTGAAAATAGATATGTAAATCTAATCACCACCTTTTATTGAATGGATTGTACGATTCCACAAACGATGTTTCTTAAAGAAACCTTGTTTGTCCCTTACATGAATTTATGAAATACTTTGCTTGGAACGTAGAACAAAATAACTATTCCATCACTGCCAAGCCACCTTCGGATGTCTCTTTATAAATCATCGGCAAATCGTGGCCGGTCTGGTTCATAGTTTTTACGACTTTGTCGAACGACACAAGATGCCGGCCATCGGAAAGCAGGGCATAAGTGGCACAATTCAGCGCACGCTCGGCGGCGAATGCATTGCGCTCGATGCAGGGAATTTGCACCAGGCCGCCGATCGGATCACAGGTCAGGCCTAGATGATGTTCCATCCCCATTTCTGCCGCGTATTCGATTTGCGCCGGACTGCCGCCCAACAGTTGGGTTGCTGCCGCGGCTGCCATGGCGCAGGCCGTGCCGATTTCCCCCTGGCAACCGACTTTTGCCCCGGAAATGGATGCATTTTCTTTGACGATATTACCCACCAATCCGGCTGTGGACAGCGCCCTTAGAACCTTCTGCTCGGAAAACTGATAATTCTCTCCCAACGTTTTCAACACTGCGGGGACAACACCGCACGAGCCGCAGGTCGGCGCAGTCACAATTTTTCCGCCACAGGCATTTTCTTCGGCAACCGCCAGGGCATAAGCGAACGTCAGCACGCGGTTATTCAATGAGCCGCCGAAATTTTTTCCCTTTACATAATAGGATGACGACTTCCGGCTGAGCCGCAAACCACCAGGAATCAGCCCGTCCTGATCGATGCCACGTTCAATGGCCGCTTGCATGGTCGCCCACACCTGCTGCAGGTGATCGTAAATTGCTACTCCTTCCATGGCTTCCACATATTCCCAGAATACATGACCGGTATCGTGCGTCCACTGCAGGATGTCGTTCATGGTGCTGCGATTGTAAACCGATGGCGCTGCCTGCGCTGGTGTCCCATCGGTTATTTTTCCACCGCCGACGCTAAATATCGTCCATTCTCCGATGACCGCATTAGCCGCATCAAGCGCCACGAACGTCATGCCATTGGGATGCATCGGTAAAATGAGGTCAGGCTTCCACACAATTTCGCTGGAGACCGGTTGCAACGCATTCAGGATGGCTGTATCGGTTTGATGCCCTTTACCTGTTGCCGCCAAACTGCCGTACAGCGTCACCCGATAGCCTGCTGCATTGGGATATTTTTGCTTAAATTGATCGGCAGCCGCTCGCGGTCCCATCGTGTGGCTGCTCGATGGGCCGTGGCCGATACGGTATATTTGGGTGATGGATTCCATAAAATTAACTTTGACAAATATAAGCGATTGGCTATTGGCGTTTTGCTATTAGTTTGCTAACTGCCAATCGCTAATAGCCAACCGCAGTATCCTGAATTGTTTATCTATTTACTTTTCGGTGAATTAATATTTCAAACAAAACGAATCTACCAATAATACTGCACCAACTCACGAATATATTTATCGTATACCGCCCGTACTTTGTGCATCGTTTCTTTCGATAACGCAGGCATATCAGCAACACTCATGTTTACATCCACCTGGGCTGGTCGTTTGGCGCCGGGGATGGTGCAGGTAACAGCGTCAAACATCAAAATCCAGCGCAGGGCGAATTGCGGCATGCTCATTCCGGCCGGACAGATGGTTTTCAATTCGTCCACAGCTTTCAGGCCAGTGGCATAATCGACGCCGGAAAAGGTCTCGCCGCGATCAAACGCCTCGCCGTGCCGGTTGAATTTTCGATGATCATCGTCCTCAAATGTAGTATCCGGTTTCAGTTTACCGGTCAACATGCCTGATGCCAACGGCACACGGGCGAGAATACCGACCTTGCGTTTCATCGCCTGTTCGAAAAACAGCTCAGCCGGGCGGTAACGGAACATATTAAAGATAATCTGCACGGTTTGCACATTGGGAAATTCGATAGCCTTCAACGCTTCTTCGACTTTTTCAACACTGACGCCATAATAACGAATTTTACCGGCCGTCACTAAATCATCCATCACGCCAAACACCTCGGGCATGTAATAGACGTCCGTTGGCGGACAGTGAAGTTGCACCAAGTCCAGTGCCTCCGTGCCGAGATTTTTCAGGCTGCGCTCAACAAATGCTGTGAGATTGTCTCGATTATATCCGGCAGCAGTATGCGGATTCAAACGCCGGCCTGCTTTTGTGGCGACGATAATTTCTTCCTTATGATCCTTGAGTGCTTTTTGAATTAATTGCTCACTATGGCCATCGCCGTACACATCGGCTGTATCGATAAAATTAACGCCTAACTCAATCGCCCGGTGCAATGCGGCAATTGATTCGTTATCATCCACGGTTCCCCACGTGCCGCCAATTGCCCACGCGCCAAAACTAACAGTGGAAACCTTCCATCCGGTTCGTCCGAGTTCTCGGTATTGCATCATCATTCCTTTCTGTTTTCTATTCAAGTGCAGTCAGTCAAACTGCAGGTCATGAAAATACGATTCGAACAGCCTAATCAACTACAGTTAAAATACATTCATTTATAACTAAAATTCCCTTTTTTAAACACCAATTGATCTGACTTGTTTCGTAATTCAAACAAAATTTCATTTGGCTCGTGAGATTCATAGCCAATAAGAACCAATTGGTCGCCGGGAAGCGTTGGTTTACCGAAGCGGCCACTTATGCCCGTCAACCGTGATGTATCGTTCTTAAGCACATGCGTGACTAATGCATTACAGCCCATGGCCATGACACAGGCGTCATGCATGATCGTACGAGGTAATCCGGCAAGTCTGGCCAACAGCATGTTTGTATGAATGAAATTATAATCGCCGGAAGCTTCGGCAAACATCAGTTGCTGACCGTCCGTAGTTTGAATCAGCAGCCGAAACAGTTCCATCATTTGATCCGGTGTGTCAGATTGCTTGTTTGTTGACTTTTGCTTGCTGCGCACGATCATGCCAGTAAGGCCTTCAATCACCAACTTATCGCCGAGAAAGCCCCGTTCACGCACTTCCAACAATTCACCGACTGGAGTATCGGAAATATCCGTTATCTGTATGATGATTTTCAATCTGTCTCCGGCACGCAATGGCTGATGGAACGTAACGTGCTGATGGGCGTATACCGCACACAGGATATTGAGCTTTAAATCAGGATGCAGCTATAATTGCCGGATCAATGGAAAAATAAGTTTTGACAGAAACATCGGCAACGCCAGTGGAGTCGCTTGCTGATACACAGGATTGGCATCGTTCGTCGCCCGTACAAATTTTTGGATGTCGTCATCGGTGATGGCTGGTAGCTTTTCTTCAAGCGAGAAACCAATCATCTCACGATTCATCGTAGAGGTATATTGATTTTGTATGAGCGCTTTGATGAATGGCCAGTTAATTTTTAACATGATTTCTAATCCGGAGTACGTGATTTGATAGAATTTAAAAGCCTATTTCAGTTTCTTGAAAGTTATTTTTGATTGTGGTTGGCCCGGAGCGTGGCGCATAGCGAAAAAATCTCGCTATGTTCTATGCGCTTTGCTTTTTATATCAACCATCCCCTTAATCCATTATTTGCATTCATATAAAACTGAAAAATTCAATAAAAGTCAAGTACAAAAATTACAGGATGGCTGTCCATCTTTATTCTTGACATGCACGCAAAATATAGCTATATTCAAGTACTTTACAGACATTAACCCTGATTAAATGAGGCCACCATGAAACCGGTATTCACAGAAAAAGACATAAAGAAAATAACAGCCACTCTATGCGCGAACTGGACGTTTGAACATAACAAATATCGAATTCAGCTTGAGAAACCAAATAGTAATGGAAATTCTGTTTTGGAAATTTATCCTGATATTCCCATCGGCGCTGAAAATGGTAATATTGTATCTGTGTATATTGGGGACGCTCATTTACAGCTTCAAAATTGTGCGGGCTATGTGGTTAGCAAAATGCTGGGGGAAGTTATTTTTGTGGTGGAAGCCCACGGGAAAATTACTGGTCTGGTCGTCGCGCAGGAAGCGGGATGCTCGCTTTACGCTAATATCGACAAGTCCGTATTGTCCGGCGATTTCACCAAACTTACACCGGAGGTTACAATGGGGGCGATTGCGCTGTCGTTGGCAGAAGATTTGATAGAAGCTTAAAAGCGGTGATTAGCTATTAGCTAAAGGCCAACGGCTAATAGCTCAATTTATGTGACGAATAATGTACTTTCCGATCTATCAATGCTTGAACGTTTATTAACGTTTGATAATAACATGAATATTCAAAACAGCAGTCATAACTCCCTCATCATCGCTCATCGTGGCGCATCCTACGACGCCCCGGAAAACACGCTAACATCTTTCAAGGCAGGTCTCGCGCAACAGGCCGACGGCATCGAGTGCGACATTCATCTGTCAGCAGATAACGAGGTAATCATCATTCACGACGCATCGTTAAAGCGAACGACAGGTCACGCAGGAAATGTGGATGATTTCACGCTTGCCGAACTCAAACGCATGGATGCTGGTATCTGGAAAGACCCGCAATTTAAAAATGAACAGCTTCCCACCCTCCAAGAAGTCTTTACCATCCTGCCAGCGGACAAAAAAATTCAGGTCGAAATTAAAAGTGGCATTAAGGCGATTGCGCCGGTGCGTCGAATTATCGAGCAGCAGATCATCTCACCGAGCCAAATTATCCTGATGGAATTTGACCTGGAGACCGTCATTGAGCTGCGGAAGACCTTCCCGGGGATCGAAGTGCTATGGCTGGTCGGATTTTCACACCTGCACACGCATGAGAAAATTCATACCATTATGAAAAATGCTATTGACACATCGCTGGAATATAAATTCGACGGCGTGAATATTCAAAATATCACGGAACTGGATACCGAATACATTCGCGCCTGCACCTCACATAGACTCAAGTGCTATTGCTGGACAGTAAACGAACCGGAACGGGCACGCTACCTGATTAAAAGCGGCATCGCGGGCATTGCCACGGACAGACCGGGATGGATACGGGAGCGCTTGTAGTTTGATTTATTCATATTTGTTTTGGAAGGGTTGTTTTTAATTAATTGTTCGAGGTGGTTAGTGGTTATCGGTAATCGGTGATCAGTCTCTTTTGTACCGAAGACCGATCATCGATTACCTGATCACTTAAGGTTGACTTCAGAAGAATTGAATGTTTGAAACTATAACAAGAGGTGACGAATGAAGCGCAGTGAAATGATCGCCCGGATTGATGAAAAACAGCTATGGGACGTAATTGTGGTTGGCGGTGGCGCTACCGGTGTCGGAATCGCACTCGATGCAGCATCGCGGGGGTATAAAACATTGTTGCTGGAACAGGGTGACTTCGGGCAGGGCACATCAAGTCGCAGTACCAAGCTGGTGCATGGTGGCGTGCGCTATTTACAGCAGGGGAATTTCACACTCGTATTGGAAGCGCTAAAAGAACGGGGTGTCCTGCGCCGGAACGCGCCGCATCTGGTGTTCAATCTGCCGTTTGTAGTGCCCAATTACGACTGGTGGGAAGGGCCGTTTTATGGCATCGGGCTGAAGCTGTATGATATGCTCGCAGGCAAAGAAGGCTTCGGAAAATCGGTGGTGATATCCCGCGATGAGACGCTTGAGCACATTCCCACCATCGAACAGGATGGTCTGAATGGCGGCGTTCAGTACCATGACGGTCAATTTGATGACGCCCGGCTGATTATCAATCTGGCGCAGACAGCCAGTGAGCAGGGCGCAGTGCTCATCAATTACATGCCAGTGGCCGCGTTAGTAAAGAAAACTGATTTCGTAAAAGGCGTCGTGGCACATGACATTGAATCGGGCAAAGAGTATCAGCTTGAAGCAAAAGTCGTCATTAACGCTACCGGCCCGTTTTCCGATAGCGTCCGCCGCATGGATGATGCCAGCGCTTCCCCGATGATTACCCATAGCCAGGGCGTTCACATTGTGCTCGATCGCTCCTTTCTGCCCGGCGACAGCGCAATCATGGTGCCGCACACTGATGACGGCCGCGTATTGTTTGCCATTCCCTGGCACAATAAAATTTTGGTGGGCACAACAGATACGCCGTTGCAACGCTGCGACGTGGAACCAAAACCACTGCCCGAGGAAATCGAATTCCTGCTGGAACATACCGCGCGCTACCTGACCAAAGATCCAACGCGTTCCGACGTGCTCAGCATGTTCGCCGGTGTTCGGCCACTGGTGACCAATCCAAATGCCGAGAACACGGCGGCGATTTCGCGCGAACACGTGGTCAATATTAGTAAAACGGGACTGGTGACTATCGCCGGCGGGAAATGGACGACCTACCGCAAAATGGCCGAAGATACGCTCGATCAGGCGATTGCCGTTGGTGGAATGGATTACCGTCCGTGCATCACAGCAAATGTTCAGATTCATGGTTTCCATAAGCATAGTGAAAATTTCGGCGATCTGGCTGTTTACGGGTCGGATGCCATCAACATTCAAAATCTGGCAAAGAACCAGCCGGAATGGAATCAGCGCCTGCACCCCGATTTGGAGTATATTAAAGCCGAAGTCATCTGGTCGGTCCGAAATGAAATGGCCCGCACCGTGACTGATTTTCTGTCGCGACGCAGCCGGGCGCTGTTATTGAATGCCCGGGCCTCGGTAGAGATGGCGCCGATAGTGGCTGAGTTGATGATGAAGGAATTGGGCAGGAATAAAAAGTGGAAAAAGGAGCAGATTGAAAGTTATAAGGCGTTGGCGGCGAATTATGTGCTGTAGAATTATGTTCATAGCCACGTATACTCTACTCATTACACATAATCAACAACTACATAACCTTACCAAGATTCCGCAAACAATGCCAATCCAACAACTCCGCCGCGAATATCAAACACAAGGCAGAGCCTTGTTGAAGGCATTTCCAGTCTGAGACCGGAAATGATATGGTAAACTGAAGGAGCAAAACATGCACAAATGTATAACATTATTCTTTTTGCTTTTCATTGTTAACATTCATAACACGTTTGCATCCGAATTACATGTCGCTTCACCAGATGGAACAATCAGCGCGGAAGTTATCCTTCAAAACGGCGAAGTCTTTTATAGTATTTCCCGCTTAAACCGACCACTGATTGAAAACTCCCGGTTGGGATTTGTTATAAAGGATCAGGCGTCACTATCGAAAAATTGGGAAATAGCATCAAGCAATGAAGAGAGCGTCGATGAGATGTGGATGCAACCCTGGGGTGAGAAAAAGAATATCAGGAATCACTATCACGAGTTGAAAATTAATTTTAAGGAGAACACCCAGCGTCCCCGGCAAATGACGATTGTCTTCCGGGTATTCAACGATGGTGTTGGTTTCCGTTATGTAATTCCCCAACAACAACAACTGCACAATTTTGAAATTATGGATGAAATCACCGAATTTAATCTGGCGGATAATTACAATGCGTGGTTCATCAAAGCGTATCAGTGGAACCGTTATGAATATTTATATCAGAAGAAACCGATAAATGAAATTGACAGTGTCCACACGCCCATCACGTTTGAAACGAAAAACGGACTTTACCTGAGTATTCACGAAGCTGCGCTAACCGATTATTCCAGCATGACGTTAAAACGCACCAGTGACCACGGTTTTGAAGCCGACCTTGTCCCCTGGTCCGATGGCGTGAAAGTAAAAACGCAAACACCATTAAAGACGCCCTGGCGCACCATTCAAATCGCTGACACGCCCGGCGGATTGATCACTTCCTACCTGATTTTAAATTTGAATGAACCGAACAAACTCAGCGACGTTTCCTGGATTAAACCGGGTAAATATGTAGGTATTTGGTGGGCAATGCATCTGGGGAAAACCACGTGGAGTTCGGGGCCAAAGCATGGCGCCACCACTGCCAACGCCAAACGCTATATCGACTTTGCAGCGAAGTATCATCTTTCCGGAGTGCTGATCGAAGGCTGGAATATCGGTTGGGATGGCGACTGGACAGCCAACGGAGATCAGTTTAATTTCATCACGTCGTATCCGGATTTTGATATTGAAGAAGTATCATCGTACGCTGCGCAAAGGGGTGTTCACATTATCGGGCACCATGAAACTGGCGGCGCCGTGATGAACTATGTAAAGCAAATGGAAGATGCAGTTAAATTTTGCAATAAGTACGGCGTTAACACGGTGAAAACTGGCTATGTCAATTGGGGGACGGGTATTAAGCGACTCGATGAACATGGCAACTTGCAAGGGGAATGGCATCACGGTCAATACATGGTGCAGCATTACCGCAAAGTGGTGGAGACTGCCGCCAAATATCACATTATGATTTGTGCGCATGAACCGATTAAGGACACCGGCATCCGGCGAACCTATCCCAATATGATGAGCCGTGAAGGCGCGCGCGGGCAGGAATACAATGCCTGGAGCGAAGACGGCGGTAATCCGCCGGATCATACCACGATTCTGCCGTTCACACGCTTGTTGGCCGGTCCGATGGATTTCACGCCTGGCATTTTCGATATCCTGCTGGAAAACGACGAGCGGCCCAACAATCGCATTCCAACCACGCTGGCCAAGCAATTGGCGCTTTATGTGGTCATTTACAGTCCGCTGCAAATGGCTGCCGATTTGCCGGAAAATTACGAGAAAAACTTAAAGCCATTTCAATTTATTGTGGATGTCCCGGTTGATTGGCAGGATACAAAGGTACTGCACAGCCGCATCGGCGACTATGTCACCATCGTTCGTCAGGACAGGAATAGCGACGACTGGTACCTTGGCAGCATCACCGACGAGAACGGCCGCATGTTGGTGGCGCCGCTTAATTTCCTGACGGAGGGTAAACACTATGTCGCTGAAATCTACCGCGACGGTTTGAGCGCGGACTACCAAACCAATCCGCTCGATATTGACATCACGGAAATGCTGGTTGATAATGGCATGACGATGATGTTACGATTAGCGCCCGGCGGCGGGCAGGCGATCCGGTTCCGACCGGCGAATCAGAATGATGTGGAACGGTTGGGGGGAGAATAAGTTCGCTTGTAGCTATCCGAGGCCTGAGCTTGTCGAAGCCCGGTATATCGTCAACTAATTTGTCGGTCATGTTGCTTTCTCACGCTTTGGCAACTATTGAAACCAATTGAACACAATGACAGAGTTAGGGACAAATATTTACGATAACGGAAAATCACATGGAAACATACATTGCACTATTTCGCGGCATCAATGTCGGCGGGCACGGTAAATTGCCAATGGCTGAGTTAGAAAAAACGCTCGATGGATTGGGATTGAAAGATATTAAAACATATATCCATAGCGGCAATGTTGTTTTTAATTGTGAAGACGCAAACAAAATAGCGCTGGCCGATAAAATTCGTGATGCCATTAGGCAAAATTATGGTTTTGCGCCAAACGTGATGCTATTAACATCTGAAGAATTGAACAAAGCGATTGCTTTAAATCCTTTTCCCGAAGCCGAAGATGCGCCAAAATCGTTGCATTTGTTCTTCATGGAATCACAACCGTCAAAACCGGATATTAAAAAACTGGATGAATTAAAAAGTGATTCTGAGCGATATTTAATAAAAGATAAAATTTTCTATTTGCACGCGCCGGAAGGAATAGGCAGATCAAAGCTTGCTGCGGCTGTCGAAAAAAAACTTGGTGTTTCGGTGACAGCACGAAATTGGCGCACTGTTACGACTGTTAGCGCAAAGGCAAGATAAATATTCATATTCTATAACGCACCCAAAGGATTTTTATAAACAATTTTGGCAAAATGATTAAATGGCAAAATAATGAATAAATCAATCTTTTTATATCAATCAACGACAACACTGGTTTTGGAATGAAGCTCATTGTTAGATAATAAGTAGAAATTTTTTTAAAATTATTCTGCCGATAAATTATTTTGCCATTTGCTTAAACGCTTGCTGTTGACGTTGTACGTTTTGCCTGACTCACTTTTAGAATTGAATTCAGGAGTTTATAGAAATGAAGTGTCCAAATGATTAACTTATGCTTTCACCTTGTGAATAATTACAATTAAAGAGAAAACATTAACCCACCTCAAATATTTTTTTGGAAATCACCCAATTAATTTGTATATTTCCCCAATTAAATCATCAAAATTACTTTGCGCTTTGCTCTATGCGCTACGCTTATATACCTTACGTAAAACTAAACTATGCTACAACTCCAGGAATTGACATATCACATCGGTACACGCCAGCTTATTAATGGTGTGACCTGGGCGATTCAGCCGGGGAAACGCGCGGCGCTGATTGGGCCGAATGGCGCCGGTAAAACAACATTGTTGCGCTTGTTGACGAATGAATTAACGCCGCTCAGTGGGGCAATTGTAAAACCGAAAGATTATCGAATTGGTTATCTGCCGCAGGAAGAGATCGCAGTCGGGCGCGGGCATATTTTACAAATGGTGCTGGAAGGCCGGCAGGATTTGTTGGACATTGAACGACGCATGGCCGACCTTCACACGCGTATCGATCAGCAGCCGGAAAAAGCGGAAACGCTGGTGCACCAATTAAGCCGGCTGGAAGAACAATATGCCCATGCCGATGGCTATCGGCTAGAATCGCAGGCAAAAAGCATTCTTGTCGGACTAGGATTCCCGACCGATGCGTTTGAACGCCCGCTATCGGAATTTAGCGGTGGTTGGCGGATGCGTGTGTATCTGGCCAAATTGCTTATTCAAAATCCTGACCTGTTGCTACTCGACGAGCCGACCAACCATCTGGATATCCCCTCGCTGGAATGGCTGGAGCAGCACTTGCTATCATTCGCCGGTAGCATGATTATCGTGTCGCACGACCGGTTTTTCATCGATCGATTGGCGCAGGAAATTTATGAACTGGATCGCGGCAAGTTAACCCATTACGCTGGCAATTATCATTTTTACGAAACCGAACGGGAAAAACGTTACGAGCTGTTGCTCAAGCAATATGAAGAACAAAAGGCAGAACGTGAGCGCCAGGAACGGTTTGTAGAGCGATTTCGCTACAAGGCGACCAAAGCAGCCGCTGTCCAGAGTCGTGTAAAAATGCTGGAAAAAATGGAAGTCATCGATATCGAGCCGCGACAGACGCGACATTTTGCTTTCCAATTAAAGGTGAATGAACAAAGTTACAAAGATGTACTGACCATCGAAAAGATGTCGTTCCGTTACGATCAGCCCTGGGTGCTACAGGATGTTAATTTAAAAATCTATCGGGGCGAAAAAGTCGCACTTGTCGGTGTAAACGGCGCGGGGAAGACCACAATTACGCGTCTGATTGCCGGAGAGCTTCCACCGACACAGGGTAGCATTGCACTGGGAAACCGCACAAAAGTCGGCTATTACGCCCAACATCAGGTGGATGCGCTGGATTTGAAATCGACGGTTTACAGCGAAGTCGCGAATAGCGTCGCGATCAATGACGTGCCAAATATACGCAATGTGCTGGGATTGTTCCGGTTTCGTGGTGATGATATTAATAAACGCATCGAAGTGCTGTCCGGTGGCGAAAAAGCGCGGGTTTCGTTGACGAAAATTCTATTATCCCCGGTCAACTTTCTGATGATGGACGAACCGACCAATCATCTCGACGTTGCCTCCAAAGAGGCCCTGGAAGAGGCGCTCAATAAATATGACGGCGCCCTGCTGTTAATTTCACATGACCGTTATTTTCTGGATAAAATCGTCCATCGCGTGATTGAGTTACGCGATGGTCACTTACTTCAATACGAAGGCAACTATTCCGATTATCTGGCCAAGCGCCAGGCGATCGAAACTGAAGCTGAAACAGAATCAATAGCGGAAATTTCAATGACAAGCCCGGCCCGGAAATCCAAAGAGCAAAAGCGCAAGGAGGCCGAAGCCCGGCAGACGATTGCTCGTGAGCGAAAGCGATTGAATGTGGAAATAGAAACGCTGGAAAGTCGGATTGAAGCGTTGGAAACACGCAAGTCGGAAATTGAAGCAGAATTGGGAAATCCCGAAACCTACCAGAATGGCGCGCGCACGGCCGAGTTGCAGCGGGAGTATGCGACTGTCAAATCTGAGCTGGCGACAACGGAACAGCGGTGGGAGCACGCGAATCTCGATCTGGAGGAGTTAATTGCATCAATTGCTGATGAAGTATGAGTTCCCACGGTGTACGAATTTTATCAAATAAAATATCAGTATTTATTGCTAAAAAATTAGGTTGCAGATACCACAGTCTTCTCCTTCTTCAGTACGAAAAATTATAGTTTCATTGCAATCTGCCGATCATACATCTAATCTATACATCACAACGATGCTGTTGGTGGTCAGAGATACTTCTTCCGTCCAAAAACGGGGACTTTTAAGACGTTTGTTGACGAAACTGGAAAATCGGGCACACAAACAAACAAGCAGTTGAAAATTCGTAAAAAAAAATTTACATTGAAGGCTCCAATATCAAAAAACCACTTGATTTTTATGTAAAATTTGCTATATTCAGCCTCAATAACATAAGTTGTTTTTTTTATATCCAAACTCTGTTGAGTGGATGAACTGTCAATGATTCGCTCAGCAAATTTTAGTGAGAACACCCTCACGATGAAAAAAATCCAAACATTGGCGACAATGTGCGCTGTAATGATGTTTATTACCAACCTGTGTATTTCCGATAATCTCATGGGAATGCACGGATTTGGCAGGATTGAAAAACCTCCGGATTCGATACCCGTTTCCGATGTCACTCTGTTTTTATTAATGCCAATAAATACTGGATTTGTACTTCATCGTCATACCCCGAACTGTTCATTACGAACAGTCGTTTATCTGCATGCTTTTCATACCCGTTCAGCCCTGAACAAATTACCAAGCCACACTTATCAGAACGAGATATATCTCAATAGTATTAAAATCTGATAGGATATCCTCGTCCATAAAGTTCTTATAATAGGAATCGCATTTCCAGCTTAAAAATATTAAACTTGTATTCCGGCTGTTTAGCCGTCGGGGTATATTATAACAAAAATCTGATCCGGAATTGAAAGGAAAACTATATTCATGGAAGATCTGGTCTGCCTTACAGAACTGGAAGAGCCTCCAAGTTCAGGCTTTTCCACAGTTAATTTGGATTCAACACAAACTGTGGCCTCCCGCTCCCAACGTCGTCATCTAACCGAACCCACCGTTATTGACCAACGTTCCGGGAATGTTATCCCCATTCGTTCGCTATCGATTTCCAAACAAACATCATTAATTAATAACCGCACCAACAATTTTCGTTTACAATACTTTCCGACCGCATCTGAAGAAGACTGGAATGATTGGCGTTGGCAGCTTCGGCATCGAATCAAGACTTTGGTGGAATTGGAACGCGTTATTTCCTTGTCACAAGCCGAACGCGATGCATTTCAAATGCATGCCGGGCCGTTGCCGGTGGGCATTACACCCTACTATGCCAGTCTGATACATCAGAAAGATCCGAACCATCCGATTCGTCGAATGGTTGTCATGTCCAAAGACGAATTCCGTATGTCACCGGGCGAAGCCGATGACCCGCTGGGTGAAGACGGACATTCGCCAGTGCCGGGATTGGTGCATCGTTATCCCGACCGGGTGTTGTTTCTGGTTACCGGATTCTGTTCGGTCTATTGCCGTTACTGCACGCGCTCGCGACTGGTTGGGAAATCCAATCACGAATCCAAATTCAATATGCAGCAGTGGGAAGCCGCACTGCAATATATAGAGCGGACACCGGTTGTGCGTGATGTGCTGCTCTCCGGCGGCGACCCGCTGACATTATCCAACGATAAACTGGAGTGGCTGCTCCGACGGTTGCGAAAAATTCCCCATGTGGAAATTATTCGGATCGGCTCCAAAGTGCCGGTGGTGTTGCCACAACGCATTACACCCGCGTTAACCAACATGTTGAAAAAATATCACCCGTTGTGGATGAGCCTGCACTTCAGTCATCCTGAAGAAATAACCCCTGAAACAACGCGGGCATGCCGCATGTTAGCAGAAGCGGCAATTCCGCTTGGCAGCCAAACGGTGTTGTTAAAAGGCATTAATGATTCTGTTCAAACCATGAAAAAGCTTTATCAGGGATTGTTGAAAATTTTAGTAAAACCATACTATTTATATCAGTGTGATCCTGTTTCCGGCTCGGCACAATTTCGTACCACCGTGGAAAAAGGCCTGGAAATTATTGAAGGATTACGTGGACACACATCCGGTTATGCGGTACCGCATTATGTGATTGATGCACCCGGCGGTGGCGGTAAAATTCCGATTCTTCCAAATTATGTGGTCAGTCACGATAAAAGTGATTGGACGTTACGTAATTATGAACATCGCTCGTTTCATTATCCAAATCCGATCGAACAGCCGGATAACGTGCTGCAAACGGTCGAAGGAGGTGAACCATGCATGTAGGTATTACCTATGATTTACGTCAGGATTATCTGGACATGGGGTATAGCGAAGAAGAAACCGCTGAATTCGACAAGCTGGAAACAGTTGATGCGATTGATTCTACGCTGCGATTACTGGGACATACAACTGATCGGATTGGGAATATTTGGCAGCTAACAAAACGCCTGGCACAAGGCGCTCATTGGGATTTTGTATTTAATATCGCTGAAGGATTACGCGGCATTGGTCGTGAAGCACAGGTACCTGCGTTGCTCGATGCATACGATATTCCTTATACCTTTTCCGATCCACTGGTGTTAGCATTGACACTGCATAAAGGCATGACCAAACGGGTGATTCGTGATCTTGGCATTCCGACCCCCGATTTTGCTGAAGTGCACACCGTTATCGATGTGGAAAAGATTCATTTGACATATCCATTGTTTGCCAAGCCGATTGCCGAGGGTACGGGGAAAGGTATCAGTGGAGCGTCCAAAATTACCAGTCAACGGCAGTTGAAAGCAGTCTGTGCCATGTTGCTGGAATCGTTCCGGCAACCGGTGCTGGTGGAACGCTTTCTGCCCGGACGTGAATTTACGGTGGGCATTGTCGGAACGGGCGATCAGGCGCGCGTCGTCGGGATGATGGAAGTTATCCTTGAAGCCGATGCCGAACCGGATGTTTATTCATACGATAACAAGGAAAACTATGTGGGCCGTGTTCGCTACACAACCGTGGATGGCGAAATGGAACAGCAATGCGCGGACGTGGCACTCGCATCGTGGCGCGGGCTGGGCTGCCGCGATGGCGGTCGCGTTGACTTGCGTGCGGATGAGCATGGCATGCCCAATTTTATTGAAGTTAATCCGTTGGCCGGCATTAATCCGGTGCATTCGGATTTGCCGATTTTATCGCGAATGCATGGTATCAGCTACGAGAATTTATTTCGCATGATTCTGGATAGCGTGGTTCAGCGAATCGCCGATAAAAAAGCAAAACACGTTATTGGGGTTGCATCGTGAAGGTGGCGATTACTCATGGGTACGTTCCTCCTGATGCGCCTGAAGACGAACAGGATGTACTGGAGGAAGCTCGGGCTGTCTCCGATACGTTACTCCGTTTGGGGCACAACCCGGCGACGCTGCCCTTGTTTCTTGATACGCAAAAAATGATTGCTGACATAGGTGATATTCGTCCGGATGTCATTTTCAATCTGGTCGAATCGCTCGATGGTAAAGGACGATATCTATACATTGCACCAACAATTTTTGATTATTTAAATATTCCCTATACTGGCGCACATACGGATGCAATCTACACCACATCCAACAAACTATTGGCCAAGCAATGCCTTAAGTCTGCCGGTATTCCCACGGCGCACTGGCTAACGACTGCCATGCTGTCCAACGGATTTAAATCAGTCGATGCACCGTATATCATCAAATCAGTATGGGAACACGCATCGATTGGACTGAGCGCGGCATCAATTATTCACAATACTAATCAGCTTCCGGCAGCGTTGGAGAAAGCGAACGGCGACGGCACTGGCGTATGGTTTGCGGAAAAATTTATTGACGGACGCGAATTCAATCTGTCGGTTCTCGGCGGCCCGGACGGTCCGACCGTGCTGCCGCCAGCGGAAATGACATTTCTCAATTTCCCGGAAGGCAAGCCGCGGATTGTCGATTACGAAGCCAAATGGGATGAATCATCCGCTGCCTATCAACAAACAGTGCGTACGTTCGATTTTCCTGCATCCGATCGACAATTACTGGACCAGCTCTGCGATATTTCTCTGCAATGCTGGCAGTTATTCGAATTACGCGGCTATGCTCGCGTGGATTTCCGCGTGGATGTCGACAACTATCCGTTTGTGCTGGAAGTTAATGTCAATCCCTGCATTTCGCCCGACGCCGGATTTTATGCTGCCTGTCAGCGAGGCGGACTTGACTACGAACAGGTGATTGAACGAATTATCCGGGATGTGTAAAAAAACGTATAGAGCATGGTGCAAAGCGCATAATGAAAAAATACAATTTATTGTTACGTCATACAGGTCGCGGACGGAATGCAGCTTCGTCGCTTTGCGACAAGTGTGAAATATAGAATTTAAGGTATCCACTCAATATTGGATGGTATTGTTGATCCGCCGCGGCGGACTCAGCCAACGATTCGATCCGTACCCTGAGCTTGCCGTCTCGCAGCGGCGTGCTGCCGCAGTTCGCGGCACGAACGGTGTCTAAGGGTACAATTTCCACCTTGTAATGAGTGGATACAATTTAAAATTAACATATGTAATGAAATTAAAATCTTATGTTCCGTATCCGCAGAATTTATGATACTGTACTCCCTGTCAATCAGGAAGCGATAAAACAAGTTCAGCATATTCTGAAGTCCCAATTTAATGGGCTTCCGGAAGAAAAAGTCGAGAATTTTCCGGCGCAATTGCAAAATCCAATGAAATACCGGTTTCGATCGATTTTGTTTGTTGCGGATGATGAACGCGGCAATGTGAAAGGGTTTGCCCTGTTGCAGCAGGCGACGGATTTGAATTTCTGTTATCTCGATTTTATTTCGGCAGCTCCGGCAAAAACCGGACGTGGCATTGGTCATGCGTTGTATGAACGCGTTCGTGAGGAAGCGCTGCTGCTGGATACCATCGGTTTGCTCTTCGAATGTCTGCCCGACGATCCGGCGCTTTGCCGTGACAAGACGATTCTTCAGCAAAACATAGCCCGGCTTCGATTTTACGAACGCTATGGTGCACGGCCGATTGCGAACACGAAATACGAAACACCTGTGACACCCGGTGATGATAATCCACCCTACCTTGTGTTTGACAATTTGGGCCGGAATATTCAAATTCGCAGTCACAAGATGCGCGCGATTGTCCGGGCTATTCTTGAGCGCAAGTACGGTGATGTTTGTCCGCATTCATATGTGCGTATGGTGGTAGATTCAATTTATGACGATCCAATCCGGCTTCGTCCCCCTAAATATGTAAAATCTGACGATCCGGTGGTCGTCAATCACCTTAGCGCAGCGGACGAAGAGATTGTGCTTGTGATCAACGATAAACACGATATTCATCATGTACGCGAACGTGGTTATGTGGAATCACCGATTCGGATAAAATCGATTCTGAAAGATATTTTGCCAACGGGATTGTTTCGCCAAACCGAACCGCGACATTATCCTGAAATTCACATTCGCGCCGTGCACGAGAACGGATTCGTAAATTATTTACAGCGCGTGTGTGAAAACGTACCCGCGGATAAATCGGTGTATCCGTACGTTTTCCCGATTCGCAACGGCGCCCGGCCGCCCAAAGATTTACCGATCCGCGCCGGGTATTATTGTATTGATACATTTACGCCGTTGAATCAAAATGCCTGGCTGGCAGCCAAACGTGCTGTGGACTGCACGTTAACCGCTGCTGACAGCCTGTTAAAAGGATATCGCATTGCTTATGCGCTGGTGCGGCCTCCGGGACATCATGCAGAACGTCGGGCGTTTGGTGGATTTTGTTATTTCAATTCCGCTGCTGTGGCTGCGCATTACTTGACGTCATTTGGTAAGGTTAGCATTCTGGACGTAGACTACCATCACGGCAACGGCCAGCAGGATATTTTCTACAAGCGGGCTGATGTGCAAACCGTTTCGATTCACGGGCATCCGAGTTTTGCCTACCCTTATTTTAGTGGATTTGCCGACGAACAGGGCGAAGGCGACGGGAAAGGATTCTGTGTAAACTTCCCATTACCGGAACATACAGATAATATAGCTTACCATGAAACCTTAAAAAAAGCGTTAAAACGTGTTGCTTCGTTCGCGCCACAGTTTTTGATTGTCTGTCTCGGCTTTGATACTGCCAAAGGCGATCCCACCGGCACATGGAATCTTACATCCAAAGAATTTGAGGTGAACGGTACGCTTATTGGCCACTTGGGTATTCCGGTTCTGGTCGTTCAGGAAGGCGGCTACAAAGCCCGATCTCTGGGTGTAAATGCCCGGTCGTTTTTCACTGGCTTGCATAAGGCGTTTCAGGCACAGCGGTACACGTCAAAGGTCAAACGTGAAAGGTGAAACGCAAAGTGCAAAGAGCTAGCGAATATCTTTGTTTTTGCTATGCGCTTCGCGCTATGCTCTCCGCAATTCAACACTCAACATTCAACATTTCATTAAGAGGGAGATGGTAAACTGTGTTAGCATTTCGGGATGATGTTCAGCCAAACGATCCGGAACATGTCCGGGACATTGTCACTTCCAGTGGATTTTTTTCGGATGAAGAAATTAACATTGCAGTGGAGCTGGTCACAGAGCGATTGGAAAAAGGCCTGGCCAGTGGTTATTATTTTATTTTTGCAGATGAAAATGGCCGCACAGTTGGCTATGCTTGTTTCGGGCCAATTCCCGGTACCCGTGCCAGTTACGATCTGTACTGGATCGCTGTTCATGATAACCAGCGCGGCCAGGGTATCGGCAAACAATTGCTGCAACGGAGCGAGCACTCCATCAATCAACTCGGCGGCAAACGGATTTACATCGAAACCTCGTCGCGCGATCAATACGTTCCCACCCGGTCATTTTACATTAACAACGAATACGACACCGCTGCTGTGCTTGATGATTTTTACGCCCCCGGTGATTCCAAATATATTTTCGTTAAGGAATTGGAAAATTAACTCTATGAATTTACGGGATTGTATTTATTCATCCGTGTTGTCATTCCGGCACGCCAAGGCGCATCTGCGACTGGATTCCGCGTTTTTTGCGGAAGGAATGCCGGAATGACATGCTCCGCTGAATAGATACCCGGGATTTTGAGAACCTCGGAAATCTGAAGTTTACTGATAATTGTCCCCTTTAGTCATGTTTGTACCCATCCGAATTTCACTCATTTAATTTTTTCATTATTGCTTGTTATTTTTTTAATCGCTCAATTAGCAATGTGAACAAAATGCCATTTTATGCGTCCAATGAGAAAAGCATAATCTGTTTGATATTAACCTTTTCCATAAAACACATTATGAAAAATAAACTCTGTTTGCAGATGCTCTTGCCTATTATAACTTTCCTAATTTATTTCTCTACCAGTACAGCACTTTCACAAGATTCACTGACCTATACTCACAGCATCCGCCGGCCAATGCTGCCGTATTTCGATGGTGAAAAATTTTATTCGCTTGATGACGAAATTGCTGCTGTGCTGATTCAAACATTAAATGAACTATACATCTATGATATTCTCGTGACGATTGAGGTCGATTCATCGGTAATGGACGCTAAAATTCGTCGAATTATTATCCGCACCGACACTGCCGATGAAGCCCGTGAGGTAATTGCTATTGATTCCACAGCAATTGAACAACGGGTGATTGCCAAAATAGAACGGCCGTCCTATTTCGATCTTGACAAGCCAATTTTACAGCACGAGCAAACTAACAAAGCTTCCAATATTCGGACCAACGTACGGATGGATGCGAAATTCGTTGATACTGAGACAAAACAGGTGATTGGCACGTTCCATGTGGATGTCGGCTACACAGGTGGTGATGCTGCAAAATCCCGCAAAAAAGCACTGGAAAAATTTCGCCACAAAGTGTACTTCGAATTAAAACAGGTATACTGGTTTTCCACAACCATCACAGCGATGGATCGCGATACACTTATCATTCCAGTGGGATCGGACGATGAGGTCTACCCGGGCATGATGTTCGATGTCGTAAATCCCGAACGTGTATCGACGGACAAAAACGGCCAGGAAAAAATATCACCGTATCGATACGCGTGCGTTGCAACAGTGTTCGATACAACAGCGAATGAGAGTTGGCTGCGGATTCAGCGGAAATGGGGAACAATTGATCCGAATAACTGGCTAGTGGAGCATCCCATTCGTTCGTATGCCTTGCAGATAAATTGCCTGCCAGCGATTAGTTCCAATGCATTCGGTCTGGCAGTATCCCTGGTTTCTGATCCGATGAAGAAAAGTTACTGGGGTTTTGGCATGAAATTTATTCAGGTAACAGATTCATATCTGCACAGTGATTACGGATTCGGATTTTCGGGAATCGGAGGCGCAAAATGTGTTGATAAAAGCCGCCTGGATTTTTGTGTTCAAGTCGGCCTGGATCTGGATATCCCCTTTCGGAAGGATGATGACGAAAATACCGTATCGACTCTTCTATTCTCATCAAATGTATCGCTGATTGGCGAACTGCCGCTTTCCCGGCAATCGGATTTACTATTCGGGATTGGTTACCGGATAAGCAACACTGCGAAAGAATGGAACTATTCGGATCAGGATGAAACGATTCCGGCTTATTGGGAACAAGATGCTCCGCATGTGGATAATCGTGGCATTATTTTCACGATGGGGTATCGTTATATGGTTGATTGGTAATGCGTTAATTGAACACAATCCTTCTGGATGTGAAAAATCGTATCTGCTCAATAATTGATGTTAGTTTTATCTGAATTGCCTACTTTCACACTTTCCCGACCCTTCGGGTTTCAGTGTGAAGGGCAAGCGTAGTTTCATGCTGAGTCCTTCGTCAGACTCAGGATCATACTCCATTGAAGCATGAACAATAATGTTAAGTTTACTCTAATTTTTTGAAGGGATACGAAAAATCTATCAGAATATTATGAAAACGACAGAATTAGTTCAACGTGCCACGCACTTCGGAAGAGCGTAGCACGTTCCTCGAGTTATATATTTTGAAAAGTTTACTCACTTTGAACCCACAAAAAAACAAAACACCGAAATCAGCCAACGCCTGATTAAAACACTCCCTTTTGGACAATCATATCATACACGTCTGTCAATTGTATTTTTTTGTAAAACAAGTTACGTTTTTTAAAATAATGCTTTGAGAATGTTGACAATCGGTGTATATTGCTAAATGTCAATTTTTATAATTCATGATTATCGTATCATATTACTCAATATGTGGAGGAAACCATGAAACAATTTGGAATGTTCATTGTTTTCACATTGGTTTTGACTTTGACTATGCAATTGTCCAGCGCTTCGGCACAACAAAATCAGGTTCGAAAAAGCCTGAAAGCAAGTGTTATGCAACGCCTCGGTGTCGACACCGATATTACGATCGTTTACAGCCGTCCAGGCGTAAAAGGTCGCACCATTTGGGGTGATCTGGTACCATGGGGAATGGCTGAAGGTACGCAATATTCAGATAACAAACCGTTTCCCTGGCGTGCTGGCGCCAATGAGGCCACTTCAATTGAAGTAAGTAAAGATGTATTGGTGGAAGGCCAAAAACTTCCTGCCGGAAAATATACAATTCACATGCTACCGGGAAAAGATGAGTGGGTAGTGATTTTCAACAAAAATACTGAATTGTGGGGAAGCTACAAATACAATGAGGCCGAAGATGCGCTCCGCGTCACCGTGAAACCGGTAGAGGCTCCGTTTGATGAATGGTTAACATACGGATTCGACGATTTAAACGGGACGTCCGCAACTGCATTCTTGCACTGGGAAAAAGTTAAGGTACCTTTCAAAATTTCATTGCCGGAATAAGCAATATTTGAATAGAAAATTAAAAACCAGGTTTCCGTGAGAAACCTGGTTTTTTTATTTCTCTATTTATCCATTATTGTTAGATAAACCATTGTTTGGTTCAATAATTGATAGGCGATTTCACCAAAAGTAATCGGACCGGTAATGCCTCCGGTTTGCTTATTTTCAAGCTCCGAATAAAGATAATTCAGAATGCAGTTGCAGGAGAAGAAAATACTATCCACATCATCTTTTGGCATATTGGATTCAAACAGATTGACATAATCTTCCACCGGTTGAGCGCAACGATATTCCACATTCTGGAACACGGGTGCGTATAAATCTACTCGGCGAGCGTCTTTATCAATTTGTTGGAAACTGACATTCACACTTGCACCATAATAATCGGCTACCAGAGGTAATTTCGTATCAATTTTATTTTCCAATAGATAGTCGGCGAAATTTTGTTTTTGGCCATTAACGTATACATCTGTTACTTGAAATCCATCTTCCGGGAACGTGAATGTATCACCCTGTCCCTGCTCAAATACGTTGACAATGCTCATGTCGGATATCTTGTTTTCAGGGAGTTGCATATGAAAAACCACTGCACCATCCTCAATGACTTTTCCGGACTCGCCATTAAAAACTTTGGGGGAGACTTTACCTAAATCGGCAAGATTTACACCGGTAATCCAGCCGAGCAATGGTTTGAATGCGAATTTTTCGAATCCCGGAGCGTTTAGTGAGAACGACAAGTGCGTATTGCATGCCGCAGGAATCAGTATAAATCCCATTCCATTTTCCGGAATATCCGTATAGACCCGATTCAAATTAAATTCATCATATACAATAATAAAGTTATTCTTGATGTAATCAGGTAGTTCGGTAACATAAATATTGGTTTGATCGAAACGTCCGCCTTCTTCAGCCATAAAATACGGAATGGTGCCGCCAATCCAGTTACCAGTGGGTAATTTCCTCAGCACATTTTCATCACCGGCAAGAATTAAATTTTTGCCCTGTTCAATTAATGCTTTTACTTGTTCGGCAGTGTACATCACCTGTTTCATGCCACCCCTCCTTTTCCAAAAATTTTAACTAAATCTCGCTGAACCTTTGGGAGTTGAACATTTTCTGCGAATATATCACGTAATTCCTGGGTGCATTTATTCAGGGTGATTTGCGATGAATCACGTTTGAGTACCAGGCTCAGCCGTTTTACGCACATGTTGAATGCGAAAAATTCAAACTGGTAATTTACTTTTCCAGTAATTACATCTTTCCATCTTACATCTGTTGCGGGGGGAACATTCATAAATTACTCCTTTCCGAAATGTCAAAACTGTGTAAATTACATATCTATATCATCGGAAAAATTACTGGTAGCTTGAGGGCGAATTGAACGGAATAACATGAAAATATGAAAATACTGATAGTAGAGAATTTATGCCTGCTTATTATTTGCATTAATATTTGATTTACAGTGTGACAACAATTTTTACCTAACTTGCGCTGATGAGTGAAACTATAAACAGTTTTTTCCAAAACGCTCGAATCGGTTAATGAACACAAATTTCGCATAAATCTCAGCGTGATTGTATACTAAGGCAACGCTTCGCGACACTTTCATTACGATGTTCATAAATCAGAAAACGGCATATTACGGACAGGAAAAATAAAATGGAATAAAGGATAAATTCAGTTGTATGTAATTTGAAAATCATCAGTGACACCATCACTTCAACAGGAGGACATCAGGATGAAGGACGCAAAATTATGTACAATGCTTTGCATACTGTTTTATGCAATCATTAGCTCCATTTCGCCCGCTGTTTCACAAAATCAAACCAATGACAACAGTCAACTCACCTTGCCGTGGGACGAATTCAAAAAAGTCATCCACCTGGATGAGAATGAAATCGTCATTTCTCTGGATATCTATCAAAAAATTTTGGCACAGACAGGCGCCGACATGTCACCAACTCCGAAAATAACTGGCGGTAATGTAATTCTCACTCAGGATGAGTTTCGGAAACTGATCGAACAAATGAAGACTCCAACAGATCAGAATCAACGCCCTCCGTTTGATTATTTGATTACAAAGGCGAGTTATTCCGGACACATGCTGTCTGAAAACACTCGCTTTACCGGAACATTTCAGGTTCATGTATTGAAAAAAAACGGATATTTAAAAGTGCCATTATTGCCAAATAATATTGCGCTCGAAGATATTAGCATCAATAACAAACAGGCATTGGTGGTAAGCGAGGGAGGCTATCATCAGGCAATATTTACTGAGGCCGGTGAATATACTGTCATCGTGACGTTTTCAATAAAATCATCATTAGCCAAAGGTCCACATAAAATTGATCTCTCCATTATGCAAACGCCGATTACGTCGCTCACACTCGACATTCCGTTGACTGATATTGATGTGGAAATCCCGCAGGCTCAGCAACTCGTTAGCCGAATCCAGGCGAATAAAACCAATGTATCGGCAATCATATCTCCGGGAAGTATGGTAAGTATCCGCTGGCGGAAAAAAGTAGAAGTGACCGAAAAAATTCCCCCAAAATTGTATAGTGAAGTTCAGCATCTGCTATCAATCGAAGATGATGCATTGAAAATCAGTTCAGATATTAACTATAACATTTTGCACAGTGAGGTGGATGCTGTTCGATTTTCGGTACCTGACGATGTGAATATTTTATCGATTTATGGCGAGGGCATCGGTGAGTGGCAGGAGACGCTACAGGATGGGCAACGGTTGATTAATGTGCCGTTTACTTACAGCAAAAAGGGGAACGTAACTATTCATGTGTCGGCTGAGAAATCGTTGGCGGATAAAAGTAATGTGTCGGGTTTCTCCGGCATTCGCGTGCTGGATACGGTTCGGGAAAATGGCTTTATTGGGGTGGAATTGAAAACCAGCGCGGAAGTGAAAATAACCGAGAGCCAGGGTCTGGAAAAGATCGCCGTGCAAAAACTACCTCAGGAATTGTATAACAAATCAGTGAAGCCGCTGATGTACGGATTCAAGTATCTAAAGCATCCCTACAGCCTGGTGCTCGATATTCAGAAACATGAAAAAATAGCGGTGCCAGTAGCAACAATACATTCCGGTAGCGCCGTGACATTGTTCACCGAAGACGGCAAAATTGTCCACCGTTTAATCTACCAGGTCAAGAACAGCGCCAAGCAGTTTCTTGAAATCCAGCTCCCGGACAAGGCGGATGTATGGAGCGTATTCGTAAACAACTCGCCGGTGGAATCATCCATCGATAGCGATGGTAAATTGTTGGTGCCGTTGATTCGCTCGGCATCGGTGAACAATCTGCTGCAACCATTCCCGGTGGAAATTATATACTGCCTCGTACAAAACCGGTTCCCGAACATTGGCACGTTGGATGCGCAATTGCCAGCAGTCGGTTTGTTGGCGAGCCAGCTTATCTGGTCAGTTTACCTGCCGAATGATTATCTTTACTGGCGTTTTAACAGCACATTGGAAAAGGAAGAAATTATCCGCGGCTTTAATTTCTCCACGCATGATAAACGCGAATATAGCGGTGAAGCTCAGGTGGATGAATTACTCGATTCCGAGTTATCCGAAAGCAATATGAAAAAAGTGTACAAAGGAAAAGATTACAAAAGTCGTTTCCGCAATGTGCCGCTTGAAGATAAAGAACTCAAGAGTCAGGTCGCCAATGAAATGGATTTCAGCCGCCGGCTCGAAGGTCTCTCTCAGCAGATGGACCCTCAGGCAGCAGTTGGCGGAAGCAGCATGAGCACCGGCGTGCTTCCGATACAGATCGAAGTCCCCACGGGCGGTCAGGTCTACCGTTTCGCCAAATCGATTATCAAGCCCGATGATCCGTTGACAGTGAAGATTCGATTTGCCCAGAATTGGGTAATGCGTTCGATTCGCTGGGGCCTTGTGATTTTGGGGCTATTATTGTTGTATCTGTTGCGATCTGTTTTACGAAAATTAGTTTTGGTAATTGGAGCAGGAATGACCTGGATAAAAAATCAGTACGGAACGCATGCGACCACCATAAAGCACATATTTGAATCCCGCATGACGTTATTCGTTCTGTTTGGTCTGGTCGTTCTGTTTTGGAATCTTTCCGCGATTATGACAATGTTGCTGATGTTCGTTCTTTGGGTAACGATTGTATATCAGGTGCTTAGTCATCGGAAAATGAAAAAGGAAGCACAAGCGAAACTTGATAGAATTGAACCTGAAGAAATAAAGGTGGAATAAGTCTAAATGTTTGTCTGAAGGATTGATCACTGCAAATCCATTTCAAATTTAAGTCCATTCCTAAAGGGGTGGACTTTTTTTATTAGAAATGCGAATGACCAGTTGGAAATGATGTACATCAAAGAATATATCATGAATGATCGGATTTTTCACTTCAGTAAGCCATCCCAGAAGGCATATATATTACAATTAAGTGCGTTTCATATGGCAAACATCAATTGTGCAAAATAATTCTGGCACATTCCTTGTACCGTTCAAAAATGTAATTCGCATTGAAACTTTATCCCATTTATTTGGTGAAATGAATACTTTTTATCGGTCATCGGTGTGTCTGAAAATACGGATTTCAAACGTATATATAGAAGAAGTGGTTGATATAACAATGATGAGACTATCTGTGGCGTGTCGCATTTTGATTTCCTTACAGGAGTTCATGTATTATGTTAAAATGGATGCTAATTTTCGTATCGATGTGCTGGTTCCCGGTTTTAAGTGTTGCCCAAATTGATGTGGTGATCAATGAATTTTTGGCGTCCAATACATCAGTAAATCCGGAAATGATTGACTTTGATGATTTTTCGGACTGGATTGAACTATACAACGGCCAGAAAACGGCCGTAAATCTGGATGGGTATTATCTCACTGATAATTTGAACAATCCATTAAAATGGGAAATACCTGCCGGCACGGTCATTCCAGCGCATGGCTATATACTCCTTTGGGCGGATGGCTACGATCATGGTCCCGGTTACACGTTTGTGCGACCGTTTTGGCCGTGGGAAGTTCATACAACAGTTAACCTCCACACTAATTTTAAAATCAGTTCGGACGGTGAAGAGTTGGGATTATTCAAATCTGCCGGAACCGAGTCAGCCGAGTTGATTCCCGCAGGTGCATCATGGAAATATCTGGATAATGGCTCGGATCAGGGGACGGCCTGGCGCACGGTTGATTTTAATGATAGCTCGTGGTACGAAGGCAATGCTCAATTAGGTTATGGTGACGGCGATGAGTCAACGGTGCTTGATTATGGACCAGCCAGTCAGAATAAATATATCACCACCTGCTTTCGCAAACATTTTACTGTGGAAAATCCGGATAACATCAGCAATTTATCCATTAATTTGTTGCGGGATGATGGAGCAGTGATTTACGTTAATGGTGTGGAAGTCCTTCGTGCTGATATGCCCTCCGGCGATATCAATTACAATACACCGGCTGCAAATACGATCAGCGGTAGCGATGAAGATACGTTCGTCTCTCATCAGATAGATAAAACTAGCTTGCAGGCTGGTGAAAACACAATTGCAGTCGAAATTCATCAGATCAGCGGCACTAGTTCGGATATTAGTTTCGACCTGGCATTGTCTGTTTCTTTTCTGACAGATGCCATGCAAATTGTACACGTGGATTCCGTTTCGTTTGGATATCAATTTACCGATGTCTCTTACGGACGAGACCCGGCGCATCCGGATGAATGGATTTTATTCGCCGAACCAACCCCCGGCTCGGCGAATGCGTCGCTTCAGGTCACCATCACTGAGGCAGCGCCGGATGTGAATTTCTCGCTGGAAAACGGATTCTATCCAGGGACGCAATTTGTTTCACTGAGTACGAATTCAGCAAATGCCGTGATTCGTTTTACAACCGATGGCTCTATCCCCAATAGTACATCGCCGGTGTACTCACAACCGCTTTCCGTTAGTCAAACAGGAATGTTGCGGGCACGGAGTTACGAAAATGGTAAACTGCCGGGCATAGTTGCAACAAAAACGTATTTCATAAATGAACGTGAGATGACCCTGCCGGTAGCTTCCCTTGTTATTGATCCGGAATTTTTATGGGGGAATACGACCGGAATTTATGAAAAAGAATTAAAGCAGCGGGAAGTGCCTTCTCATTTATCCTATTTTTCGCCAGCAGGTAAAGAATTGTTTGATGTGAATGCCGGTGTACGTCTCGGTGGAATGAATATTTGGCGATTCGCCCAAAAGCCACTTACCATCTATATGCGAAGTCGATACGGTGATGATGCGATTAATTACAAGCTATTCCCGAATAAACCGATCGGCGTCATTAAAAATATTGTATTCCGTAATGGCGGCGACAACTGGCCGACCACCATGTTGCAGGATGCCATGCTTGAAAGTATCGTGAACGGACAGATGGAAAATGGTATTCAGGCATATACGCCGTGCGTGCTGTTTTTGAACGGGGAATACTGGGGGATTAGCAATATCCGGGAACGTTTTGATCCCCAATATTTCGCCAGTCACTATTATATTGATCCCACAAATTATGATCATCTGGAATATACAATGGTTGCTGATGGTGTTCGCGATCTTTCGATTATTGAAGGCGATTTCAGTATTTATAATGCAATGGTCGATTATATGGAGCAAAACGACATCACCGACGATAACGTGTACGCAAACGTGACTGCGCAACTGGATGTCGGAAGCATTATCGATTATGTGATTACGGAAATTTATGTGCACAACACAAGCTGGCGTCACAATCGGGAGTGGTGGCGGCCTCGCACCGAAGGCGCTAAATGGAAATGGCTGATTCCGGATATTGACAGAGGTTTCAATCTGGATAATGTGCAGAGCAATTTGGTGGATGATTATCTGAATGAATATCCATTGTTCAGTCGGTTGCTACAGAATGATAATTTTAAAAATCTGTTTGCGCAGCGTGCGGCGGCGCATTTGAATAGCACCTTTGATTCAAATCGGCTAAAAGGTCTTGTCGATAGTCTGACGACAATTGTCCGCGATGAAATGACCTATCACATCCAAAAATGGGGCAGTCAGGGAGGCATTCCTTCGATATCCTCGTGGGACAATCAGCTCGATCGGGTTAAGCTGTTTACGGAACTGAGGCCCGATGTGGTGTTCGACGATCTGCGGCAACAACTAAATCTGGATGGTACGGTGGAATTGACGATCAATTCCAGTACTCTGGCTGCCGGAACCATCTTTATCGATGATGTCCGGTTATTGAAAAATCAAGGGCGATACTTCGCCAATATTCCACTTTCTATAAAAGCAGTACCCCATGTGGGTTACCGATTCGATGGGTGGGATCAGTTTGGTAGTGCGGATTCGATTGACATTACCTTGACGTACGATCAAACCTTAATCGCGAATTTTACTAAAATCAATGTACAAACAATTACCGGCGCCGTGACAACAGACCGTGTGCTGAGTCGTTCAAATTCACCGTATTATGTAACCGGCGATGTTACTGTGCGCCCGAATACACGTCTAACAATCGAAGAAGGTGTCACGGTGAAAATGGCGCCATCTGCCAGTATGTATGTTTCCGGTCAATTGCTCATAAATGGTACGGAAACACAGCCGGTCCATATTATTCCCAATAATGAAACAGCTACCAAAGCGTGGGGCGCGCTGTGTTTTATCAATACGACGGACACCTGTAAACTTTCCCATGTCATAATTGAAGGCGCGACCTCCGGCGACGATCCGCTGGCGTTAAAAGCCGCGATCTCCGGGGATCACGCGGATGTGATTGTCGGTCACCTTACACTTGATAAATGCCGGTTCCCGATGTTTTTCCAGTACGGCAGCATCGTGCTGACCAATTCCACAATTCGTACATATATAACGTCCGACTGCATAAATATGAAGCATGGCAACGCCCGTATTGAAAATTGTACATTTTGGGGCACGAAGCAGCCCGATACAGATGCAATTGATTATGATGATGTGACGAACGGCATTATTTGCGGAAATCATATTTATAATTTTAACGGATTTAATTGTGATGCGATTGATATTGGCGAGGAGGCTAAAAACGTACTCATTTATGGAAATGTCATTTACGGCTCGAAAGACAAGGGTGTCTCGGTCGCACAGAATGCTACAGTGATCGTCGAACGAAATGTGATTGCCGATTGCGATATGGCGGTGGCGGTTAAAGATGGCGCATATGCGTTCGTTGATCAGAATACGTTTTTCAATAATAATATCGGTGTTGCCTGCTACGAAAAAAATTACGGCAAAGGTGGCGGCGCGGCCGATGTGAGCAATACAATCATATCCGGTGCGTATGATGGTTCAACGCTGGTGGATAGTCTGTCTACCATTGCTGTGTCTTACTGTTTGTCGGACATGGACGTATTGCCGGGCGCGACCAATCTGGTTGCCGACCCGCTATTTAAAAATCCGTTGGAGCACAATGTCGAGCTACAGCCCAATTCAGTATGTTACAATGCCGGCAATCCGGAAGCGGCCAGGGACCCGGATAATACGATTGCGGATATTGGCGCCTACTATCATTTCGATGACCATGATTTCCCAATCAGTCTGGAGTCATACCCAATAAAAGTGACCGAAATTATGTACAATCCGTCTCCGGTTTACGATAGCCGTGATTGGGTGGAACTGTACAACGCGTCGAATGCAGAAATTTTGCTTGATGGCTGGACATTGACAGATGAGGACACGACGCATGTATTCATATTTCCGCCCAACAGTTCGTTGGCGCCGGGTGCATTTCTGGTGGTGTGCCGCGATTCTCTCCGGTTCACTACACAGTACCCGGACGTCCGCAATATCATTGGAGAACTCGATTTTGGTTTTGATGATAGTGACCAGGTACAATTATACAATGTAAAAGGTGAATGTGTTCTAAGAATAAAGTTTGATAACGATATGCCCTGGCCCAAAGAACCGGATGGCTCCGGCCCCAGCCTGGAATTAAAAAACACGAGTGGTCTTAATGATCGCCCGTTTAACTGGTCGTATTCCAAAGTGAAAAAAGGCACACCGGGCGCCGATAATAGTGTCTGGACGGCGGTCGAGTTTCAAACGACAAATGATGCGCCTGCAACGTTTAAATTATTCCAGAATTACCCCAATCCGTTTAATCCGACGACAAAAATTGCATATCAGTTGCCACGAGCGGCTCGCGTTACGTTGAGCATTTACAATTTGCTTGGGGAAACAACTGCCACGCTTGTCACCAACGAACAGCAAGCCGCTGGTCTGTATAATGTATCGTTTGACGCCACACATTACGGAAGTGGTGTGTATTTTTATCAACTTTCGCTTGCATATGCGGATGGCATGAAAGAGACATTTATGAAGAAGATGGTGGTGGTGAAATAAAACGCTTGTCTGAAAATTAACTATTTAGGGATTACTTCTTGAGACTGTAACTGAGTTATAATATCGCTTCAAGCGATGCTATCGCTCAGCTTCCACGAGATTTTGATTCCTTAACAGGAATTACAAAATTGCTGCTCGTTAAAAACAAACACAATATGTGAAATTCCTCCCCGAAACACTTTACTGAATTCCCAAATTTTGTATTGATATTATAGATTTTTTATTGTAACTTTTTTTTGATCGTTTCCCCCGTCTCTTTGGGAATGGCTGATTAACGCATTTCCCGCTGAAGATTTCCGGGTGAGAACTGACCTTCCAAGCCAGGAAAGCGACCTTAATTCGAAAACGGACACCGACAATTCACGTTCACTTACAGGATGACGAAAAATTGAAAATACTTCTTGCAGAAAAATCAACTATCGATGAACTAAAAGCGCGATTTGATGCCAATGTGGAACGCTTCACCAATCTTAATACTGGACAAGTATCAACTGTAGATGCACCATTGGCAATGGAATTAATTACACGTGCGGCATTTGAATCCACCCCGAATATCAAACGTGTGCTGGATATTGGCTGTGGCGCCGGTAATAACACGATAAAGTTGTGCCAGTATGTCACGCCATTCGATAGCGACCTCGTTGACCTGAGCTTGCCCATGCTGGAAAAGGCGCGCGATCGGATCACCGAAGTCAATACTGGTACTATCAGAACCCTTCAGGGTGATTTCAGGCATATCGATTTACCTGTGCAGGGATACGATGTTATTCTGGCTGCCGCTGTATTACATCATTTACGCGATGATCAGGATTGGGAGTCGACATTCCGGAAAATTTATGAATTAACAGCACCAGGCGGCAGTATCTGGATTACGGATTTGGTCGCGCATGAGACCAACGCAGTCCAGGAAATGATGTGGGAACGATATGGCGATTACTTGAAGAATGCAGGTGGTGATTACTTCCGCAGCAGAGTGTTTGAATGTATCGAAAAGGAAGATTCGCCGCGGCCGGTAACCTATCAACTGGAACTTCTGCGGAAGGTGGGATATGACTATGTGGAACTGCTCCATAAAAATTCATGCTATGCTGCGTTCGGAGCAATCAAGCGTGTGTAATAGTAACGTCCACAATTTTAAAATCAGAACAATTTAAATCAGCCATGCCTCAAATCGATAAACAATTTTTGCTTGGATTTACAACCGCATTGGCTCTGACTGCCTTCGTAACCGGAATTGTCAGACTGATTCGATTTATTCGGTTACGACGACAATTACGGCATGAAATTGAAAATAGCCAACTATTATCCACACCCACGCTCACAATTGGTTCCAGCCAGATTGAACCTGGCGCGAAAGCCATTTTGTTGAGGCACCGGCGCACGTTAACACACACACGTCATCCTGATCCTGAATGGGTGAAACCGCTGGTGGATGCATCGGTGGCGATGGTCAGGGAAATTTCCAGATATTATTATCCGGCATCAAGTGATCCGCTACTGGAACCCAAATTGACGCATATTACCGCGGCATTGATACTTATCTGTACAGACATAAACAAATTTGTAAGTCAAAACCGTATGCTAAAAGTGTTGGATATTCGCGCCCGGAATGTCAAGGATGTGACGAATTTTATGAACAGACCGATCGTGAAGCGATTTAATAAAGTCTATAATGTTTTTAAATGGATTACGCGTGTACTGCGTTATAAAAATCCTATTCTCACCGGCTCCATGTTAATCGGTAAAAATCTGACTGTTCGCTATGTCCATTTTCAGCTAATCACTTTTGTTGGCCTCCGTGCGATTATGCTGTATCGTGGAAGTCGGCACATGAGTGAATTGCCAAAACAGCGGCGCACAACGCGTTAAGTTTACTTCTGCATTGGGATGTTCCCGCTTGCTGAGTTGCAATCGATCCGAAAACCACATTATTTTTTTTAAAATCCACTAATAAAATATAATGATATTTTTGTAACAACTATTTGAAATATAGGAAGTTGTTTTTATATTGCTTCATACGAAATTGCATCATTGGCCGGAATTTAAATGTGACTACCGATTTCTTCTTTTTTTACACAAATTCTTAAATATCAATTACGGTTTAAAATAAGCTTAATTCCGTTTAATAATGATAGATAAGTACAACTTTACCCCATTCTCCCCCTTATCATTTTTTGAAATGCAGTTTCGTACTAAAATGCTGGCTTCTCTAGTTGTCAATTTGAAAGAAAATATAACAGGTTAACTAATACGACAAAAAAAGCGCAGGATGCCCTTATGAGCACAATCGCAACCAAGTTGCTGGCGATCGTATCGGACATGACAAAGCAAGATGATCGGGATACGATTGTATCATCTTTTACTCGTGCTTTGGACGAACTTTTTGAAGACACATCGTTTCAATATTCAGAAACGCGTGAGGCTGGCATGTGGTCCTTTGAAATGTGCACAGCCAATAAATCGTTTGGATGGATTAGCTGTAAAATGATGAATGAAATCGACCCGGAAACGCGATCAGCTATTGAAAAGGCGGTGCGATTGTTAGCAGTAATTT
The DNA here is from genome assembly GCA_016931935.1 of Candidatus Zhuqueibacterota bacterium. GTDB lineage: Bacteria > Zhuqueibacterota > Zhuqueibacteria > Thermofontimicrobiales > Thiofontviventaceae > Thiofontivivens. The sequence continues at coordinate 21,324 of JAFGDW010000296.1, read as the reverse complement.
TGGAAAATCGTTCGTTAAGAATGGCAAAAACAGACAGGGATAAGCAGTTACAGGAAGATGTCGATCGGTATCGGGTATCGTTTAATGCATCGCCAATAACGATTATGGTTTTGCAGGACGATCGGATTATATTTTGTAATCCAGCCGCAGCAGCGATGATGGGGTATGATTCGCCGGATGAAATGACAGGTATGCTGGGCACGGATCTGGTCGCGGAAAATTATCGACCGGCAGTAATGCAACGTTTAAGAAATTTATCGCACGATGCGGCAAATCCTTGCATGGAGATGGAAATACTGAAAAAAGATGGCAGTACACTGATATCTGAATCCACATCAGTTCCGATTCATCTATCGGGGCAGCAGGCATTTGTTGTTTTTGGGCAGGATATCACGGAACGTAAACGCGCACAGCAAGCGCTTGTTAAGCAACAACAGCGCATGGAAAAGATAACAGATACGATACCGGTTGGGATAACAATTCTCAACAAAGATGGCCAAATTTTATATGCGAATATCCAGGCTGAACATATTTTAAGACTTAAAAAGACTGAAATAACGCAACGTGCGTACAATGCTCCTGAATTTAAAATAACCGATTATGATGGTATTCCAATTTCTAACGGCCAATTACCCTTTGTTCTGGTTAAAAAATATAAAAAATCTGTTTACAGTTTCAAACATGCAATTGAATGGGCGAACGGTGAACGGAAATTGTTGAGAATTAATGCATCGCCATTATTGGATGATTCCGGTGAATTTGATGGACTGGTGGCTTCAATTGAAGATGTTACTGAGTGGGAATCAGCTACTCAGGCGCTAAATGATTCACTGCAAACATCTGCGGATATTGTTCGGCTAATTCCATCCGGCATGTTTATATATCAGTTCCGGGCGCCGGACAAATTGTATTTGGAAAACGGGAATCCCCAGGCAGAAAAACTTACAACAATAAATACAAAAGACTGGATCGGAAAAGAATTTAATGAAATATGGCCGAGTGCGCGTGAACGGGGAGTAACAGACGCGTATTTATCAGTAATAAAAACCGGCCAGCAATTTGAAACCGATGATCTGTTTTATAGCGATGACCGTCTTTCAGGAGCCTTTCGAATTCGTGCATTTAAAATTCCCGGTGAGCGACTGGCGGTCGCGTTCGAAAACATCACTGAGCAAAAAAAGGCAGAGACAGCGCTCAAAGAACGCGAGCATTATTACCGTTCCCTGCTGTTTAATATGCACGAAGATATAATTGTTATCAATCGTGAATATAAAATTCACGATCTGAATAACTCGGCGGCGAATTCAATCGGATTATCTCGGGATGAAATATTAGGCCACCCATGCTATAAATTATTACGAGGGTATGAAACCCCCTGTAAGTTGCAGAAAAATGGATGCCTGATGAAGGAAGTGTTTGAATCCGGGGAATCCCGAAGCTGCATCCATACTCACACAACTCATCAAGGCAAACATCTGTACGCAGATATTTTATTATCCCCCTTAAAATCAAATGATGGCAACGTCACACATGTCGTTGAGGCGATCCGGGATATTACCGAGATTATGGAGACGCAAATCAAATTGAAGGAAACAGAAGAACGATTTCGAAATCTATTTGATTCAATGAGTAGCGGTGTTGCTGTTTATGAAGCGGTTAATGATGGTGAAGATTTTATTTTCAAGGATTTTAATAAAGCAAGTGAGAAGATTGAGCACGTATCACGCGAAGAGGTAATTGGAAAAAGTGTAAAACAGATATTCCCCGGTGTAATCGATTTTGGTCTGTTTGAAATTTTTAAACGAGTGTACCAGTCTGGCGTTGCGGAGGATCATCCGATTTCGCTGTACCAGGACAATCGAATTGTCGGTTGGCGTGAGAATTATGTATATAAAGCGCCAACCGGTGAAATTGTCGCGATTTATGATGATGTTACTGAACAAAAACGTGCGAACGAAGAACGCGATCGGATGTTCAATCTGTCGATTGATATGCTTTGCATTGCCGGTTTCGATGGATATTTCAAACAGATGAATCCTGCCTGGTCAAAAACATTTGGATGGTCCGATGAAGAAATGCTTGCCAAACCCTGGATTGAATTTGTTCATCCGGATGATCGGGAAGCAACAATTAAGGCAAGACATCATTTGATTGATGGTAAACTTATCACAAGTTTCGAAAACCGATACCTATGTAAGAATGGCACGTACCGTTGGATTTCCTGGAATTCATTTCCGCTACCGAATGAAAAATTAATATTTGCAGTAGCTCGGGATGTGACCGAACAGAAACAGGCAGAAGAAAAAATTCAGCGGAATTTTCAGGACATGGAAACACTTAATCGTGTCAGTCAAAAAATAACGTCAAGTCTTTCACTGAATGAAGTTACTAAAACCGTGGTCGAAGCCATTGCCGAAACCATGCAGCCTGATTTAACACTTTTATTTCTAATCGACAAGAATGATCTTATTTTGCAGGATTTCTGGGCAAGTGAATCCCGGTTTCAACACAATACGACGCCAGTTCACAAAGTCGGAGAATATCTATGTGGTATAGCCGTGAGAGATGCGATGCCAGTTTACTCACTCAATGTTTCCAAAGATAAGCGCTGTTCCTGGCAAGAATGTAAAGATGCCGGAATAATTTCGTTTGCGGCTTTACCATTGCACGGTATGCACAAATTGATTGGAGTGCTTGGAATTGCCTCTGCACGTGAGAAAATCGATTTTCAGAAGCGGGCATCCTTTCTGGAAATTTTGTCCAATGAAATCGCGATCGCATTACAAAATGCATTACTATATGATGATGTACGGCAGAACAGTATGAAATTAGCCAAAACCGTCACTGCATTAAAAAAAGAGATTCGTGAACGTAAGCGTGTTGAAATCGTAATAAAAGAAAGTGAAGCCCGCCTGAGGAGTATTTTCCTGGCTGCACCGACAGGAATTGGCATGGTTGTTAACCGGGTATTGACTCAGGTAAACGATCGCTTTTGTGACATGCTGTTATATGCGCGTGACGAATTATTAAATAACAGCGCCAGAATTCTTTACCCGAATGAAGAAATTTACTCATGGGTCGGCCAGGAAAAATATCGTCAGATTGCTGAAAAAGGCACAGGAACAGTTGAAACCCGAATGCGGCGAAAAGACGGAAAAATTATTGATGTGATTTTGAGTTCAACCCCGATTGATCCGGCCGATCACTCCAAAGGAGTTACTTTTACTGCGCTGGATATTTCCGAGCGTAAACGGATGGAGAACGAGCTTCGTGTTAGCAAAGAGCAGTACCGTGATCTTGTGGACAATGCCACCGAAGCAATTTTTATTATTCAGGACTATTTCATTAAATTCGCTAATCCCAAAATGGAAGAAATTACAGGGTACAGCACCGATGAAATTTTTAAAATTAACCAGCGCGACCTGATTCATCCTGCGGATATTGATGGAGTGAACGAACGATTCCGAAATCGGATAGAAGGTATATATCCACTAACCGCACACTCGTTCCGTATCTATACAAAACAAAAACAGCTAAAATGGGTGGAAGTCAATGCTGTTCGAATTGAGTGGCAGGGAAAGCCCGGCGTTCTTTGCTTCATGAACGATATAACGGAGCGCCGAAATGCGGATGAACAAATTCGTAAATTAAACACCGAGCTTGAGCTACGTGTTAAAAAACGCACATTTGAATTGGAAGCTGTTAACAAAGAATTAAAAAATTTCGCCTATGTTGTATCACACGATTTAAAGGCGCCGCTTCGAGCTATAAGCCAGCTATCAGACTGGATTCTGAATGATTATATGCACAAACTCGATGCAACCGGACAGGAATATTTAAATACAATGATTGGTCGTGTTCAGCGTATGGATTTACTTATTGAAGGTATTCTGGAATATTCGCGGATCGGGCGGCTGGAAAAGAATGCTGAGCCACAAAATTTAAATGCAATTGTCAGTGATGTGATTGAAAATATCGGCCCTATTCCCCATATACGGATTACTGTCGACGATAATTTACCAACTTTAAATCTTGATAAAATTCGTGCGATTCAACTGTTTCAGAACCTGATCCATAATGCGATAAAATTTATAGATAAGCCGGAAGGGGTGATACGTATTAGCTGTTGCGAGATGGAAAATTTTTGGGAATTTAGTGTGTCGGATAATGGGCCTGGAATCGATGCAAAATATTATGATCGTATTTTTCATATCTTCCAAACACTGGAAACGAAGGATAAATCTGAAAGCACCGGGATTGGATTGGCGGTTGTAAAAAAGATAGTTGAATATTACGGTGGCTCTGTTTGGGTAGAATCAACCTTGGGGCAAGGCACGACTTTCAATTTTACGCTACCGAAATAAACCGGAAAAGGACGTACGAATTTGGCCATATTGCTCAAGGGAGAGTGTAATGAACATTGATAGGGATGTCTATCAGGATATTTTGGCATTGCTGTATGAACAACGAAGATTTGATTCATCGCACTATTATCCGGCATTTGTAAAGCGGAGAATCGCCGATCGCCTCGGACGATTAAAATCCGGGGATGCGCTTGAATTTCTCCATCAGCTAAAACATAAGCCGGATGAATTGGATGCGTTGGTTGATTCGTTAACAATAAATGTAAGTCGTTTTTTTCGGGATGGCCTGATGTTCGCATATCTTGAAAATATATTATTACCCGGATTGCTTACAGAGAAAGCAAGAACTGAAAACTATTATTTACGCATGTGGTCAGCAGGCTGTGCAACCGGGGAAGAGCCTTACTCTGTGGCGATTCTGTTGTATGAATTGCTGACAAAAGAAAAAATTCACTATGATATCAAATTGTTTGCAACTGATATTGATCAGGATTCGCTTCACGCTGCTGAACAGGGTGCGTATCCATTTGAGCGTATCAAGGACGTTCGTTATCAATTTTTGAAAACGTATTTTCGAGCCGAAGGCAAAGCTTACTACATTATTCCTGAAATAAAAAAACTTGTCAGTTATTCATACTTCGATATGTTGAATACTTCGGCGTTTGTTCCGCCGGAAAGTGTATTCGGAAATTTTGATATTGTGTTTTGCCGAAATTTGCTCATCTACTTTACACCGCAATCACAAGATGCAATCTTTAAGAAACTGTTTCGCGCAATCGTGAAAAATGGCTACCTGATTTTGGGAACATCTGAAAAGCCGCCACTTGCATTCAATCGATATTTTCAACAAGTGAACGATTGTTGCGGTATTTTTCAGAAGATCGGAGATTGAGAATGATGAACATCAAGTTCAAGAGTGTTCGCACACGACTAACATTCTGGTTTTTACTCGTGGCAATAATCCCGTTGATTACTTCTGTTGTAATTACATATGAGCAACGCGTGCAGGTAATCAAATCGCGATCTATTCAGAAATTGATTGCTATTCGCGATCTGAAAGTGTTACGAGTGAATGATTGGCTGGATGAGAAGATTGGCGACATAAAAACGATTTCTCAGGATTATGAAATGCGCAGTCTAGAAATTAGCACTGATGGTAATAGAATAATTGATACGAACCAGAAAAATACAATATTGACCCGACATCATCTAAATAATTATATCAACAATTATAAGGATTATGATGAAATATTTATCATCGATCCGACAACAGGTGATATTATCCTGTCCTCACGAAAAACGTCGGAAGGCACAAATAAATCGACTGAATCATATTTTTTAAAACCACTGCAAACAAAAGATATTTACATCCGCGATATATATTATTCAAAAGCAATAAATAAAAATTCAATGGCGTTATCAATCCCGGTTTTTGGAATCAAGGATGAGTCGAAAATTATTGGTATCTTAGTGGCCAGAATTGATTTGCAGCATTCGCTGTATCGGCTGCTTCTGGACCGTACCGGCATGGGAGAAACCGGAGAAACCTTAATTGTTAATAAAAATGCATATGCAATAAGCGAGCTTCGCTGGGATCCCAATGCGCCTCTTAATTTTAAAATAAAAGCTGCGCCTGCAGTAAAGGCTTCTCAAGGCAATACCGGAATTATTGAAATTCAGGATTATCGGGGAGAAAAAGTACTAGCTGCGTATGCTCATATTCCACGAACCGGGTGGGGATTTGTCGCAAAAGAGGATGTAAATGAAGTCAATCGTCCCATGCAAGCCATGCTAAATAATTTATTGATATTGATTGCTTTTTCAATTTGTATTGCGTATGGTGTCGCGTATGTGTTGGCAAGAGCGGTTGCACGTCCGTTGCAGGAGATGGCGAATGTGTCCAAAAAAATTCAGGCCGGAGATTTTACAGTACGTAACAATATTCAGAGTGAAGATGAACTGGGATTCCTGGCGACTTCATTTAATAGCATGGCTGATTCCATTGCTTCAAAAATTCGTATTCAGCAAACCGGTGCTGAAATTTCTGAGACAATGGCAAGCGCATCTAATTTGTACGACTTTGCGAACGGATTATTGTTAAAATTGAAGGAGGTGACAAATTCAAATCTTGGCGCGTTTTATTTGCTAAGCGATGACAGTTCATGGTTCAGTGTATTCTGCTCGGTCGGTTTAACGAAGGATTTACGACATTCTCTTGATGCACAACGGTTTGAAGGTGATATGGGAGCTGCGCTTAAAATCCGTGAAATTATTCATACGCGAAATATTATGAACAATACGCCATTTATCTTTAAAACATTTGCCGGCAATATTTTCCCGAAAGAAATTATCACAATCCCTGTGATGCGAGACGGTACGGTGGCAGCAATGCTCTCGTTAGCTTCAATTCAGCCATATTCCCACGAACATGTGTTAATAATAAATCAAAACTGGATGGCTATAAATACTGCTTTCTCCAATCTATTTGCAAGTGAGCAAACGCGAAAACTGGCGCACGAACTGGAAGTAAAAAATGATGAACTTCAAAAAAAATCGGATGAATTGAAAAATTCCGCAGAGGAATTGAAGTTGCAATCGGAAGAATTGCATGAACAAAATATTGAACTTGAAGTACAGCGAAATCAGGTCGAAGATGCGAATCGTTTGAAAAGTGAGTTTCTTTCAAACATGAGTCATGAACTTCGAACGCCATTAAACTCCATTATGGCGTTGTCTCGCGTATTGATTATTCAAGCCCGGGATTCGCTGAAAGCCGATGAACGCGGTTACCTTGAGGTTATCGAGCGCAATGGCAAAAAATTATTGGAATTGATAAATGATATTCTCGATCTTTCAAAAATTGAAGCGGGGAAAATGGATATTCATATCCAGCAATTTTCACTTCGCCGAACAATTGATACGATTGTTGAAAATCTTGAACCTTTGGCAAACGAAAAAGGCATTGAACTAAGCTATCAAATTCGCGAGGATTTTCCCGACATTGACAGCGATGAAATCCACGTACATCACATTTTGCAAAATATTATTAGCAATGCCATAAAATTCACCAATCACGGCTATGTGTGTGTCACGGCAACGCACGATGATGTCAATGTACGTATTCATGTTCAGGATACGGGGATTGGTATTCCTGCAGCAGAGTTATCTCACATTTTTGATGAGTTCCGGCAGGTGGATGGTTCGACAGCCCGTAAATATGAGGGGACAGGCCTCGGACTGGCAATTGCTTATAAAGCGTCAAAAATTTTAGGTGGTAATATTGAAGCTCAGAGTACAGTCGATGAAGGATCGTTGTTCACAGTCCATCTACCGATAACCTGGGATGCACATATGCAAAATTCAGTTACAAATTTTAATACCATGCAGCATGTGAAACCAACGGTTGCAGCGAAGACAATTTTAGTCGTGGATGATGATCCGGAAATTCTTTCCTATATTTCTCAACACCTTACTGAAGAAGGGTATCATGTAATTACATCGACCTCCGGGAAAGATGTGGTAGCCCTGGCGAGGGAATATCACCCATTTGCTATTACGCTGGATATTATTATGCCGGGGATCGATGGTTGGGAAGCGCTGCAACAATTAAAAAGCGATAAAACATTGCGCGATATTCCTGTTATTATGATTTCCGTGAGTGATGATTTGCAGACAAGTTTAGCCCTGGGGGCAATGGGCTATTTGAACAAGCCTATCGATAAGAAAAAATTGCTGGGTGAAATTAAAAAAATATCATCGCAGAAGCCGCAGACTATACTTATTGTTGATGATAACGATATAGACCGTATGGAAATTGCCCGTATTGCAGAATCGGGAGATATCGCGGTCATTAGTGTTGACAGCGGTGAAAAATGCCTTGATGCCTTACAAAATACGTTGCCAGATGTGATTATTCTCGATTTAATGATGCCAGGGATGAGTGGTTTTGATGTGTTGAAGTCAATACGTAGCCAACCCCAAACCCGGGATTTACCGGTCATTATTGTCACTGCAAAAGAATTGAATCGGGAGGATAAAAACAGGTTGTCCGGAAATGTGTCATCCATTATAGAAATAAGTAAAATGACTCCAGCGAATCTGATGCAAAGTATTAAAAATATGTTAGAGCAGATTCATCATGAATCGACTCGTAAAATAAAAACAATCCCGGCTTCCGGTCCGCGGATTTTATTAGTTGAAGATAATGAATCAACAATTATTCAGATAAAAATTGTACTTGAAAATGAGGGTTATGTAGTCGATGTGGCAACTGGTGGGCAAGAGGGAATCGAGTATGTGCAGCATACGATTCCCGATGGAATTATTCTGGATTTGATGATGCCGGAGATTGACGGTTTTCAGGTACTGAACACGATTCGTAGCAAGCACGAAACGGCATCGATTCCGGTTCTAATTCTAACCGCTAAAGACCTGACAGTTGCAGACAGAAAACATCTTGCCGCTAACAATGTCCAACAGCTCATCCAAAAAGGTGATATTGATAAAGACGGACTACTTAAGAAAATGAGAACCTTGCTCGGATTGGATAACGATAGCCCGTCTGACAAGCTGCAGAGTAATAAAGCGAAAAAGTCCAAAACAAATGCGACAGTGCCACGAAGTCGAAAAAGAACAGAACTGCCGATGTGTCTGGTGATTGAAGATAATCCGGATAACATGCTCTCCATTCGTGCAGTGCTAAAGAATCATTATAATGTACTCGAAGCCGTCGACGGAGAGCAGGGTATCGTTCTGGCACGTGAATACATACCCCAAATAATTCTACTGGATATTTCCTTGCCGAAAATGGACGGGTATGCTGTTACCAGGGAAATGAAAGCAGACCAACGAACGCGTGATATACCGATCATTGCCTTAACCGCTCATGTAATGAAAGGAGATAGAGAAAAAATTATGGCGGCAGGATTTGATGGTTACATTTCCAAACCGATCGAGGTGGAATCGATTCTTGAAGAAATTGGACAATTTGTTGGAAGCGTATGATCTGTTAATGTACAAGAATTTGTGTCCATTCAATAAAAGAAAGTAGTGTTAATTTGTACGTGTGCTTTTACACTTCGACGGAGTATATCCTGAGCTTGATGAAGGGCTCAGTGTGAAGTGGTAGCGTAACTTCATGCTGAGTCTCCCGACGTGTCGGGAAAGCATGATAATACTGTATCATTAATTCCATAATTAATTGAACGGATACCAAAAATTTGTGCCCCCCGTTGTTATAAATCTAAGCATTATACTGATGGAGCACAAAGCACATTTCTCAAATCAATTGCGCGCGCTTTTTGAGTGGTTGTGCAAAATTGTTTGAATTTAAGGATAATTTTTATGGTGACTATACTTGCAATTGATGATAAGCAGGATAATCTGATTACTATTTCAGCATTAATAAAAAACGCTATGCCGACATGTCGTGTAATTACTGCACTGACAGGCGTAGATGGAATGGCAAAAGCGGTATCCGAACAGCCGGACACAATTCTGTTGGATATTTCAATGCCCGGCATGGATGGCTTTGAGGTATGCAAACGGTTGAAATCAGACCCGACGACCGATCCGATTCCAATTATCATGGTTACAGCAATGAAGACGGACGCGAAAAGCCGTATTCGTGGTATGGAGCTGGGCGCAGATGCATTTGTTTCCAAGCCCATTGATCAGGGCGAGTTGATTGCCCAAATAAAAGTCATGCTGCGCATTAAGGCTGCTGAAGATCAGCTTCGCATGGAGAAGGGGAACCTGGAAATTCAGGTGCTCGATAAAACAGAAGAGTTGCGAATAACTGAACGGAAATTACAGGCGTTTATGGAATCGGCTACGGACGGTTTTGTTATTCTTAACTCGGAAAATGTCATACTGAAAATGAATCATTCCGCAATGAAATTATTTGCAATCAATGCAGGTGAAATTATCGGTCAATCGGTTGGTCAGCTAATTCCCAATTGGAGCGATTCCGGCTTTATTGATAAACTCGAAACAATACGGAAAACCGGCTATCCACTGTATATTGATGATATTGCGTTCCATATTGAGGGTGATGAATTGTTCGTATGTGTTAAAATCTTCAGGGTAGAAGATGGGATTGGAATTATCATTACGGATATTACAAAGCATAAACGGGCAGAGCAAAAAATATGTGTGCTAAACGAAGAATTGGAGAACCGTGTTGTTGAGCGGACAAGACAATTGGAGTTAGCTAATAGAGAGCTTAAGGATTTCGCTTATATTGTTTCTCATGATCTGAAAGCGCCGCTTCGGGCCGTAAACCAACTGGCAACCTGGATTGTCCGGGACTATGCCAACGTTCTGGATACGACGGGGAAGGAGCAATTAAATTTACTGATCAATCGTGTACAACGTATGGGAAGTTTAATTAATGGCATTCTGCAATATTCCCGCGCCGGACGTGTTAATGAAAATCCTCGAGAAGTTAATCTGCATAAACTGTTGAGCAATATAATTCAGGCGCTGTCAGCGCCAGCATCTATTCAAATAAAAATCGAAAATAATTTGCCGGCAGTATTTATCGATCAAACTCGAATCGAGCAACTTTTCCAAAATTTAATAAGCAACAGTATTAAATTTATGGATAAGCCCGATGGATTAATACACATTGCATGTGATGAAAACAGTGAATACTGGCAATTTAGTGTTGCGGATAATGGCCCGGGTATCGCCGAAAAACATTTCGAGCGTATATTTCAACTTTTTTCAACACTTCAATCGCGGGATGATATGGAAAGCACAGGCATTGGATTGACTGTTGTTAAAAAAATAGTGGATATTTATGGCGGTAAAATTTGGGTAGAATCCGAACTGGGCAAAGGAACCACGTTTTATTTTACGCTACCCAAAACGCTGGCTATATCTGAAGTAGCAGCATCCGACTCGAATGCGTGAAGAGCTATTTACTATTCCTGCAAATGAGATGTCATGAGTGGAGAGTGGGTGACAGGGAAATGGGGAGAAACAAAATTCTATTTTTCTCCCGGCCTCCTTGTCTCCCAATTTCCTTGTCAATTTTTCTACGAATTACACCATATCATTAATTTATGCAAACTTCACTCCCCGGTTACGACGAAACTTGATTTTCCCCCTTATACTGCAATTGGTACAAGCGGTGATAAATTCCTTTTTGCGTCAATAATTCGCGATGGGTGCCGGTCTCGCGAATTTTACCTTTGTGCATCACCAAAATTCGATCCGAATTGACAATCGTCGACAGGCGGTGAGCAATAATAATCGATGTCCGTCCTTCCATCAATGTTTTTAACGCGTCTTGGATAAGCAGCTCCGTTTCGGTGTCCACGCTGGAGGTGGCTTCATCGAGAATCAGAATGTGGGGATTGCTGGCCAGCGCCCGTGCAAATGAAAGTAATTGACGCTGTCCCATGGAAAGTGTGCTACCGCGTTCCTTTACTTCTTCCTGATATTGGTTGGGTAGCTGCCGGATAAACGGATCGAGATTTACATCTTTCGCTGCTTTTATAATCTGTTCTCGGGGCATAGCTGTGTTGCTTAACCGGATGTTGGTTTCGATGTCACCAGCGAACAGAAACACATCCTGTAACACAATCCCGAAATGACTGCGCAGGAAGTGAATATCGTACTCGCGAATATCCACACCATCAATGGTAATGCTACCCCGTTGTACGTCGTAAAATCGGCATAGCAGACTAATAATTGTGGTTTTCCCGGCACCGGTTGCCCCGACAAAAGCTATTTTCTCGCCAGGCAGCACCTGAAACGAAACATCACGCAGCACCCAATCTTCTTCATCTTTTTTATATGAAAACCAGACATGATCAAATTCAATATGGCCGCGAAAGTTGATAACCTCCCATGGCGCTTCCGGATTTTTAATGTCCGGTACGGTATCCAGAATTTTAAAAATACGTTCCGAAGATGCCATTGCCGCTTGAAGAATATTGTATTTTTCCGACAAGTCACTGATCGGACGGAAAAACCGGCGGGCATACTGAATAAATGCCACCAATGTGCCGATTGTCACTGCACCGGAGTTGAAATTCATGCCCCCGTACCAAACAATCAGCGCCACGGCAATTGCTGAAATAAGTTCGACTGCCGGAAAGAAAATAGCAAAATAAACTATCGTTCGGATGTATGCTTCGAGATGATCGGCATTGAGTACGTCGAATTTTTTAAAGTTTTTCTTTTCCCGATTAAATAACTGAACAATTAACATCCCTGAAATATTTTCCTGTAAATAGGCATTGATTTTCGCTATTCGCACTCTGATTTGCCGAAAGCCTTCACGTACATATTTCCGAAAGACGATTGTTATGTAAAACAACACCGGTAGTACCGAGAACGTAATTAGCGCAAGTGTTGAATTGATTTTGAGCAGAACAATGATAATCCCAGCCAGCAAAAAAATGTCACCAAAAATGGCAACAATACCAGCGGAGAATAATTCATTCAATGTTTCAACATCCGTTGTAACGCGGGTCACCAATCGTCCGACCGGATTTTTATCAAAAAATGATAGCGACAATCTTTGCATATGGCGGAATAGTTTAATCCGTAAATCGTATAATACTTTCTGGCCAATCCATTGCAGCAGGTATGCCTGACTAATTTGAAAGAAAAATTGAAATACTAACACCCAAATGAATAACCAAACAATGTGAAGCAATCCTTGTGCATCATGCGGTATAATATAATTGTCTAGTGCGATTTTGGTCAGATAAGGCATTAACAGGTCCAGAGCCGTGGCAACCAACATAAGCAGCACAGCCAGCACTACCTGCCAGCGATATGGTTTCATGTACGTCAACAATCGTTTCATTAAACGACTGTCGTACGCTTTCCCCATTATTTCTTCTTCGTGGAATGTATTCAAAATTGTTCCTTATGGTATTCCTGAATATTGGTAATCGTTCCAGGGTATTTTATCAATTATTTTTTTCTGATCGTCATTTGTGATGTATTCAGGTCATAGGTTATAGACAAGGAGATAGGGAGATAAGGTGAAACGGAGAAAAAGCAAATTTTATATTCTCCCCCCATCTCCTTGTCACCTTGTCTCCAATTATCCGTCCCGTTAAATAATCAATCTTCAGAAAATAGAACACGGACAATCGAGATACGGAGGTGGTAAGTTACTCATGTTTCACATTATAGTGTTTCCAAATCCGCTTCCAGGCGTTGCTTTTCGAACAGTCGGGCGTAAAATCCATTCATTGCGAGCAATTCGTTATGTGTGCCCTGTTCAATAATCTCGCCATCGTCCAAAACGATAATATGATCAGCATGCATAATCGTGGAAATCCGATGGGCAACGATAATGATCGTTTGGTCGGTTAACATGTCCCGAAACTGATGCAGAATTTGTTCCTCGGTGTTACTATCGACGGATGAAAATGCATCATCCAGAATTAATATGGATGGTTTGCGAATGATCGCCCGGGAGAGTGCAGTCCGTTGCTTTTGGCCCCCCGAAAGTGTAATGCCGCGTTCACCCAGGAGCGTTTCATATTTATCCGGAAATTTGTCCAGATCATGAGCGATTGTAGAAAGTGATGCAGCCGCTTCCAGTTCGGCGCCATTGAATGTATCAACCCCAAACGAAATATTTTCCGCGATTGTATCGGAAAACAGGAATGTTTCCTGCGGCACCATGCCTATATGTTTACGCAACGTTTTCAGGGGAATAGATATGATGTCGCGACCATCAATAAGCAGGTGTCCGTCTGTTGGTTCGAACAGGCGGGGAATTAAATTCGCAAATGTGGATTTCCCGGAGCCAGTGTGGCCAACTACGGCTAATGTTGTTCCATGCGGAATTTTCAGATTTATATGCCGCAACGTATCGGCATCGGTATTGGGGAAACGGAACGATACGTCACGAAATTCAATTTCGCCACTGATGGCGCGGATCGATTTGTCGGTCAGTTCATTGTCACGAATGGCCGGTGGTATATCCAGAATTTCTGCAATACGCGTCAATGAAGCTGCGCCTTGTTGAATCATATTTAATATCCAGCCAAACGAGATTAGTGGCCAGGCTAACATTCCAAGCCATACCGTAAATGCAACAAAGTCACCAACACTGATGGTATTTGTCATGACCAATTTACCACCGACCCAGATAAGCACAGCCAGCGCTATTCCCATAAACAGTGAAATGCTGGCGAATAAAACAGATCGAATTTTGGTTAATTTTAAATTCAATTCCAGATATCGGTCATTTAACGTGGAAAAAATTTGCGTTTCTCGATCCTCTTGTACGTAGGCCTTTACAACACGCACGCCGGAAATATTTTCCTGCACTTTTGCGGTTATGGTTGAATATTGTTCCTGCGCTTTTTTAAACGTAGCGTAGATATGCTTCATAGTTAATTTCGACACCAGTGTAATTAACGGAAGTGGTATCAACGCGAATAACGTTAATTTGAATGATGTGTAGGCCATCAGGGCGATTACGAAAACAAACATCATTATATTACTTGTTGAATGCATAATGCCCGGCCCAACCACATTCCGTACCGCGTTCAGATCGTTGGTTGCGCGGGCCATTAAGTCACCGGTTTTGTAATTGTGATAAAATGAAATCGGCAATGTGAGCAGGTGCGAAAAGTAATCGTTCCGAATATCATATTCAATCTTCCGCGAAGCGCTGATCATTGTCGTGCGCATAAAAAATCGGAAAATCAGGTGTCCGAACGCAATTGCCACAAGCAAGCTACAATACATGAGCAACGTTCGCGGCTCGATACCAGCCTCAATTTTATCGATTGTTAGTTTAAGTACACGCGGCGAAATTGCATAAAAAACATTCGACCCCAGGATAAACATCAAGCCTGCAAGGTAGGGTTTTTTATACTTTTTCAAATATGGTTTTAACCGACTGAGTGATTGAATGACTGACTCCGTTTGTTTAATTGATATCTGTGTTATTTTGAATGCGTGAAATCATTGATGAATGGGACGGTAGAATGATCGATCAAATCGCCCGATTGTGAAATATACAGATAAAAAATGGGAAAAAATGTGAAGTGAATCAAATGTAACAGGAATCATTGAAAAAATCAAGGGAAAAGATTGAGATTTGCTGAATAATTAGATGACTCGAACGATTCATTGTTTCAAGATAATAATACGAATGACCAGTTGAAAATAACGGTCGATTGAAATTTACCAAGTTATCACGGTTCGACGGAGTATATATCCTGAGTTTATCGAAGGAATCACCGTGAAGGTTGCTCTTCAGCCTGAGCGTAGTCGAAGGCGATTCGTTCGACTGGTTATTTATATTAAAAGTTATACTTCAAACGGTCATATATTTATCGAGCGGCCTGTTCAATGCCTAACCTTAACACACCCAATAGCTAATAGCAAAAGGCCAAAAGCGATCAACATTATGATCACAGATTGAATTACTTAAATGTTCAATTTATGACTGTGTTCAGTATATAATTTTCTATTTGATTTTTTTCTTTTTAATGCTTATTATAACTGAAAATATTATCCACTTTCCGCTTGAAAATGAGGCTATGGAAAAAACGATTGTAAGCTCGCAACGAATCGATGGCGATTACAAACAGGCATTGATGCAGGTACTCAAACATCTGCCTGACTTCAAGAAAAAGCTGAAACATACAAAACAGATTGTCATTCGCATATCATCGGAACATTTTTTTTATCCGCTATGCACCAGCCCTGATTTGTTATTGGCACTGCTTACCGTTATACGCATGCATAATCCCCATGCTGTAATTCACGTAATGGATAACCACTTGCGTGCGCATTTTGCCCGCCTGGTATCCAAACTCACCGGATTGGCGCAAATAAGCCAGTCAAAAAAAGCACGTCATATCTTCCTTGATGAAAAGCGTGAGGTGCAATTGATGCTTGGTCCGGCAAATAACACTCATCCGGTATTGTTTCCCAGCTCGCTCATAAAATCGGTAAAAGCACACCGTAAAGAACTTCTTTATATCAATGTTGCAAATGTGCGAACGCATCACAATACAGTTATTCAGGCCGGGATGGCAGGCCAATTGGGATGGCTGGGGCGTTCATCGCGGGGGATTATGTATACCCCATTGGTACACCGTCTAATTGGCGAAGCGCTTGAATACATTCAACCCGACCTGACCATCCTCGATGCCAATACCGTGTTGGCACATGGCATGATCCCTCCGGATTCGTCGCTGGAAGAAATGAGTATACAGCTTAATCATTTGTTAGCGAGCGAAGATGTTGTTGCCGCGGATCGCATGGCCATCGAATTGCTCGGAATTGATCCGAAGGCTGTGCAACATTTAGGAATTGCGCAGGAATTAAAGCTGGGGAATAGTGATCTCAAAAAAATTGAAATTCTTGGAGAGTTTGATCCACCTGAATTCCAGATTCCCTGGTCACCACTCATAAAGGATCTGCCAACCCATATCGATATTATAATCGGTGCTAACATGAGTGTTGACGAACCGCTGCTTGCACAAGCAATGGAATTTATGCACATCATGCGGCGTGATTTTGGCGGGCACGGTTATTTTACATTGGTGATTGGCAATGGTTTTCAGGATGAGCAACTTAATAATTTACGTGAACCGGTGGTGGTGCTCGGCCACCATGCCTGTACACAGGTCGGCGAAAAATTATTTAGAGATGTGATGGATGTTTTTTTTATTCCTGATCCCGGCCAGATTGATCAATTCGTCGGCGTAATTCGCAAGGTAATGGGTGTCGGGAAATACCAGTTTCTTGGAGTGAATCCTTTCCGGTTATGGCGATCGATGTTTTGGGGACGATTACACGGCTTGCATTATCGGATTCCGCGGGTGTTAATGCGTACCCGACAGTATAAGAAGAAAAAGCCGGCACAAAGCAGCGCACAGCAGCCGGTTGCTGCCAAGAGTTGAGAGATACATTCAATGGTCAGTCATTTTATCAAATACGTTGAGCACCGGGAGCAGTTATGAAACAATTCAATGTGCTTATTGCAGTCTTTCTTTTATTGTCAGCCGGTTGCAGCATGCAGCCTGCCGATACGATCATTATTAATGCAAAAATTTATACAGGGAATAGCAACAAAAATTTCGCGTCTGCAATCGCTATTCATGGCGACAGAATTCTGGCGGTCGGACCTGGATTGACAATCGATAAATATCGAACGAATCGGACGAAAATTATCGATGCACAGGGACGGCTCCTGATGCCGGGATTTAACGATGCACATTGTCATTTTGCTTCCGGTGGGCGGTCATTGCGTACATTAAGTTTCCGTGGCGTGGATTCGATCGAAAAAATTCAACAGATGATCGCCGACAAGCTTGAAGAATCCGAACAGGATGAAATAATTTACGGACGGAATTACGACCACACATTGTTTCCGGATAAGAAATTTCCATCGCGTTATGATTTGGACAAAGTGGCTCCCAATAATCCTGTCATCATTAATCGGGTGGATGGCCATTCGTGCTGGGTCAACAGCCTGGCGCTGAAGATGTCGAATATTACTAAGAAAACCAAGGATCCATTCGGCGGCACCATTGTGCGCGACCCGAAAAGCGGTGAGCCCATCGGCATTTTGAAAGAGACCGCTATGGATTTGCTGCATGTGAAAGACCCGTATTCATCGTTGTCCGACCATACCATTAATGATATTAAGCTGGCTTTACAACATGCTGCCAAACTAGGCGTGACAAGTATCCACACGTCGTCGACGCTCAAAGAATTAGACATTTTTAAACGACTGGAAAAGCAGCATGAACTGACAGTTCGTGTATACGCGTGGTTACCAGTCAATACGCTGGATACGCTAGTTCAGCGCGGCATCCATACAGGTGATGGTGACAACATGGTTCGCGTCGGATTTTTGAAATGTTTTATTGATGGCACGCTTGGTTCCGGCACCGCACTCTTTTTTGAGCCTTATACGGATGATCCGACAACATCCGGGCTGGCGCAATATTCAGAAAGCGATTTTATCGATCTGATTGCCCGTGCGCATAAAGCGGGCTACCAAACCGGTACGCATGCCATCGGAAGCAAGGGAGTACATTGGGTGCTGAATGCAATCGACTCTGCTCAGCAGATTTATGGTGATAAAAAACTACGTCATCGCATTGAGCATGCACAGGTAATCCGTGATGTCGATTTTCCGCGATTTGCCCAACTTGGGGTGATTGCTTCAATGCAGCCCACTCATTGTACCACCGATTTACGTTTCTGTGAACAACGGATCGGCAAACAACGTTCACGAGGCGCTTATGCCTGGCGAACGTTGCTCAATCAGGGCGCTACAATTGCTTTCGGTACCGACTGGCCGGTGGAACCACTCGATCCGATGCGTGGTTTGTATTCGGCTGTCACACGCATCAATATCGAAACCGATGAACCAAAAGGCGGTTGGTTCCCGGAGCAGCGACTTACATTGGATGAAGCGATTCATTATTATACGGTTGGTTCTGCATATGCATCATTTGAGGAAAACGAGAAAGGTCAACTGGTGCGTGGTCAGCTCGCGGATTTGGTCATGCTCGATAAAGACCTGTTTCAAATTCCGGTAGAAGAAATTCTGACAACCGGTGTGGTGATGACGATGGTTGGCGGCAAGATTGTATATTCTGAATTGGAAAAATAGAAGCAAACGTCCGGATTCAATTTTTGAATGTTTATTTCCGTTTAGCCGGAAAAGGCAGCAGTCTCTTGGTATTCAACGAAATTATGTCTGCTGTAACGTCGGCCTTCGACAAGCTCAGGCCTCGGTTCTGAACATAGTATCTGAGTTATACTTCAAACGGTCATATATCAAACATTTTTATTGAGTGGCGAGTTCAATGCCTGTTCTTAACAAGCTATTGGCCGTTGGTCATTAGCTAATAACCAAAGGCCAGAAGCAACTGCAAATTGTGATTATTGATTGGATTACATAAATGTTCAATTTATGGCCGTGCTCAGTATATCTACATAATCATTTATCATATTATGAATCAATCCTGACCTGAACAGGGAACAGATGAATGCATTTTAAATGTTTATATCAGTCATCGATTTTAAGCCTAAAAAACGATAAATATATAATTGAAGAATTCGGTTTTATTTTTGAACAGCGACTAAGATGTAATGATGAATTTTGGCTACTCGTCAACAGCAAAGAGCAAATAGTTATGATGGTGAAAAATGATTCGTTATAGTTTCGGCATCTGAAATGTGATACCAAAAAATGTAAGGGAACCTATGTCCAATAAAAAAATACAATTGACCCACTGGGCAAAGGCGGCAGGCTGAGCGGCCAAGGTCTGTCAGGAAGACCTGTCGCAGGTGCTGCGGCAATTACCACGATTTGAAGATCCGAATTTAATTTTTGGTTATGATACGGTTGGTGACGCCGGTGTCTACAAATTGCGCGATGATCTGGCGATCATTCAAACCGTCGACATTCTCACACCGATCGCTGATGATCCGTACACATTTGGTGAAATCGCAGCCGCGAATTCTCTGAGTGATGTGTATGTTATGGGCGGCAAGCCGATTACTGCATTAAACATTGTGGGCTTCCCGGAAAAGCAGGAATTGTGGATTCTGGAAAAAATAATTCAAGGCGGCACCCAGCGCGTGAAAGACGCTGGCGCCGTGATGCTTGGCGGTCACACTATTAAAGATGATGATTTAAAATACGGACTGGCGGTGACAGCGGTCATCGATCCCAAAAACATGGTCACCAACGAACATGCCCAACCGGGCGATCATTTAATTCTTACAAAACCGATTGGTACTGGCGTCATTTCTACTGCACTCAAGCAAGAAAAGGCATCCGATGTCGCCGTTGAGCAAATCAATAATTCCATGCTTACGCTTAATCAGCTAGCGTCGGAAGTTATGATGGAGGTTGGCGTACACGCCTGTACCGATGTCACCGGCTTTGGACTGTTGGGACATGCTGCACAAATGGCGCAGGCGAGTCATGTCAGCTTTCGTATAAATGCACATTCTGTTCCGCTTTTTGATGAGGCGATGGCCTATGCCCAACAGGGATTGTTCCCCGGCGGTTCGAAAAAAAATTATCAGTTTGTTTTGCCATCCGTAGAATTTTCAGCGCACATACCGCAGGAGTTGCGCCTGTTGCTGTGTGATGCCCAAACCTCAGGCGGATTACTGATTGTGGCGCCGCCGGATAAAAGTGATGTGCTTGTTGATACATTAAAAGCCCGTGGTGTACTAGCGTATGTCCGGATTGGTGAAGTGACTGAACAACGCGAAAAAACGATTTATGTGGAGTAGTTTTAGATGGGCAAAATTCTTGTTCTTTATTATTCAAAAGACGGTAGCACGAAAAAAATGGCCGAATATATTGCTGATGGCGTCGCCCAAATTCCGGCTATTGACATTCGGATAAAATCAGTAGGTGAGGCCACCCGTGATGATGTGATTTGGTGTGATGGCATTGCTGTCGGATCGCCGACCTATTTGGGAACTGTGGCTGCACCTATGAAAAAATTTTGGGAAGATATGCTGCCGGACTGGCAGAAAATAGATGGCAAGATTGGCTGTGCGTTTAGTTCTCAAGGTGGTTGGGGTGGCGGCGCTGAGTTGACCTGTCAGGCGTTAATGACGATTATGATAAATTTTGGATTTCTGGTGTTCGGCGTACCAGATTATTCCGGCCACCAATTTACCACACATTATGGCGCTACGCAAGCCGGTGAACCGCGTGCGGATAAAGAGATTGAATCATGCCGACGGTTGGGAAAACGGCTGGCTGAATGGGTCGCTGTTTATGTGGACGGGCGAACAGATTTGCATCCGTTGAATGGATTGTATAAGCGGAATCCATGGGATAAATAGATGTTTTGTTTATGAGATTTCTCAGATAAATTGACTTTGTTATATGAGCCCATTCTAAAAACCGCGAATTACGCGAATGGACGCGAATAGAAATTTATTAAGTCTTATAAAAACAATGCGCCGAAGGACG
>JAFGDW010000295.1 GCA_016931935.1 Candidatus Zhuqueibacterota bacterium | reverse complement strand
GGTATTATCAACGTGCGCGACCTGCCTGCCGAATATGATCAAGTGGATAGAAAAATCCTGGTCGATCGCAATGTGGTCGCCTGGAGCACTGAATTAAGTGATGTTGTCAGCCAGGTGAGCGCTGCCGGAACCAATGGCACGTCGGAATGGTTCGACCAAATGATTACCATGAATAGCAGAACTCAGGCGATGTTTGATGATGATGCTACTTATCCTCATTTGGTAGAAGGAACGTGGTATGAACAAATGCCTACATTTACAAATTCAGCAGACCTGTTCACCGATCAACTTGCTCTCTTTAAAGCATTCTGTGTGGCGACTGTTGCTGAAGATGCCACCGCTCTGTTACCTGTTTGGCGTTTAGTTTACACCGGCTCCGAAGATTATATTTATTCAGATTGGCCACTTCCGATTGATCTTTCTTACAGCGATGCAAACTTATTGACCGGCGGCACCGATGGTTTGCCTGTTGGTGACTTAAACTGGTTCCCAGAAAAGAGACCTCTTTATACATCTATTTCGAAAAAAGACGGCGTAGTTCCATCAGAATTCAAACTTTCTCAGAACTACCCCAATCCATTTAACCCAACAACGAAAATCAACTTCACACTGGAAAAAGCTGGCAATGTGACTCTGAAAGTTTATGATGCCATCGGACGTGAAGTTGCAACATTAGTCAATGGCCGTAAAGCCGCTTCTACATATAATGTAGAATTTGACGCTACCGGACTTGCCAGTGGTATGTATATCTACACAATCGAAGTCGATAATCAAAAAGTATCAAAGAAAATGGTGTTGATGAAATAACATCGAATCGTCGATTTTCAGCAAATAATGTATTAAAACAAAACCCCTGTAAAATTTACGGGGGTTTTGTTTAGATCATAGTCAATTTTTAAAGTAAAATATCTTATAAGCACTGTTCTGATTATAACTGAATTAAATAAAGCGCATTTAGTTGAAGTATTACTTAAATCTTCGATTCCACCCAGTATGGAGTTGTCACAAACTTCACACTGAGCGGATTCAATGAATGATAAGCATACATTCCGCACAACATTACTTACATGTATGTCGAATTTAAGGAGGCATTATGAAAAAATTATTGTTTACACTGATATTTGCTCTCCCGCTTGCGTTATTTGCCCAGAACGCAAAAATCAAAATTGACGTTGACAGAACCATTGGAAAGATCGATCCAAAAATCTACGGTGTATTCATGGAACCTATAAATTTTAGCGGAAGAAGAATGGGATTGCCTGATACAGCCACGTTTAGTACTTTATATGGAAATTTATACGATCCATCATCACCGCTCGCCGACGAGAACGGATTCCGTAAAGATTATATCGATGCGATGAAAGAACTTAAAATCACCAACATGCGCTGGCCAGGCGGAAATTTTGTGATGGGATACGACTGGCAAGACGGCATTGGTCCCAAGGATCAACGTCCAACTCGTATTAACCTTGCCTGGGGGGGATTCGAAACCAATCACGTTGGTACTGATGAATGGATTGCATTAAATAATGCTATCGGCAGCGAAAATATTATCTGTGTAAATCTGGGTCTTGCAACGATACTTGATGCCGCTTATTGGGTTGAATACTGCAACTATAAGAAAGGTTCATACTATTCGGATTTACGCATCAAAAATGGACATAAAGAACCATACAGTGTTAAAATTTGGGATCTTGGAAATGAAGTTGATGGCGCACCGTGGGAACTGGGGCATAAAAATGCGGACGATTATGTCAAGATTGCCAGAGAAGCTGCCAAGGCGATGCAATCTGTCGATCATTCCATTAAATTTGTCGCTTCCGGATCATCGTACTACGAAAGTACCGGGCAGTGGGTTGAATGGAACCGAAAAGTGCTGACCGGGCTCGGCGATATGATCGATTACATTTCCATTCACCGCTACTGGGAACGCTCCGATGATTACTATACATTCATGGGACAGAGTGCGATGGATTTTGAGGAAAAGATAAACGTGACCGCCGCTGAAATTGAAGCCGTAAAAGCAATGAAGGGCTTTAAAAATCCAATTTACATTTCATTTGATGAATATGGCGTTTTTGGGCGAAATTTTCTCTCTATCCTGCCGATCGCCCAGTGTTTAAATTCATTTGTCCGCCATGCGGATATTGTAAAAATGGCGAACTTTACAATGATGACATCATTATTGAACACCGATAGAGAAAACGGAAGTTTTAAAACTCCATTGTTTCATACATTCAAATTTTTCTCTAATAACTGTCTTGGCAACTCTATTGATACCTATGTTGAATGTGATACCTTTAATACCGAAAAATGTAATGGCATTCCTTATCTTGATGTTACCTCAACATACTCCGAAGAAACCAATACCGCGTATATTAATGTAGTGAACAGGCATAAGGATAAAACAATCACAAGTAACATCATTAGCAACACAGGCACTTTTGAAGGAAAAGCGGAAATTCAACTAATAAATGCCGCATCGCTTGAAGAAGCTTTTACTTTTGATAAACAGAATCAATATAAACCGGTTATAAAAGAAATGCCGGTGAACGGGAATAAAATGTCGTGTTCCTTCCCGGCGCATTCCATCACTCAGATTAAAGTGAAAGTAAAAAAATAGCAAGGTGTTTGATCCGGGAATTTTGTACAAATTGGAATGTAATTTCCTGAGTTGAGGCTTCTTATTGAATTGAAGTCCAACCTGGCTGATGTTATATTTTATACTTGTATCGAAGTGGTTTTGAAATTTATTTCTTTGATCGACATCCTCTTATTCTCCTCCTTTGAAATTAGGAGAAATCAAGGAAAATCTGATAACCATTTCGCGAGTTCTAAAATAAAGTAACCGTATACAACAATTTTTAAAAATAGTTATTGACCTTAAGTGCAAAAAAAGACACAGGAAATAGGTATGACGAAGAATGTAAAGTTATTAGTAATAATGTTTATGATCACTCTTGTTACCAGTGCTATTTGTATGGAAAGTTATACAATTAAAAGTCCAAATGAAAAAATCATTGTCAGCTTTTGGCTGACTGATTTGGGTGAACCAGTGTATTCTGTCGCTTTTTCGGAAACAACAATTTTAAAACAGTCAAAATTAGGCATCGTTCGCTTCGATAGTGATTTTTCGGAACATCTTAAACTTGATTCCGCGTCTGATGTGAGCGCTATTACCGACAAGTATTCATTGCTGCACGGCAAACGCTTGCAATGCAGTTATAACGGCTCCAGGCGCGTATTTTCATTGAAAAATACTCAAGAGAAAAGGATGGAGATCATCTTTCATATCTCCGATGATGGGATCGCCTTCAGATACCATTTTCCCGGCACAAGCGGGAATCCGGTGAAGATTTCGCGGGAAAACACATCATTTCATTTTAATGCGGACACCAAAGCATTTCTTCAACCGTGTGCGGATGCACGAATGAGCTGGTGCTTCTCATCACCTTCCTATGAAGAATATTATCAAATGAACGTTCCGGTTGGGACAATTGCGCCTAATCAAGCTGGCTGGGTGATGCCGGCGCTTTTTCAATTCGGGAAATACTGGATGAGTATTACCGAAACTGCTGTTGATACGAATTACTGCGGCTCACGTTTAAGCCAATTTTCGCCTAACGATGAATATGCAATCCAATTTCCCCAACCACAGGAATGCATGCCGGACGAACCTTATTTGCCGGAATCGGTTTTGCCGTGGTACACGCCCTGGCGCATTATGGCAATAAGCGAAGACCTTGATGGTCTTGTGGAATCTACTTTAGAAACGGATTTGGCGACTCCAGCCCAATATGATGTATCTTCATGGCTTCAACCGGGAGTCGCATCCTGGAGTTGGGTGATTCTGAAGGATGATTCAACTGTATATGATGTGCAGAAGCGATATATTGATTTCGCCGCTAAAATGAATTGGCAATATTGTCTTATTGATGCGCTCTGGGATACACAAATTGGCTATGAACAAATCAAACAATTGGCAGATTATGCGAAGACCAAATGTGTTAAAATATTATTGTGGTATAATTCAGCAGGCGATTGGAATACAACACCGCAAACACCGCGCAACAAATTGCTGACAAAGGAATTGAGACGCGCTGAGTTTCAAACGTTGTATGATATGGGTATTGGCGGCATTAAAGTGGATTTCTTTGGCGGCGATGGTCAATCTATGATGAAATATTATATTGATATCTTGAAAGAAGCCGCACAATATCAGCTTACGGTAAATTTCCATGGCTGTACATTTCCCAGGGGATGGTATCGAACGTATCCCAATTTGGTGAGTATGGAGGCAATTCGCGGTGAAGAATACGTTACGTTCGGGCAGTTCTTTGCTGACAATCAACCTGCGCATTGTGCAATCATTCCCTTTACCCGCAATCTTTTTGATCCCATGGATTTCACACCTGTCAACTTTTCAGGCATACCGAATATTACACGCAGAACTACCGATGGTTTTGAAATTGCCTTATCGGTTTTATTTACGTCGGGCATTCAACATATTGCCGAGACGCCAAAAGGAATGGCCGCTCAGAAGAATTTTGTTCAGGAATTTATGAGCACGTTGCCTGAAACCTGGGATGATGTAAAATTTATCGACGGCTTTCCCGGAAATTTTGTTGTATTAGCACGAAAACGTAACGACGCATGGTACATAGCAGGTATCAATGGCCAAAATTCTGCACGCACATTAACACTGGATTTTCCTTTCATTACTGATAAATCAAACGGGATGATCATCACCGATTCGGAAAGTGGAAAAGAGCTTGTCGAACGGGAAATTAATTTTTCTGCTCCGATCCAAATCACGTTGTGTCCCTATGGTGGATTTGTGATCGTGACAAATTGAAAACGATCAATTAATCAAAGGTGGAACGTGACATGAGAAAAAAAATATTGTTTATTGTATGTATCTTATTCTCATTAAATTTGTGGGCGCAACCAAAGCCATATCAGAATCCAAATTTAAGTTCGGAACAAAGAGCAAAAGATCTGATTGGACGACTTACACTGGAAGAAAAAGCGGCTTTAATGTGTGATGTATCGGATGCCATCCCACGTCTTGGCATTAAAAAGTTCAATTGGTGGAGTGAAGCCTTGCATGGCCTGGCAAATAATGATGATGTGACAGTCTTCCCGGAACCGATCGGCATGGCCGCCTCGTTTGACGATGAACTTGTGTATCGTATATTCTCCGCCACATCGGACGAAACTCGCGCCAAATATAATGAAGCACTCCGCAAAGGTCAGGGAAACAAGCGTTTCCTGAGCCTTTCAGTATGGACTCCCAATGTCAATATCTTTCGCGACCCACGCTGGGGGCGCGGCCAGGAGACCTATGGCGAAGACCCGTACCTGACATCACGTATGGGCGTTTCGGTGGTGAAAGGCTTGCAAGGTCCCGCTGATGAAAAATATCGCAAACTGCTGGCCTGTGCCAAGCACTACGCCGTTCACTCAGGGCCTGAATGGAGCCGCCATGTTATTAATCTCAATAACGTTGATCCGCGTGATCTATGGGAAACTTACCTCCCTGCATTTAAAGCTCTGGTTCAGGAAGCCGATGTGCGCCAGGTAATGTGCGCCTATCAGCGCTTGGATGATGAGCCTTGCTGTGGCAATACACGTTTGTTGCAAACCATTCTGCGTGACGATTGGGGCTATAAATATCTGGTTGTATCCGATTGCGGCGCTATCACCGATTTTTACACGAGTCATAAAGTCTCATCAGATGCTATCCATGCAGCAACAAAAGGCGTATTAGCTGGAACCGATGTGGAGTGCCAGTGGGAAAACCATACATATAGAAAAATACCCAACGCTGTTGAGAGAGGGCTAATCACCGAAGACGATATCGACACCCGTTTGTTACGTGTCCTGATAGGCCGTTTTGATCTGGGAGAGATGGACAACGATACGCTGGTTCCCTGGGCAAACATCCCAATGTCGGTGGTGAACAATGATGAGCACAGAAAGCTCGCTTTGGAGATGGCTCGTGAATCCATGACATTGCTTCAGAATAAAAACAATATCCTTCCTCTAAAAAAATCCGATAAAAAAATTGCTGTTGTTGGTCCCAATGCTGATGATGAGCCGATGTTATGGGGCAATTATAACGGGAAACCATTTCGGACAATAACAATTCTCGATGGCATTAAATCAAAGCTCTCAGCCGGTCAGGTCATGTATGATAAGGGTTGCGACCTGGTCGAGGATAAGATCACCAAAAGCTATATCGCAAAATGTTCGATTGAAGGCAAGAGCGGTTTCAAGGCCACCTACTGGAACACTCCGGATCGTCAAGGTAATATTGTCACGATCCAGCAGATTGAAAACCCGATCAAATTAACCACTGCCGGGCAACATGAATTTGCGCCCGGGGTTCGACTTGAAGGCTTTTCAGCAAAATATGAAACTGAATTCATTCCGACTGAAACTGAAGAAATTGTTTTCAAATGTGGTGCGACAGGATATTTTGAATTATTGGTAAATGGTGAATCGATCAAAAAGTATATAAATTGGAGAACGCTTCCATCACGGATTCCCTTCCACGTTGAGAGCGGTAATAAATATACCATTGAAATTCGCTATGCACAGATGAATAACTGGCAGGCAAACATCGAATTTAATTTTGGTAAAGAAGTCGATATCGATTTTACCGGACTCATTAATAAATTATCGGGAATCGATGTCGTTGTGTTTGTCGGCGGGCTTTCAACAATGCTTGAAGGCGAGGAAATGCCGGTATCATACCCCGGATTTAAAGGCGGCGACCGCACTGAAATCGAGCTTCCAGCGGTTCAGCGCACTTGTTTAACGTCGTTAAAACAGGCCGGTAAGCAGATTGTTTTCGTGAACTGTTCCGGCTCAGCTATTGCGTTGACGCCTGAAACCGAAAGCTGTGATGCTATTCTCCAGGCGTGGTATGCTGGTGAATCCGGTGGCCAGGCAGTCGCTGATGTCCTTTTCGGTGATTATAATCCGTCCGGTAAACTGCCGATCACTTTCTATAAAAATATGCAACAATTGCCTGATTTTGAAGATTATTCCATGCAAGGCCGAACCTACCGCTTTATGTCCGATCCATTGTTTCCGTTTGGATTTGGAATGAGTTACACCACGTTCGCCATTGGCGATGCAACACTTAGCAAATCAAAAATTAAAAATGACGAGAGCGCTAAAATCACCATTCCTGTGAAAAACACAGGCAAACGCGACGGTGTAGAAATCGTTCAGGTTTATGTGCGCAAATTGAACGACGCGGACGGACCGTTGAAAACGTTGCGCGGGTTTCAGAGGATTGATGTGGCGGCCGGGAAATCAGTCAATGCTGAAATTGAATTGCCAACCAGTTCATTTGAATTCTACGATCGTGAACTTCGTAAATTGATCGTGACTGCCGGAGAATATGAAATTTTTTATGGCAATAGTTCGAAAATGGAAGATTTGAAAAAGGTTAAAATTACAATTCAATAATCAGATAGTTGGCTTATTTACTGGTTGTTACATTTTACAACATGGTAAAGGCAAATTATGAAGGAAGCCAATTTGATGAAAAAGATTACGTTTATGGTTGCCGTGTTGGCAATATGTTTTACCAAATGCAGCAAAACACCGCAACCCATGTTGGTGCAGATTGATAGCGGTAAAGTCCAGGGCGTTTCTCAGGATTATCTGACAGTTTTCAAAGGCATCCCCTTTGCTGCGCCGCCTGTAGGTGATTTACGCTGGCGCGCGCCACAACCCGTAGCGAAATGGGATACCGTGCTCATGGCTGATAAGTATGCTCCAGGTCCGATTCAGGTAGGAACCCCGCCATCGGGCAAAAGTGAGGATTGTCTCTATTTAGATATTTGGACTCCCGCAACATATCAAGGTGAGCGTATTCCTGTACTCGTCTGGATCTACGGCGGCGGTTTCAACTTCGGCGCCACATCTTTCTACAACGGCGAACATCTTGCCCGGAAAGGCGTAGTCCTGGTTAGTATCGCCTATCGGGTCGGTCATCTTGGTTTCCTGGCTCATCCGGAATTAAGCGCTGAAAATGAGAATCATGTATCAGGGAATTATGGGCTTCTCGATATGATTGCGGGATTGCAGTGGATACAAAACAATATTGCAGTCTTCGGTGGCGATCCCAATAAAGTCACAATTTTTGGTGAATCTGCCGGAGGCATTGCAGTGAGCATGTTGTGCGCGTCACCATTGGCCAAAGGTTTGTTTCATGGCGCTATTTCACAAAGCGGCGGTTCGTTCGGCCCGCATCGTGAAACCACATACCCGGGCGAAAATATGAAACTCCTACGGGATGCAGAAAAAGATGGATTAGCTTATGCTGAGCGCGCCGGTGTCTCATCGATTGCCGAACTGCGTAAAATTCCTGCTGATAATCTCCCGGGAAGTGGTTTCGGCAAAGGCATGGCCTGGCCGATTGTCGATGGTTACGTGATTCCTGATGATCAATACAAACTTTACGTAGCTGCCAAATTCAATGATACTCCGATTCTGGTGGGGTACAATTCAGACGAAGGCGCCAGTTTCACGCGTACCAAAGATCCGAAAGAATTTGTCAAAAGCGTAGAAATGCGCTATGGGCCATACGCCGATAAACTTTTGGCCGCCTATCCTGTTGGTGAGAATTCTATCCCCAAAACCGCGCGTGATCTAAACCGCGATGACGCATTCGGCTGGCAAACCTGGAGCTGGGCGCGGCTTCAGGCAAAGATGGGCGAATCCAAAGCATACTACTATTACTTTGATCAGCACCCTGATTATCCCGCGGATTCACCACGTGCTGGCTATGGTTCCCCCCACGGCCAGGATGTTGGCTATGTTTTCATGACGCTCGATTCATCAAACCAGGAGACAACAAAATCAGATTTGGCGATTTCGGAAGCGATGGGCGCCTATTGGACGAATTTTGCCAAACATGGTGATCCCAATGGAGATGGGTTACCTAAATGGCAGGCGTTCAACGATGCTAATCCGGTTGTAATGCATTTAAACCAAACTCCAAAAATGGGATCGGTGCCCAGCGCTCAATCGCTCGAAGTCCTTGATGCCTATTTTGCCTGGCGGCGGACGCCGGAAGGAGAAGCATGGGCGAAATAGCAAAGGAGCTGATGCACTTAAAGTTGATCAAAAAGCTTGGAAAAGCATCCGCCAAATTATTAATGGCAGGACTGATTCTTCAGGTAAATTTACTCCAGGCCCAAGAAACAATAGATGTCGGCAAAACAGGCTGGGGCGTCAAACGGCCGGTCATGGCTTCAGCGTGCGACAACGGCTGTCCATGGGGAGAACTGGGGGACTTTGTCAAAGACGCCATGAAACCGTACGGTTATTCAATCATCTTGTGCCGAAACTGCAATCGCTGGTATGGCCCGCGTCTGGTCTCGGAGAATGACTTTCCGCCGCCGCTCGATGAAATCAATCTTCACGATGGTGTGAATGTACGTGTGGACGCGCGGGTCGATTTTGGCGTGACCTCCAGTGCAATGTTGAGTTCCGCTTATCATAATTCACTCGCGAATAAAGGCCCGTATCGAAATCTTCGCTTGATCGCTAAAATTGAAGACCCATTTTATTTTCTCGTTGCAGCGAAAAAAGAATCAGGCATTCAAAACTTTGCTTCGATTAAACGCCAGCGTATGCCTATAAAAATCGTTGGCGCTGACAATGATATGATGACTATCCTGAAATACTATGACATCTGTGCCGATAGCATCAAAATCTGGGGCGGACAATTGGACGTTTCCATTGGAGAAGCCTTGAAGGGTGAGTTCGATATTATCGCTGGTTTTCTGGCGAGTCCGGCAATGAATCCGGAATCTTCGTATTGGACAGCTTTAAGCCAGAAATTTGATCTTTATTTTTTTGAATTTCCTGATGAATTGCTAAAACAGATCGCACAAGAACATGTTGACGCTGAATTTGTTGAAGTCCAAAATAGTTTACTCAGGGGCGTTAACCGCCGAATAAAAACACTGGGGCGTTCCGGGGAAGCGATCTTCGCGCGTGATGACATGCCGGACCAAGCTGCTTACGATTTAGCCAAAGGCATCAATGAACATCATGGCGCGCTCAAGTGGTTTATCAGGGTTTATTCCTACGATCCGAAAACTGTGTGGCAGAACTTTGGCGTACCGCTGCACCCGGGTGCGGAAGAGTATTACCGGGAAGTTGGCTACATGAAAGATGATGGTCGAAAGTAAAGAAATGATCCAATGGCCAATAACATCATCTTGAAGGAATGAAATATCAAAATTGCATGACTATGAGTTTAAAAGAGAATTTTCATACATTAGGATGATCTAACTATCTTTGTTATTGATCATTTATTTAACTCTAAATATTGATGATTATAAAACGGACTAAAAATATGAATAAGATATTCTTGACTATTGTATCACTTGTATGTATCTTTGTTGTTCCTGCTCATGCTCAATCGTATAAGACAACCGAATTGGGAATTATTACCACAATCAACTCCATTGACGTTGAAATTCAATTCTACAATTCATCCATCGTTAGAGTATTGAAATCGCATGCAGACAAAGTCTTTGAAAAGCAAAGCCTCTCTGTTATCAAAACGCCAGAGAAATCAGATATCGACATCAGGCTATCAGGAGATGATCTTTCCCTGAAAAGTAAAAATGTCATAGTAAAGCTGAACCTGAAAAATGGCAAGGTTGCTTTTACTGCTCCAACAGGCGAGCCACTGTTAAGTGAGAAAAAAGGCGGTGCAGGATTTACTGGCTTTAATGACACCGGTGTTAAAACGTACAATGTACACCAATCATTTGTTTTGGATAAAGGTGAAGCAATCTATGGTTTAGGCCAGCAACAACACGGTAAAATGATTCAACGTAATTTGAAACTGCATATGATACAAGGAAATACGGATGATTATATCCCATTTTTCGTGTCGAAAAAAGGCTATGGGTTATTTTGGGATAATTATTCGCCAACGGTTTTTGAAGACAGCCCGGACAGCACGTCATTCACATCCGATGTTGGCGACTGTATTGATTATTATTTTATGGTCGGCGCTAATGCGGATGGCGTAATAGCTCAGATGCGCAATCTCACAGGGCAAGCGCCAATGTTTCCACTGTGGACATACGGCTACTGGCAAAGCAAGGAGCGCTATAAAAGTCAGGATGAAACCATAGGTGTGATTAGAAAATATCGCGAACTGGGAGTCCCGCTTGATGGTATCATTCAGGATTGGCAGTATTGGGGCAATAACTATCTGTGGAATGCTATGGAATTCCTAAATGAGGAATTTTACGATCCACAAAAAATGGTTGATGATGTGCATAATCTGAATGCTCATATAATCATTTCTATCTGGAATTCATTCGGCCCACAGACAAAGCAATACCGGGAACTGGATAAAATCGGCGCGCTGATGGATTTTCAAACATGGCCGCAATCCGGTTCGCACAATTGGCCGCCACGAATGGATTATCCTTCCGGTGTTCGGGTTTACGATCCCTATAACCCTGAAGCCCGCGAAATTTACTGGAAGTATCTCAATAAGGGCATTTTCTCTCTCGGTATGGACGGCTGGTGGATCGATTCGTCCGAGCCGGACCACATGGATTTCAAGCCGTCTGATTTGGATAATAAAACCTACCTCGGCTCATTCCGCAAAGTGCGCAACGCATTTCCTTTAATGACAGTCGGCGGCGTTTATGATCACCAGCGGGCCGTATCTTCGGATAAACGCGTTTTCATTCTCACACGTTCGGCATTTGCCGGCCAGCAGCGTTATGGCGCCAACACATGGTCTGGCGACGTGGTGGCATCGTGGGAGGCGCTCAGAAATCAGATTTCAGCAGGATTAAATTTTTCGCTTTGCGGCATCCCTTACTGGAATAGCGATATCGGTGGATTCTTTCTCTGGAATTTTAAGAAACCGCTCAACAACGCGGATTACCGTGAACTCTATGCCCGCTGGATCCAGTTCGGCGCGTTCTGCCCGATGATGCGCTCGCACGGCACCGATGCTCCGCGTGAAATTTACCAATTCGGCCAGAAGGGTGATCCAATTTACGATGCCATTGATAAATTTATTAACTTGCGGTACCGGTTGCTCCCATACATTTATTCGACATCATGGCAGGTTACTTCGAATCAATCGAGCATGATGCGCGCCCTCATGATGGATTTTACATACGATCAACAGGCGCTGGATATTAACAATCAGTACATGTTCGGCGCATCGCTGCTGGTATGTCCGGTGACCGCGCCGATGTATTCAAAAATTGTTGCAGAAGGTAAGAATACAATCCGTGTTGAAGATTTCAGCACGATAAAAGCTGAAGACGTCTATCTGCCAAAAGGAAGCGTTTGGTATGATTTCTGGACTGGTGAAAAGTATACCGGCGGACAAACGATAAGCAAAGCAGCTCCGATTGACATTATGCCATTGTTCGTCAGAGCAGGCTCAATTCTCCCCATCGGTCCGCAGGTGCAGTACGCCACCGAGAAAAAATGGGATAATCTTGAAATACGCGTTTATCCCGGCGCTGATGGAGAGTTTAGATTATACGAAGACGAAAACGACAATTATAACTATGAAAAAGGCGCCTATTCAACGATTACTTTCAAGTGGGATGATACGAAAAAAGCATTGATCATCAGTGACCGGAAAGGTTCCTTCACAGGAATGCTCAATGAACGGGAATTCAGAATTGTAAAGATTTCTAAAAGTAGCGGTGTCGGGATGGATACTGTTGAAAAGGTCGAAACGAATGTCCATTATAGTGGCAAGAAAGTTAGGATCAACCTTTAATTTTACCAAAAATTCTTGTCGTGAAAATGTAGATAGATTATTCAATACAGAAAAAAACGTTTTATGAAATATTCAAGATTAGGAAAAACCGGACTCAAAATACCTCAAATTATCTTTGGCACCAGCGCCCTGGGAAATTTATATCGGACTCATACTTACAATACAAAACTCGAAATAGTCAGTGAATGTTTTAAGAATGTTCAGCATCCAGTTTTTGACAGCGCCGGTAAATACGGAGCTGGATTAGCGCTTGAAATGCTGGGAAAATGTCTATTCCAGCTCAATATAAATCCGGAAGACATCATAATCAGTAATAAATTGGGCTGGATGCGCACGGAGTTAAAAACGTCTGAACCGACGTTCGAACAAGGTGTCTGGTTCGGTCTGAAACATGATGCAGTTCAGAAAATAAGCTACAATGGCATTATCGAATGCTTCGATCAGGGAAATGAATTGTTGGGAGAAACATATAAACCACAGCTTTTATCGGTGCACGATCCTGACGAATATATTAATCAAGGTAAAAATCCCGAAGAAAAGGAAACGCTTTTTGCCGATATTTTGGAAGCCCACAGAGCTTTGGCGGATTTAAAAAAACAGGGAAAAGCAAGAGCCATTGGTATTGGTTCCAAAGATTGGACAATTATTAATAAAGTGATCGATCGTGTTGAGCTTGATTGGGTCATGTTTGCCAATAGCCTGACAATAATGAACCATCCGCCGGAACTATTGGCTTTAATAGAGAAGCTATATGAAAGGGGAGTCACGATAATCAATTCAGCGGTTTTTCACGGAGGTTTTCTGACAGGAAGTGATTATTACGATTATAGACTTATCACTCAGGAAAGCGATGGTCCCAAATTCCAATGGCGCACGACATTCTATGCCCTTTGCGAAAAGTACAAGGTAGCTCCTTCGGTGGCTTGTGTAAATTTTGGAATGACTCCTCCGGGAGTAACAGCTATTTCACTTAACACATCGAATCCCAATCGGGTAAAGGAAAATGTCGAATCAGTACTTGCTAAAGTCCCGAAACGATTTTATGCGGAAATGGTAAATAAAGGCTTAATCAGCAAAGAATATCCCTATCTGGACTTATAGTTCAAACAAATTGTTTTCCGTTATATGGCCGATTTCTATATGGCGCTTCCTGCCGGCTATTTTATAATGGGGCCGGGGAAGAAATAAAGAGTAATCCCTGGCTTGTTAATTTATCACGGCTGGGATGTCGGAGCCGGTCAAATGGTAAAATTTAATAATCCATCTTCCAAGGCGACAGTTAATACAAAATGGCAACAGAGAGAATAAATATTCGATTATCCAGCTTACACCGAAAAGTGTAAGCATCGGGGGCTGTATCAAAAGTCAAAATTTGTATAATTTCTTCATGCTGAGCGAAGTCGAAGCATGTTGTTTTATCGTAATTTATCATCCTTCGACTACGCTCAGGATGAAGCCTGATAAGACTTTTGATACAACCCCTGCAGATCCGTCGCTCTGTGACGGTTAGTATTTATAACAGAGTGTGTTTTGTATTAATTTTAAGCCTCTGATTATTTGGAGCTAAAAACTGGACGGAACGATGTATTTGTCTAACTTGAATGAAACCCTTTAGAAATGAAAATTGATAGTCACCAACATTTTTGGATTTACAATCAGGACGAATATGACTGGATATCCAATGATATGGAAATCCTTCAAAAAAATTATGTACCCGATCAATTGCAAGC
This sequence comes from Candidatus Zhuqueibacterota bacterium, assembly GCA_016931935.1. Lineage (GTDB taxonomy): Bacteria > Zhuqueibacterota > Zhuqueibacteria > Thermofontimicrobiales > Thiofontviventaceae > Thiofontivivens. The sequence goes on along the minus strand of JAFGDW010000295.1, from coordinate 25,905 downwards.
GGAACTTGCTTCGATTGGATTCGATGGTTCAATCGTCGTGCAGGCACGGCAATCGCTTGAAGAAACCCAATGGCTTCTGAACCTGGCTGAACATAACAATTTCATCAAAGGCGTGGTTGGATGGGTCGATTTATGTTCTCCCGGAGTGGAAGAACAATTAATCCAATTTTCCGAACACCCAAAATTGGTTGGGGTACGCCATGTTATTCACGATGAAGTGGATAATGACTTCATGCTTCGCAAGGAGTTCTTAAATGGAATAGGTTTGTTGAGCAAATTTGGATTAACCTACGATATTCTTGTGTTTCCGCGACATTTACCTAACACGATTCAGTTTGTTCGTCAGTTCCCTGAACAGGTCTTTGTACTGGATCACCTGGCCAAACCATTTATAAAAGATAAAAAATTACCACCCTGGCAGGAAGATATAGAAAAACTTGCCCGATTCAAAAATGTATATTGCAAATTATCCGGTATGGTTACTGAAGCCGATGTGAAAAACTGGAAACCAACGGATTTGATTCCATACCTGGATATTGTATTTGCGGCATTTGGCTCAAATCGCTTAATGATTGGATCGGACTGGCCTGTATGTCGTCTTGCCGGAACGTACAAACAGATTATGGAAGTAGTATTGGATTACATTACAAAAATGCCAGATCAGGATAGAAAAAAGATTCTTGGTATTAACGCAGTAGAGGCTTATAAACTTAAATCTTAATGGAATACTCCCGGATAGCCATGCGAATTACTACTGATAATAAATGTATTTGTTGATATGTTATGAATTGAATGAAAGAGTGTTATTATGAAACTTTTGAATTTTTTAATAATAAGTCTGTTCCCGGTTCTTTGTCATGGACAGGTGGTAAAAGATTTTAAACAGTTACCGGATCGAATAGAAGTTACTTTGTCGGATGGAACACTTGGTATTTGTCCCTTGACTGAAAATACTGTACGAGTCAAGTTCTTTAAAGATGTTGAAGTCCCGGTGCCTGAACTTGTTTTCACGTCACGTGTTCCGATCCCGGATTTTCGGATTTCTGATTTGCCATCCAAACTTGTATTAAAAATGAAAAACATAATGGTTGTGCTGGATAAACAATCCGGTAACTTAACTTTTGCAGATAAAAACGGGAGCGTTTTCCTTAGCGAAATGGCTGACTCGCGTAAAATAATCCCCGATTCCGTAATGGGCGAACCGTGCTTCATGGCGGAACAGGCGTTTGAATCCCCTGCCGGTGAACATATCATGGGATTAGGGCAGTTTCAGGATGGTCATTTTAATTTGAAGAATGTTACCCGCCGTTTAACGCAAGTTAACTCGCAAATCGCCCTTCCTTTCATCTACTCGAGCAAAGGGTACGGATTACTATGGCATCAGTACGGGCTGACTGATTTTAATCCGGCTGACAATTTCATCCACCTTATACAGAAAGTACAAACTGACGAAAACGACAAACTGGTTGAAGTGACCACGACTGCCGGCACGCAAAAGGTTACGCAAAATCAATCACTCTATACGGGTGCATTCTCAGTTCCGGAAGCTGGCGAATATTCTGTTTTTCTCGATTTGGGTGGCATGGGCAATCGCCAGTACGTGCTGATTGACGGCGAACCGTGTATTGATCAAACCAATTTGTGGCTGCCGCCGACAGCAGGCGTTTTAGTCGAACTGACAGCCGGAGAACATCAGGTTCAGGTCGTCTGCAAGGCGGATAATACGCCTCGGCTTTCGTGGAAACGTACAGGAGATGAAACAACATTTCGTTCCCCGCACAGCAAAATGCTCGATTATGTGGTGTTTTATGGCCCATCCGCCGATAGCGTCATCGCGACGTACCGGGATATCTCCGGGAATGCGCCGATGCTTCCGCGCTGGGCCTATGGCTTTTGGCAATGCCGTGAACGCTACACATCAGCAACTCATCTTGTTGAAACCGTCAAAGAATTCCGCAAACGTAAACTGCCAATGGATGTGATTGTGCAGGATTGGCAATATTGGGGCAGCCGGGGCTGGGGCGTTCCACAATTTGATGAAACCAATTATCCGAACCCAACCGGTTTCATCAAAGAAATCCATGATTTAAACGCGCATTTCAATATTTCAATTTGGTCAAATCCCGATAAAAATTCGGAAATAGGAAAAGAGTTTGTTGCCAAAAAACGCTTTATCCCTGGAACCAAATGGCTGGATTATTTCAACCCCGCGACACGAAAAGAATATTGGCATACGTTGAAAACCGACATGTTCGACCACGGTGTTGATTCATGGTGGATGGATGCGGTCGAGCCGGAAAACGATGCGCTGACCGGCGAAACAACCTACATGGGCGCCGGTGATTTTTACCGTTTGGTCTACCCGCTGCTGGTCAGTCAGGCTGTTTATGAGGGCCAGCGCGAAACCACGGCGGACAAACGCGTGTGCATTCTGACCCGCTCCGCTTTTCTCGGGCAGCAACGCTACAGCGTCATCAACTGGTCGGGCGACATCGGTGGCAATTGGGATGCGTACCGGCGGCAAATCTTTGCCGGATTGAATTATTCCATGACCGGCTTGCCCTACTGGACAACCGATATCGGCGGCTTCTTCCGGCCGGGAAAAGCGCAATATACCGATGCAAACTATCGTGAATTGTTGATACGCTGGTTTCAATGGGGCGCGTTTAACCCGATCTTCCGTGTGCACGGCTATCAATCGGAAACCGAGCCCTGGAAATATGGGCGGCAGGTTGAAGAAAACATGCGTAATACGTTGAATCTACGCTACCGATTGCTCCCATACATCTATTCCGAAGCCTGGCAAATCACAACCAACGGCTCCACAATGCTGCGTCCATTGATCATGGATTTTAGAGATGATAGCAAGGCGGTTGCGCAATCATTTGAATATATGTTTGGAAAAAGTATTTTGGTTGCACCGGTCACCGAATTTGGTGTGAGAGAACAAAAAGTCTATCTGCCAAAATCAAGCAATTGGTTTGATTTCTGGACTGGCGAGCAATTTGAAGGTGGCCAAACAGTTAAAACGGCTGCGCCACTTGATCAAATCCCACTTTTCGTGCAAGCTGGCTCCATTCTCCCGATAGGCTCTGTGATGCAATATTCAACAGAAAAAAATGATCCGCTTGAAATTCGAATCTACCCCGGCGCCGATGGCGAATTCACTTTGTACGAAGATGAGAATGACAATTATAACTATGAAAAAGGTCTTTTTGCCACCATCAAATTCAAGTGGAACGACAGTCAAAAAACACTCACAATCGATGAACGAAACGGTTCTTTTCCGGGGATGCTGGCAGAACACACATTAAACATTGTGATGATTTCGGGGAAAAGTGGTCTTGATATGGAGCCAATTAAAACATATGATACAACAATACGTTATAACGGAAAGAAAGTAGAATTAGAATTGAATAGTAAAATCCCCGGAAGCAGGAAAAATTAACAACTCCACATTTGCAATGAGAGGATTTAATATTTTTATGAAAAATAAAATGCTATTGATTGCCGTCTTTTCTATCCTGTCTTTTATTGGAATAACGGGTGAAATCTCCGCTCAGCCTGAGAATCAAGAATTTCAACCGACATTTGCATCTTTGGAAAAAGTCAATCCGGCGCCTGATTGGTTTAAAGACGCTAAATTTGGCATCTATTTTCATTGGGGAGTTTACTCGGTTCCGGCATTTGCCAATGAATGGTATCCGCGCACCATGTATATCAAAGGCGCTCCCGAAAATAAACATCATATAGATGTTTATGGCGATCCGTCTCAGTGGCCGTACGACAACTTCATCACAGGCGCAAAGGAGAAACAAGGCAATTTCGTACAGTTTGCTCCTAAACTCAAATCCGAAGGCGGCAAATTCGACCCGGAAGAATGGGCGCAATTATTCGCTGACGCGGGCGCTAAATTTGCCGGCCCGGTGGCTGAACACCACGATGGCTTTTCGATGTGGGCAAGCAGCGTGAATCCCTGGAACGCCAAAGATATGGGGCCGAAACTTGATTTAGTTGGTTTGCTAACCGAGGCTATTCGCAAAAGAAATATGAAAGTCATCCTGTCCATGCACCATGCCTACAACATCACAGGATTTTATGATACAGCGCCTGATGTAAACGATCCAAAGTTACAAATGCTTTATGGTCAACAAGGCAAAGAAAAGAACGAAGCCTTGTGGTTAAACAAACACAAAGAAATCATCGATTTTTATCAACCCGATATTATTTGGCAGGATTTCAATTTACACCTTATCTCGAAGCATGTGCTGCTAAATTTTTTATCGTATTACTATAATCAGGCGGCAGGCTGGGGCAAGGAAGTGGTTGCCACATACAAAGATGGTTTAAATGCAGATTGCGCCGTCCTTGATTATGAGCGCGGCGGGCCTGTCGACATTACCGAAAATTATTGGCTGACCGATGACGCGATTAGTTCCTCAAGTTGGTGCTATACTGAAGGTCTTGAATATTATTCTCATAAACAGATACTTCATGGATTCCTCGACCGGATAAGCAAAAATGGCAATTTGCTGCTCAATATTTCCCCGAAAGCCGATGGCACAATTCCTCAGGAACAAGAGGATATTTTGCTGGCAATGGGGGCGTGGCTTAAAAAATATGGCGAAGCAGTGTATGCAACGCGGGCCTGGGAAAAATTTGGAGAAGGCCCGACAAAAATGGGAGCCGCTCATGGCGTTATGGGGCCTCCTGCCGAGGGAACGTCAAAAGATATTCGCTATACCAGATCGAAGGACAAAACGACGCTTTATGCAATTTTGCTCGGATGGGAGAAAGGTCAGCAAGAAGTAATTCTCAAAACGTTGTCTTCCGGCAGAATCAATTTAAAAAAACTGAAGTTAGTTGAACTTATTCACGGGGAAGCTGGAAAATATGTGTCATTAGGCTACAAGCAAAATGCTGAGGGACTCATTGTCAGTTTGCCCGAACGTGATTTCGAAGAACTCGCCCATGTTTTAAAACTCAGCTTCGACAGTGAGATTGCGCCGCTCGATATGTATGCCGACATTAACTGCGCGTCACATTATTACATTGTTCCGGGAGATAATCCGGGCGATTTGATGTTAGGTTCAGATTTAAAGCTGACTGCGAACAGAAAAAGTATTGCCAGCCAATGGAAGCTGGAATCATTGGGAAAAGGTATTTATAAAATTCTAAACCGTGATAACCATCAGAAAGCGCTGGCGTGTGATTTTTCAGGGCATGAACTTAAAGTTTCCAATTTCACGGGTGAAACCAATCAGTTTTGGAAAATCAATGATGCGCGTCATGGCTGCTTCAAGATATCAAACAAGCAATTTCCACATATGATATTAGCCATAAATGACACCATTGCGGAAACCGGCAAAGCAGTAATGTCAGATTCCCAAAAAGGTTCCAATTATGTATGGAAACTTCTGGAAGTGTGCGAGATTAACCAGGAAGCTTTCAAACCGCATACGATTCCGGGAATCATTGAAGCGGAAGACTTCGATAACGGTTGTCCGGGCGACGCCTATTTCGACAGCGATGATATTAACCAGGGCGCGCAATATCGGTCCGACAGTGGCGTGGACATCGAAAAATGTTCAGCTAACGGTTATAATGTTGGTTGGACAAATACCGGTGAATGGATGGCATATACTGTGACAATCAATAAATTTGCCACATATCAGATTTCATTATATGTAGCTTCCGCTTACGACAGTGGAAAGTTACACGTCGAATGCGATGGCGTGGATAAAACGGGGATTATTTCCATTCCCAACACAGCAGGTTTCCAGAACTGGGATATTATTAAAAAAACAGTGCAACTTGATGCTGGTCAGCATGTGCTGAAACTGGTTGTTAACGGCAATTTCTTCAATCTGGACAAAATGATTTTTGAGGAAATAAAATAACAGTTGCCGCGAATGGCCAACTATAAAATATCAGGCACATATAATGAGACTACAAAAAAAGAGTAATTTGTTCGCCATTGCCATGCTGTTTGTTTTCAGTTCGTTAATGCAGGCGCAACAGCTTTATATTGGCGCGAATTATCACCCACACGACGACAAAAATCCCGACAAAATTCAACATGATATTGACCTCATGAAAGACGCCGGATTTAACGTTGTCCGCATGGGGCATTTGGCCTGGGATAGTTATGAGCCATCAGAAGGTGAATTCGATTTCGAGTGGTTCGATGAAGTGATGGACAAGATGCATGAGGCCGGAATTAAGGTAATCCTGGACATCGCGATCCGGCCGGCGCCGCTCTGGCTGCATCACAAATATCCATCAATCAGCATCACCGATGAAAATGGCAATGTGCAGTATCCGAACCATCGCTACATGGAAGACATTGGCGATCCGTATTATCAAAAATATGCCCTGCGCTTCACCGATGCCATGTCAAAACATTATGCCGATCATCCGGCATTGCTGGCGTTCGGCATTGATAATGAATCAGGCGACGGCCGCATTTCCTTTTCGGAAACGGCGCGGCAGCGTTTCATCGCATGGCTGAAAATTAAATATGAAACCATCGACAATGTCAACAGCGCATGGGCCACGCAACGTTGGTCACGCCGGCTCAATCAGTGGGATGAAATCGGTTTTCCACCGGGAATCGGCAGCAACGACATGCCTGAGAAAATGCTCGATTTCCGGCGATTCATTTCCGATGAAATCAATACGCTGCTTTTCAACGTGCTGGATGTTGTCCACGCCAACGCGCCCAATGCTTACACCAATACCAACGCGTGGTATTTTAGCTGGATGAAATATTTTGATTACGCGCCCATCGCGTATTCCGGCAAAATGACGCATCAGGGTGAAGGCTTTTATCCTGGCCCGTCGTTAATAACGAATTGGGGCGTGATGAACACGGCGTTTGGCATCACCCGCATCCAATTTGAAAGCACAACTCCCTTCTGGTGCAATGAATTCACCACCATGACGGCTGTTCCCAACTCGATCCGGAAATCGGCGTATGCTTCACTGATGTACGGCAACCAGATGGTGTGCGCCTGGACCTGGCAAAGCATGTGGGCCGGCGAGGAGCAGTATCTCGAAGGCATGCTCGACTGGGACGGCATCCCCAACCGCCAGTACGACGAATACAAGCAGATTGCCTCGGAATTCAAAAAAATCGAAAAATTCTTCCCCTATAAATTGCAAGCCGAAGTTGGCCTGGCGTTTTCTTTTCCAAGCCAGATTGCCAGCAAGTATTTTCCGGAGCAGCATGACAGTCAAATTCAGGCCTGCTGGGATATGTTCTACTGGCGCAATATGGATTCCCGCATGGTGGAAATTAAACAAAGTACGTTGAATTACAAGCTCTTGTTCGTTCCCGGCGTTGCGGTGATGGATGCCTTCAGCGCCAATAAAATCCGTGACTTTGTGAAAAACGGTGGCACTGTCGTGATGACCAGTAATTCAGCCATTGTGGATACCACCGGCCAGGTTTTCGCAACAACGCGGCCGGGCAGGTTGAATGATGTGTTCGGCATCCGCCTCGGCAGCTTTGAAGAAACCGAAGTGATGAACGAAATTTCCCGCAAAGGCTACACAGGCAAAAAGCTCAAATTTAGTTACAAAGGCAAAGCGGTTGACACCGAATCGGCGCGCTTTGATTTGATCGATCTGAAAGGCGCCAAAACACTCGGCACCCTCACCAGTCTTGACAAAGATTATCCGATTATGACGGTGAATAAATTCGGCAAAGGTCAGGCAATTTATGTCGGTTTGCCCGCGAAAGGCGAGGTGCTCGGTGACCTGCTGGATGATCTGATCGACGAGCTTGGCATTAGAAAAGGCCCACAGGTTCCATCCGGTGTGATGGCACGCCAGATTGATGAAAAACACTTTCTTTATCTGAATGTAAGCGGTGAACCGAAAGAGATTCAAATGCCGGGTAAATCGCGAAGTCTTCTTTTTGAGAAAGACTACAGCGGATATTTTAAAATCGCGCCGTACGAACCCGAATTTATTGAGGTCAAATAACATGAAAAAAGACACTCTTATCGGATTCGTTTTACTCCTCAGTTTATTGGCTGTCGGCTGCAACCAAACCGAACCACCCAAGCCTTACGGCCCAATCCCATCCGAAAACCAGATGCGCTGGCAGGAACTGGAATATTATGGATTTATCCATTACTCACTGAATACCTACACCGATGCGTCCTGGGGGTACGGCGACGAAGCCGTCAATTTGTTTAATCCAGGCGATTTGGATTGCCGGCAGTGGGCGCGCATTTGTAAAGAATCGGGCATGAAAGGCGTTATTCTTGTGGCCAAACATCACTGCGGATTTTGCGTGTGGCCATCGCAATACACCGAATACTCGGTCAAGAATGCACCCTGGAAGGACGGCAAAGGTGACCTGGTTCGGGAAATGGCCGAGGCCTGTAAAGAATACGATCTCAAATTCGCCGTTTATGTATCGCCCTGGGACCGCAACCATCCCGACTATGGCACGCCCGAATACATCACCTATTTCAGAAACCAACTGACCGAGTTGCTCACCAACTACGGCGAGATGTTCGAAGTGTGGTTTGACGGCGCGAACGGTGGCGACGGCTATTACGGCGGCGCCAATGAAACTCGCACGATTGACCGCACCACCTATTATGACTGGCCCACCACCTATAAAATGATCCGCGAACTCCAGCCCAATATCGTGATTTGGAATGACGGCGGCGACCGCGGCGATCTGCGCTGGGTTGGCACCGAAGAAGGCTTTGTCGGCGAAACCAACTGGAGCTTGCTCAACGGCGCCGGTGAAGTTGAGTGGGGCATGCTGCACTTCGGCCTGGAAAACGGCGATTCCTGGGTGCCTGCTGAAGTCAATACATCCATCAGACCGGAATGGTTTTACCACCCCAGCGAAGACGACAAAGTGAAAACCGTGCCGAAATTAATGGACACCTACTATCATTCAATTGGCCGCAACGCAACGCTGTTGCTCAATTTCCCGATCATGCCCAACGGGCTGATCCATCCAACGGACGAGAAAGTGGCGATTGAATTCGGCAAAGCGGTGAGAGAGTCCTTTGCTGTCAATCTGGCCGAAAATAAACACGCAGAGGCCTCAAACGTGCGCGGCACTTCGCAAAAATTCAGCGCAGCAAACGCGTTAGACAGCGATAAAAACAGCTATTGGGCCACAGACGATGGTGTAAACACCGCATCATTGACCATCGATTTGGGTGCCCCCACGCTGTTCAACCGTTTTCTGGCGCAGGAATACATCCGGCTCGGACAACGGGTAAAAGCCTTCACCGTCGAGGCGCTCGTTGACGGCAACTGGCAGGAGGTGGCCAAAGCGACAACCATCGGCTATAAACGCATTCTTCGTTTCCCGGCGGTGGAAGCAACGCAGGTGCGGTTCAGTATCACAGACTCAAAAAGCTGTCCGGTGATTTCCAATATCGGCATTTACAACGCGCCGCTCTTTCTCGATGCCCCTGCCATCACCAGAAATCAAGCCGGTGAAGTCAGCATCTCCACCAATGACATTGGCCCGATTTTTTACTACACGCTCGATGGCAGCGAACCCACGATTGAGTCGAATAAATACAGCGGCCCATTTCCGGCGGATGGCAAAGTGGTGATAAAAGCCATTGCCTACGATCCCGCCTCAGGCAAAAGCAGTCCGGTGGGCAACGAAACCTTCGATATTTCCAAAAAAGCCTGGAAAATAATCGGGACGGATGATGAAAAAAACGCGGCTATTTTTGATGGCAACCCGGCCAGCGCGTGGCACCAACGCGATGGTGTAAAAATGCCGATCGATCTGATCATCGACTTGGGAAGCGTTCAAAAAATCAGCGGCTTCAAATACCTTCCGGATCAGGCCAAATGGAGCTCGGGCATCATTTCCGGCTATCGATTGTTTGTCTCAACCGATGGCAAAAACTGGCAACTGGCAAGTCAGGGCGAATTTTCCAATATCAAAAACAATCCGGTGTGGCAACTTAAAAAATTTACCCCGAAAAAAGCGCGCTTCATAAAACTGCAAGCGTTAAACAATATCCGGGGTGATGACGTTGCCGGCTACGCGGAAATTGATGTGATTACGAATTAAATAGCCAACAGGACACTAAGGCACAAAGAATCACAACGTTAAAATTCTTGCTTCGTATATAAATTTCAAAAAATAAAAGGCGACCATGAGAACACTACTTACAATGTGCTGTGTGCTGATTTCTTCAGCGCTATTTTCACAAAATGAAATGACTGTTTCCAGTCCCGATGGTAATTTGAAAGTGACCGTTGCGCTCGCAAGCGGCCAACCGGTGTATGCCGTGACCTACCACGACAAACCGATGCTGGAAAATTCACCGCTCGGCCTGACCACCAACGAAGGTGATTTCAGCACAAACATGAGCTTTGTCGATTCAACGACAGGTGAAGTTGACAAAACCTACACCCAGGCGAAAATCAAGCACTCCTTTATCCAATACAAAGCCAATACTCTGAAATGCACTTTTTCAAATGCTGATAAAAAACAGATTTCTGTGCTGTTTCAGGTCAGCGACAATGATATCGCTTTCTGCTACGAACTGCCTACATGGGGCGAAACATTGGCGTGCGTGGTAGAAAAAGAAGCAACCGGCTATCGATTTCCATCAATCACGACTGCCTTTCTCTCCGGCATGATGGAGCCAATGGCTGGATTTGCGCGGACTTCTCCCAGCTACGAAAACGGCTATGTTGCCGACGAACCCATGGAAAAAACAACATCACCCGAAGGCTATGTTTTCCCGGGATTATTTCGCGTGGGCGATAATGGCTGGGTTTTGCTTTCCGAAACCGGCGTGCGCAGTCTCTACTGCGGTTCACACCTGAGCAAATTCACCGATGGCCTTTACACGGTCGAATATCCGAATCCGAAACAAAACAATGGCTTTGGCAGCAATGGCGCGCAACTTGGCCTGCCGGGTGTCACCCCTTGGCGCACATTGACCATCGGCGCAACGCTGGAACCGGTGGTGGAAACCACGATTCCCTGGGATGTTGTTGATCCGCTTTATGAACCGTCGCAAGACTACAAATTCGGCCGAAGCACCTGGAGTTGGATTGTCTGGCAAGATCCCAGCATGAATTACCAGGACCAGGTGACATACATCGATTTGGCCGCTGCAATGTCGTATGAATACATTTTGATCGATGCCTGGTGGGATAAAAATATCGGCTACGAAAAAATGGAAGCGCTCATTCGCTACGCCGAATCAAAGGGCGTTGGCGTGTTTCTGTGGTACAATTCGAATGGTTCGTTTAATGATGCCTTTCCAACGCCTTTACATAAAATGAATACATCCATTGCCCGCAAGCATGAAATGAAATGGCTCAGAAAGGCTGGCGTGACGGGTTTGAAAGTGGATTTCCTCGGCGGTGATAAACAGGAAACCATGCGATTGTATGAGGATATCCTTTCGGATGCCAATGATTACGGGCTGATGGTGATATTCCACGGCGCCACTTTGCCACGCGGGTGGGCGCGCATGTATCCGAATTTTGTTGGAAATGAAGCTGTGCTTGCCTCAGAAATGCTGGTCTTTATGCAACATGTTCGCAATCAGGAAGCTTTCTTTGCAGCGTTGCATCCGTTTATCCGTAACGCAGTTGCCACCATGGAATTTGGCGGCGTATTCCTGAATAAATTTCTGAACAAAGGTAATAAAGACGGACAAAAACGCCTGACCACAGACGCCTTCCAGTTGGCGACTGGTATCCTGTTTCAAAATCCGGTGCAGATGTTTGCGCTCACGCCCAACAACCTGACGGATGCTCCGATATTTGCGATTGATTTCATGAAAAACATTCCCACAACCTGGGATGAAACCCGCTTCGTGGATGGCTATCCGGGTAAATATGCCGTGGTCGCGCGCCGCAACGGACAGCAATGGTTTGTCGCTGGCGTCAATGCCGAAAAAGAGGCAAAGAAATTGAAGCTGCAACTTCCGATGCTGGCTGGCCAAATCGTCGCGATGTACAATGATAACAAGAACAAAGCATCTTTCATGAAAGATGCCAAAATTTCAGAAAACGGAACACTCGACATCACCATTCAACCGAATGGCGGATTTGTGCTTGTGAAATAAAATTTTTCTCATGCGCTGAAGTTGAGTGCAATATAAAAAGCTATTGCACTCCCGGCATATTGAGCTTGTTGGCATGCAATTGATTTCGTGAAATTTTATGCAGCACACTAAAAAAACATATCCGTATAATATTGGATAGGGTAAACAATATGAAAAAATTATACTTTTTGCTTTCCGGAATTTTTATGATTACAATGCTGCAAGCGCAGGAGCGTCCCCCGCATCCGGAGTTGGAAAATCCTGCCATTCAGGGCATCAACAAAGAAGCGCCGCATGCCACGTTCATCAGCTATGAAACTAAGGAAGCAGCGCTGGCAAATGACAGAACCGCGTCATCGCGATTTCTTTCGCTGAACGGAGTGTGGAAATTCAAATTTGTCACCGGCGTTTCCAATCGTATTGAAGGGTTTGCAGCGCCCAAGCTTGAGCTTGCCGATTGGAAAGAAATTCCTGTTCCTTCCAATACGGAAATGCAAGGGTATGGCATCCCCATTTATGTGAATGTTGGTTATGAATTCTACCCAAAATGGAATTTCAAGCCGCCCTATGTCAACGATTTGGAAAAGAATAACATCGGCTATTTTAGGCGTGAGTTTGAAATTCCGGAGTCATGGGATAATCAGCAAATTTTTGTACATTTTGGCTCCATAAAATCTGTCGGTTTTGTTTGGGTAAACGGCAAAAAAGTCGGCATGAGCAAAGACAGCAAAACACCACAGGAATTCGACATCACCCGATTTGTTGAACCGGGAAAAAACACCATCGCGGTGGAAGTGTTTCGCTGGAGCGACGCTGCTTATCTTGAATGCCAGGATTTCTGGCGTCTGAGCGGCCTGCCCCGCGAAGTGTATGTTTTCGCCCAACCCAAAGTGCGTCTGCGTGATTTCTTCGCTCAGGCGGCGCTCGATTCCACCTACACCGACGGCGTTTTCGATCTCGATGTGGAGTTGAAAAATCATACCAAGAAGAAGATGAAATCATCAATCACATTTGAAATCATTGATAGCGCTGGTAAAACAGTTGCATCAGCCACAAAAAAGGTTGAGTTCGCCGATTCGACGGTTTCGTTGCAATTTAATGCCACTCTGGCCGTAGTGAGCGCCTGGACTGCCGAAACGCCAAATCTTTACACTTTAGCGCTCACCGTGAATGATGGCTCAGGTAAAACCACCGAGGCAACCGCTGTTAAAATCGGGTTCCGCACCAGCGAGATTAAGGATGGATTTTTCCTTGTGAATGGAAAGCGCGTGCTGCTCAAGGGTGTCGATCTCCACGAATTTCATCCGGTCACCGGGCAAGTCGTCGATGAAAAATCGGTGATGCTCGATCTGGAGACGATGAAAAAACTCAATGTAAATGCGATCCGATTGAGCCATTATCCGCAACCGGATTTCTTTTACGAACTCACCGATAGCTACGGTTTTTATCTGGTTGATGAAGCCAATATCGAATCGCACGGCATGGGTTACGACCGCAGCAAGGGTAAAAGTCTGGCCAACAATCTCGACTGGACCGAAGCGCATATGTCCCGCACGCGCAACATGTTCGAACGTGACAAAAATCATCCATCGGTGGTCATCTGGTCGTTGGGCAATGAGGCTGGCAATGGCTACAATTTTTACCAAACCTATCTTTTCATCCGCAGCCGTGACAACATGCGCCCGATTCAATACGAACAGGCGCGGCTGGAATGGAACACAGATATTTTTTGCCCGATGTATGCCAAGATTGAACATATTGAAAAATATGCACAAACACATTCCGACCGCCCACTTATCCTGTGTGAATATGAACATGCGATGGGAAACAGTGAGGGGAATTTAAAAGATTATTGGGAAACCGTTGAAAAATACCCCAATCTTCAGGGCGGGTTCATTTGGGATTGGGTTGACCAGGGCCTGAAAGATAAAAATGAGAACGGCGAGTTTTGGGCTTACGGCGGCGATTATGGCCCGGAAGGAACGCCCTCGGACGGGAACTTCTGCATCAACGGTGTCGTTTTCCCCGACAGGAGCCTCAAACCGCACAGCCGTGAGGTGAAACATGTCTACCAAAATATTGGCTTCACCGCAGACGATCTTTCAACGGGAAAAATCAGCATCGTCAATAAATTCCGGTTCACGAATCTGAATAAATTTGCATTCTCATATGACATTAGCGAAAATGGCAAACCCATAAAACAGGGCGCGTTGCCCGTTTTGGATATCGCGCCTGAGCAATCGAAACAGATTGAAATTAAAATCGGCGAACTTTACGCAAAGCCCGGGGTGGAATATTTCATCACGCTATCCGCCAAAACCACTCAAGCGGATAACCTGCTTCCGGCTGATTGGGAAATTGCATCGCAGCAATTCAAGCTACCGGTGGCTGCGGCAAAAAAAACATTCGATTTTAATAATGTCGGAAAAGTCTCCTGCAAAGAAGGTGATTCCATTGAGATTTCAGGAGATGGTTTCTCGATTGCCATTGATGTAAAAACCGGTATCATGACCTCTTACAATAGCAACGGCAGCGAATTGTTGCTGAACGGCTTCGGCCCGCGTCCGGCTTTCTGGCGCGCGCCAACCGATAACGATTACGGCTGGAAAATGCCCGGCGTTTGTGCACTGTGGAAGCAGGCTTCGACGCAGACGCTCAATGCGGCGAGCGTTAAAACCAGCCAACACAGCAATGCAGTACACATCGATGTGGTGTATCAGCTCGATGATTTGAAATCGACATGGACAACGCACTACACGGTTATGGGCAATGGCGCTGTTAAAATCGAAAACGAACTAGCCACAAGCGATACTACCATTCCTGTCATTCCTCGAATTGGGATGAAAATGCAGCTACCACAAGCATATTCCCAGCTTGACTATTTTGGCCGCGGCCCCTGGGAAAATTATTGTGACCGTAGCGCGTCAACATTTGTCGGACTTTACAAATCGGCAGTTGCTGAGCAATATGTGCCCTACATTCGCCCGCAGGAAAACGGGCACCGCACTGAGGTGCGCTGGCTGGCTTTAACAAATGCCAATGGCAGCGGGCTTTTAGTGGTTGCGGACTCGTTAATTGAATTTAACGCGCTCAATAATCCGGTGGAAGACTTTGACGCAGGGCCGGATAAAGATAAAAACCTGCTGCATAGTAACGACATCAAACCAAAGGATTTGGTTGAATTGCACATTGATTACCGTCAGATGGGCGTTGCGGGCGACGATAGCTGGGGTGCATGGCCGCATGAGCCATATTTGATAAGGCCAAAAGCCAATGGATATAGGTATGGTTTTACACTTATGCCTGTTTCGTCTTCCAAAGAAATAGAAATTTTGACTACGGCTAAATTCTAACAAAATTCAAGCTACTATGAGGAAGAAAAATATGATGAAAAAAAATGCAATAGTAAGCGTTGTCTTGTGCGCGATCGTCGCCGCGACAGCATACGGTCAAACTAATATTGATGCGACATCTATAACGGCGCTTAAAGATGTGTATGCCGGGAAATTTCTCGTTGGCGCGGCTGGCGATCTTAAGGACTATTCCGATGCCGAGTTGGCAAATATTAAAATGCACTATGATATTCTCACCCCGGAAAATTGTATGAAGCCAGAACCTACTCATCCAATGCCGGATACGTACAACTTCGAAACGGCTGATGCGATGGTCGAATGGTGCGAGCAGAATGATGTTCAGGTCTGGGGGCATACACTGGCCTGGCACGCGCAGACTGCGCCCTGGTTCTTTCAGGAAGTGCCAACGGAACCCGAACCACGCAGACCTCACATGAGACCAGGGAATACCGACGGCCCGCGCCCCACAATGGCCGAATTTTGGCGCAGCAGAATTAAAGGCCCATTGGCGAGTCGCGAAGTGGCAATGGAACGTCTGAAGAGCCATATCATGACCGTGGCCGGACGGTACAAAGGACGCGTTGCCGGTTGGGATGTGTTCAACGAATCGATCGCCGACAGTGGTGACTGTACGACGGAAAACCTGCGGACTTTTAGCTGGTATCAGGTCGTCGGGCCGGATGTTCTGACCATGGCGTTCAAATGGGCGCGTGAGTCCGATCCCGACGCAAAACTGTATTACAACGACTATAACATCGAACAGGGCGCCGCTGAGAACACCGGCAAACACGCCAGCTCGATCATATTGCTCAAGCGCCTTATCGCAGAAGGAGCGCCGATCGACGGCGTCGGCATCCAGGGGCACTGGCATCCGGACACCAATCTGAAAGATGTTGAACAAGCGATTATAAACTATGCGTCATTGGGATTGCAGGTTGCGATCACTGAACTGGATGTGACGGCGACCGGAGAGAATAGCGGCGCCTTTGGATTTGGTCGAAGAACGGAGCCCATTCCTCCGGAAAATTACGAAAAACAAGCCGAGGTATACAAGGCCTTGTTTGAAATCTTCAATCGCCACTCGGATGTCATCGATCGCGTGACTTTCTGGGGCATCAGCGACAGACGGTCGTGGCGTTGGGGGCAAGATGCACTTTTGTTTGATCGTGAATTACGGCCCAAACCGGCGTTCAAGGCTGTGCTTGAAGCTGGCTCAAAATAAGCATTTGACATCGCGCCCCGGTGATGACAGCCGGGGCGGATGGCGGCATGAGCCGTACTTTATTGGACCGGGTAAAAAGACTACAGACTTGGATTTACGATCAGACCGTTCAAATCAGCAAAAGATGGAAACGAAATTCTTCCAATTGAATATAACGACTATTCTAATGTTACCGTTTTTCCGGCCGCTTCGGTTGATATTCACGTAGGCAGGGAAACAATTTTTTTTTGTTCAGATGTCAAGTAACAATAAAAATAATGAAACCTGACAAAAAAAGATTAGAGAAATTTTGGAAAACTATAACGATAAAAATAATGGATAGCTCAATCAAAAAAAATCGAAAAAGTCTATTTTTAATATGCGTTGCAATGACCTTATTAACTGTTTTGCAAACGATATGTTATGGTCAAAATCCTATTATCCAAACCAAATATACCGCCGATCCCGCGCCGATGGTTTATAACGATACAGTTTTTCTTTATACCAGCCACGACGAGGACGATGCTTTTGGTTTTAAAATGTATAATTGGATGCTATACACTTCCACCGATATGGTCAATTGGACTGACCATGGAACTATTGCCGGTGTGAAAGAACCGTATCGGACATTCACCTGGGCCGATGGCCACAGTGCGTGGGCGCCTCAGTGTATTGCCAGAAATGACAGCTTTTATTTATATTGTCCGACAATTTATCAGGGAAAAATGGCCATTGGGGTAGCCGTTTCACCCAGTCCGTACGGGCCGTTTGCCGACGCCATCGGCAAACCTTTAATCTTTCGTGAAAATCATGGCGACTACGATCCTACCGTATTCATCGATGATGATGGGCAAGCCTACATGTATTGGGGTGGGAACGGTCCCTGTTATTATGCAAAACTTAATGAAGATATGATTTCGCTTGCTGGCGACATTCAGATTGCATCCATCGACTTTACAGGAACTCCACCGGAGGCATCATTCACGGAAGGTCCCTGGATTTGGAAAAGGAATAACCTTTACTACCTTGCCTGGGCGTCCCGCTGCTGCCCCGAAGGAATCGGATATGCGATGAGTAACAGCCCGACGGGGCCGTGGAAATGCAAGGGGACCATCATGGATCCTGACGACAGGTCGAATGGAAACCATCCCGGAATTATAACCTACAAAGGAAACTGGTATGTGTTCGGGTTTAATTATGCCATTCTGAAGCAAACCATGTCGAAGCATAATGAAAGGCGTTCGATATGTGCAGCGAAAATGACTTTTAATGAAGATGGGTCTATAATTAAACTCCCCTGGTGGGCTGAGACAACAATCACGCAAGTTGGAACTTTAAATCCATACATAAAAAACGAAGCTGAAACCATGGCTTTTAGCGAGGGAATTAAGACGGAATCTGCCACTGAATGGGAACGCAATATTCCATGGGACAAGGGCAAGAAAATCGCTGACAGACTCTTTGTGACGGCTATTCACAATGGCGATTACTTTAAAGTGCAAGGCGTGGATTTTTCATCAGGAACAGCATCGGTTGAAGTTAGTGTGGCTTCGTTATATGGTGGGAAAATTGAAATACATACCGACAAAATCGATGGACCAATATTGGGAACGTTAAATGTAAATGCTTCTGGTGAAGGTGACATTTGGAAAACCAACACTACACCGCTCAAAAATATTAAAGGTGTTCACGACGTGTTTTTCGTGTTCAGGGGAGAAAAAGATTTGTTCAATTTCGACTGGTGGAGATTTAAAAAGTCACCATGATACAGCTAACCTTCAACAAAACTCAATGGTCTGATTAGAAAGTTTTATTTAAATTAAATTAGAAATTATGAAATCGAAAAAAGTGATGAATAGTGCAATAAGTCAATTACATGGGTGTGGTGTAAAGAAACGTTCCTTGTTTTTAAATGGTTTTGTTTTCCTATTGTGTTTCTGTGCTTTCGTTCAAGCTGAAGCAGGTATAACGAAGATATTTGCAATCGATTCAGCAGCGAATACAATGGCATTTCCTCTGGTAACCGCAAATCGAACAGCCGGGCTTTGGTGCGACTCGCTTGATTACAAAGGCGTTCTGCGCGCCATTGGCGATCTTCAAACCGATATCGAACGTGTCACCGGGCAAAGACCGCAATTATCCAATGATGATGTTGCTGATGCCTATCCGGTGATCATCGGCACTTTGGGAAAGAGTGCATTCATCGATGGACTTGCCAATTCCGGAAAACTCGATGTGCGCGATCTCAAGGGAAAATGGGAAAGTTTTGTTATTACCACCATCGATAATCCGAAGCCTGGTATCAAACAAGCATTGGTAATTGCCGGGAGTGACAAACGGGGCACCATTTACGGGATTTACGAACTGTCGGAGCAGCTCGGTGTGTCGCCGTGGTACTGGTGGGCCGATGTGCCGGCGAGAAAACGAGATCAAGCCTACATTATTCCTGGCCGGTATGCTTCAGGAGAACCGGCTGTAAAATACCGGGGGATTTTTCTGAACGATGAATGGCCGTGTCTGGGCCGTTGGACGGAAGAGAAATTCGGGGGAATGAATGCAAAATTCTACACCAAAGTCTTTGAATTATTATTACGTTTGCGTGCCAATTATTTGTGGCCGGCCATGTGGAATTCAGCCTTCAATGAAGACGACCCTGAGAATCCCCGTTTGGCCGATGAATACGGTATTGTCATGGGCACTTCGCACCACGAACCGATGATGCGGGCGCACAAGGAGTGGACGAAACGCAGGGAGCAGTACGGAAACGGGCAGTGGAATTATGCCGCCAATAAAGAAGCGCTAAAAGTTTTTTTTAGGGAAGGGATTTCACGCAACAAAAAGTACGAGAATCTCATCACTATCGGGATGCGCGGCGATGGCGATGAAGGTATGGTGACGACAGGTAGTCTCGAATCGGATATCAAACTACTCGAGGGCATTATGGCTGATCAGCGGGAGATTATCGCCGATGAGATGCAGACCGATCCGGCCACTGTGCCCCAACTCTGGGCCCTTTTTACCGAAGTCAAAAAATATTACGACGCTGGTCTGCGCGTGCCCGATGATGTAACGCTGCTGTGGACGGACGATAACAACGGCATGCTGCGGCGGCTGCCAACACCGGAGGAGCGGAATCGTAAAGGCGGCGCAGGGATTTATTATCATATCGATATGCATGGCGGACCGTTTGCCTATCAGTGGATCAATACCAATCCCTTGCCCAAGATTTGGGAGCAGATGAATCTCGCCCATAAATATGGCGCCAATCAAATCTGGATTGTCAATGTCGGCGATCTCAAACCGCTGGAATTGCCCATCGAGTTTTTCCTGCGCATGGCCTGGAATCCCGATGCCATCACAAAAGATGACGTTTTCCCCTACACGAAGCGCTGGGCGGAGCGGGAATTCGGCCCGGAACACGCCACTGAAATCGCCGACATCGTCTCCCGTTATGCCAAATATAATGGCTGGCGCAAACCGGAACTCGTTACGCCTCACACCTACAGTGCGATCCATTTTCGCGAGGCCGAGCGTGTTGAGGCGGCCTGGAAAGATGTTGCTGGAAGAGCGGAAGCGCTTTACAATATCATCCCTGAGGAACAAAAAGATGCCTTCTATCAGTTGGTACTACATCCGGCCAAGGCATCGGCCATTGTCGCGGAAATGCAGATCGCGGCCGGACGCAATCTATTATATGCGCGGCAGGGCCGTTTGAGCGCCAATGTAGAAGCCGAGCGGGTGCGGGCGCTTTTTAAACAGGATCAGGCGCTTAGCGATTATTATAATACCGAATTGGCGGACGGGAAATGGAATCATTTAATGGATCAGACCCATCTCGGCCAATACGATTGGCAGCCGCCTCGGGTTAATTCCATGCCGGCGGTTTCGGAAATTTTGCCAGCAGACAACGACAATTATGGTGTGGCTATCGAAGGCGATATCAGCGCCTGGCCTGATCATTGGGGCGATGCGGTTTTGCCTGTTTTTGACTCTTTCCAGCAGCAGCGTTCCTATGTGGAAATCTTTGCCGAGGGTACACGTCCAATTTCGTTCGAAATCAGCGCTGACAAATCCTGGATTGTGTTGTCCAAGGATACGGTTGCACGCCTGGACCAGCGTTATTGGGTAGAGATCGACTGGGAAAAAGCGCCAGTTGGCGAGTCTTCGGGTCTGATTTCCATCACCGGAAAACGTGAGCCAGTGATGGTGCATGTCAAAGCAATTAAAGCAACTAAAGAGCAAGCTCGTCAGGCCAAGGGACGATTTGCATGTTTGGCCGGCCCTATTTCCATTGCCGTCCAGGATGCGGCTGAAAACAGTGAAGTTCAGGGCGTCAAGTGGGAAAAAATTTCCGACTATGGACGGGGAGAATACGGCATGTCTATCTTTCCGGTAACAGCAAAAAGCATCTTGCCGCCCCGGCCAGCGCCACAACTTGAATATCCGGTCTATCTGCCAACGGACGGCGCATTTGAAGTGACCCTGATTCTCGGCCCTGTTATGGATTTCGTTCCTGATCGCGGTATGCGCATCGCGGTCTTTTTTGACGATGAAGCGCTACAAGTACTGGATATCTTCGCGGATCGGGACGCCGAGACATTTCTTGGCAAAAACTGGTGGTCCGGTTTTACCATGGACAATGCGCGTATTCTCAAATCTTCCCATACTATCAAAACAGCAGGACCCCATACCTTGAAAATTCGCATGGTAGACCCCGGCATTGTTGTTGAAAAAGTGATGATGAGTGATCGTTCATTACCGCCTAGTTATTTCGGCCCGCCGGAAAATAAACGGCTAGAATAATTGCGAGCATTTATATTAATTTGTCTAAATAGCATATGAACGGGTAATCAGAATTGATTTAAAGATTATTACACTTTATTATGGCTTTGGCAAGCGAAAAAGACAAGTTGTCTAAGCAGCCAAATTGAGGGACGTGCTGTAAATGGATAACGATGTCGGAGAAAAATATGAAAAATATAACTTTTTTTATCACGATCTATTGTTTTTTTGGCTTAATAAATTTAAACGCTCAGGATAAACTCTATTCAAACGAATTTCCATTGGGTGATGTGCAATTACTCGATGGCCCATTCAAACATGCCCGCGACTTAAACATTGAGGTGCTCTTAAAGTACGATGTTGATCGTCTGCTCGCGCCTTACCGCAAAGAAGCGGGACTATCCCAAAAGGCCGAATGCTACCCAAATTGGGACGGGCTTGATGGCCATGTCGGTGGACACTACCTCACAGCCATGGCGATGAATTATGCCGCGACGGGAAACAAAGAGTGCAGAAAACGCATGGAATATATGATTGCGGAACTCAAAGCCTGCCAGGAAGCAAACGCGGTAAACAATCCGGAATGGGGCATTGGCTATGTCGGCGGATTTCCGAATAGCGCCAAATTATGGTCAGCTTTTAAAAAGGGCGATTTTAGAGTCTATTTTACGTCGTGGGCGCCCTTTTACAACGTGCACAAAATGTTCGCCGGTCTGCGCGATGCCTGGCTCTATTGCGATAATGAAGACGCCAGAACGATATTCCTGAAATTCTGTGATTGGGGCATCGATCTAACTGCTAGTTTGTCTGATGAACAAATGGAAGCGATGCTAAATGTGGAACATGGCGGCATCAACGAGATGTTCGCCGACGCTTATCAGATCACTGACGATGAAAAATATCTGACAGCGGCCAAACGCTATTCGCATCGGGCGCTGCTCGATCCGCTGTCAGAAGGCATTGATAATCTCGATAACAAACATGCCAACACTCAGATTCCTAAATTCACCGGGTTCGAACGCATCGCTGAAATCAGTCATGATGAGAAATACGATAACGCAGCCCGCTTTTTCTGGGAAACGGTGGTCGCGAATCGCACGCTTGCGTTCGGCGGCAATAGCCGAAGAGAGCATTTCCCTAGCGTGGCAGGCTGCATCGATTTTGTCAATGTCAACGATGGGCCGGAATCGTGCAATTCATACAATATGCTCAAATTAACGGAAGATTTGTTTCGGGAGCACCCAGCGGCAAAATATATTGACTACTACGAGCGCACGATATACAATCATGTTCTTTCCACGCAACATCCCGAACACGGCGGCTATGTTTATTTCACGCCAGCGCGTCCGCGGCATTACCGGGTTTACTCGGCGCCAAATGAAGCCATGTGGTGCTGCGTTGGCACCGGCATGGAAAATCATGGCAAATACAACCAGTTTATCTACACGCATTCGAATGATTCGCTATTCCTGAACCTTTTCATTGCCTCCGAACTCAACTGGAAAGAAAAAGGCGTCACAATCAAACAGGAAACAAATTTCCCAAATGAAGAACAAACCAAACTCACAGTTACCGAGGGCGCTGCCAAATTTAAGCTATTGGTCCGCTATCCGGGGTGGGTGAGCAACGGCGCATTGAAAATAATGGTCAATGGTAAGGATGTTAACTTTTCCGCGCAACCTTCGTCCTACGTCAGTATTGACAGAAAATGGAAAAAAGGCGATGTATTGGAAATCGCTTTGCCGATGCACAATCGTATCGAACATATGCCCAATGTTCCTGAGTACATCGCGTTTATGCACGGCCCGATATTGCTTGGCGCCAAAACCGGAACTGAAGATTTAAAAGGACTGATTGCCGACGACGGCCGCTGGGGACAGTACGCCTCCGGTGATTATCTGCCGGTGAATCAGGCGCCCATTCTTGTTGATGATGATTTGCAACATATCGCGGATAAATTAACGCCGGTAGATGGCCAGCCATTACACTTCAAACTCGACGTGAAAATGATCAATCCGATGGAACTGACATTGGAGCCGTTCAGCCACATCCATGACGCCCGTTACATGATGTATTGGCTTGCCCTGACAAATGACAATTACAAAGCCTATGTGGATTCGTTGGCGAAAATTGAAAAACACAAGCTTGCCCTGGAAAAGCGCACCATCGATTTTGTCGCAACTGGCGAGCAGCAACCGGAAACCGACCATGCCATGCAGCAGGAGAAATCCGATAAAGGCAACCAATTTAATGAATTTTGGCGCAGCGCGCGCGATAACGGATATTTTAGTTACGATTTAACTACAAACTCAGAAATTAACTTAAGCCTGTTCGTGCGCTATTGGGGCGCCGAATGGGGCGGCCGTAAATTGGATATTCTAATTGATGGTGAAAAGCTTGTCACGGAAGATAACACCGGTGTGTGGAATCTGTCACAATTTAAAGATGTGATTTATTCCATACCGGATGCTATGGTAAACGGAAAAAGTCATATTCGGGTAAGATTTCAGCCACTGCCAGGAAACACTGCCGGTCCTGTATATATAGTGAGATTATTAAGAGCGGATAAAAACAATTAATGACGATTATTCTATCCATGAGTCCACTCTAAAAATCCCTAAAGGACTTAAAAGTTGAACAATCCAGCCATTTTTCACCGCCATGAATGGCGGAGTTAGTCATCTGATTTAATATATGTTAGATCGTCTGACTAATCCCATCCTTCAGGATGGGGATGATAAAAAAACTCATATAGCTTTGGGCTTTAGCCCCTTTTTAGAGTAGACTCATCTATTAAAATTAATAAGAAAAGGATTTTTCTATGAAACATCGATTGAAAACGTGTGCGACAATTCCGCTTATATTTTTATGTATTTGTATGTCCAACACATTTGCACAATCCAGCTCGCCTGATCGCACAATTAATATTGATTTCAATCAGGTCAAAGGCCCAATGAATATGATGTTCAAAGAATGCATTGGCGCGGGTAGAGCCAATGAGGGCTTGCGGGCAGATTGGCAGCAGCAATTAAAATATGTGAAGCAACAATGCGATTTCAAATATATTCGCATGCACGGCCTGTTAACCGACGATATGGGCGTTTACCGCGAAGATAGAGATGGCAATCCCCAGTATAACTTTCAGTATATCGACGTGTTATATGATTTCATTCTCAGCATCAACATGATACCGTTTGTTGAAATCGGTTTCATGCCCAATGCATTGGCAAGCGGCGACGAGACGATCTTTTGGTGGCGGGGCAATGTCACGCCACCGAAAGATTACACAAAATGGCAAGAGCTGATCCGCCAGTTAACGCTGCATTTCACCGAACGCTATGGCGCAGACGAAGTAAAAAAATGGTATTTTGAAGTGTGGAACGAACCCAATCTGACGCCATGGTTCTGGACGGGAACGATGGATGACTATTTTAAATTATATCAGCATTCGGCGATCGCTGTGAAAAGTGTCAACAAAGACTATCGGGTTGGCGGACCCGCCACCGCGGGCGCGGCATGGGAAGTTGAGCTAATTGACTTCTGTAAAAAGAATGATCTTCCGGTCGATTTTATCAGCACCCACGCGTATGGCGTTAAACAAGGATTTCTCGATGAGTATGGCCAAGCCGGAACCATCCTTGATAGCAATCCGATGAGTTTAAGCATCGATGTTTTAAATTCGCGCAAAGAAATAGATGGTTCTTCGATGCCTGGCCTGGAACTGCATTATACTGAATGGAGCTCTTCCTACACGCCTGCCGATCCCATTCATGATAGCTATCATCAGGCTGCCTACATCCTCGATAAAATCAAACGGGTTGGCGACGCTGCGACGTCGATGTCATATTGGGTGTTCACCGATATTTTTGAAGAGCCGGGCCCTCGCTTCACGCCATTTCATGGCGGGTTTGGACTGTTAAATTATCAGGCCATTAACAAGCCTGCTTTCTATGCCTACAAATACATGAATCAACTCGGCACGACGGAGCTGAGCAATGCCGATTCTGCATCGTGGACGTGCAAGGATGAGCAGGGAAACATCCAGATTCTGCTCTGGGATTTTACTTATACATTTCCGGGAGATTCGGTCAATAATCAGGATTATTACATCCGGGATTTGCCATCGAAAGCCAACGGAAAAGTAAAAATACATATTTCTGAACTGCCGGCTGAAAAGTACTTGGTTGAAGTCTACCAAATCGGCTACCGCGTAAACGATTCCTACACAACCTATTTTGATATGGGCAAGCCGAATCAGCTAACTAAAGAACAGGTTCGGAAAATTAAAGAACTGAATGATGGTTCTGCAATTTCCAGTGAAAAAATTAAGGTAAAGAAAGGAACGCCATTCATAAAAGAATTGGAAATGCGTGAGAATGATGTCTTTCTTATAACGTTAAAAAAGCAATAAATGAGCCCATTCTAAAAACCGCGAATTACGCGAATGGACGCGAATAGAAATTTATTAAGTCTTATAAAAACAATGCGCCGAAGGACG
>JAFGDW010000294.1 GCA_016931935.1 Candidatus Zhuqueibacterota bacterium | reverse complement strand
TCGTTAGCTTAATTTAACTAGATGTGAACGCAGTTTCGTTTTATTTACTTATGTCAACATCAGCTCATCATCGCTTTAAGCCGACGCGCTTTGTCGGCTTAAATTCACTTAGGAATCGATCACCCAAACCAGTTTGTTGTTTTTCGTAAAACCAGAAAGCATCGATTAATTCCTGATCTGAAGGTTTAATAAATTCAAGATTCATTGCTGCAATCGTTTCATAATATCTTCAAAAGTTACAGATTTTGTCTTTCCTTTTTGGAAGGCCAAATATCGCTTTTCTGACTCATTAATCCAGGTGTCTTGAATTTTTGTATCTGGCTTTTCCAGACTTTCGAAAATGATCTCGAGCAGACGGATTTTCTCGATTTCATCCAATTTTAAGACTTCGTTTTCTAATTCACTTATTAACATTTTGTATACTCCATATAAGAATCTTGAATCTAATATAAACTGTATAGATTTTAAACACAAGTCCAAAAAACACACAAAAAAGCTTAATCCGCTTTACCTTCATTAATCCCATACCGCTTAATCTTATCGTACAAGGTCTTCCGGTCAATTCCCAGTAATTTTGCTGTTTTGCTGCGATTCCATTCCGTTGCTTCTAAAGTTCGCGCAATATGGTCGCGCTCGAGTTGGGCCAGTGTGCGAATTTCAAATGGAGCATCAGCCTGCGGCGTTGAAATATCACGTAAATGAGAAGGCAGGCTGGTCATGCTTATGTGGTGGCTGTCTTCTATTACCACAGCGCGTTCAATTACGTTTTCCAGTTCACGAACGTTGCCCGGCCAATTGTAGTTCATAAGCCGGTCCTGAACTTCGTTGGAAAGTGAATCGATATTACGTTTTCGGCGCTGATTGTACTTTTCCAAAAAATGCATCGCCAATGGCATAATATCGTCGCGCCGTTCACGCAATGGTGGTAAATGCACGGGAATAACGCTGAGCCGATAAAATAAATCTTCCCGAAAAGTGCCCTGTTCAACCTGATTACGTAAATCCAGATTGGTGGCTGCGATAACGCGTACATCAACCTTAATCGTATCAGTCGAGCCAACACGTCGTATTTCCTTTTCCTGAATTGCCCGCAATATTTTTGCCTGAATACTTAGCGATATATTACTGATTTCGTCGAAGAAAAAAGTACCTTTGTGAGCAAGTTCGAAACTACCATGTTTGGTGGTAACTGCGCCGGTGAACGATCCCTTTACATGACCGAATAGTTCGCTTTCAAACAGAGTTTCGACCAACGAACCGCAATCAACTGTCATGAATGGTTTGGCGTTGCGGAGGCTGTTATGATGAATTGCTTTAGCAATCAACTCCTTGCCAGTGCCGCTCTCTCCGGAAATCAGAACCGTACTGTCTGTCGGAGCGACCTTGCGAATCAATGCGTAGATTTCCTGCATTTTGGGGCTTAAGCCAATTATCTTGTCGCCGCTTTCATTAAATTCAATCGCAGTCGTCGATGTCGCCGCTGATCCCAGGATTCTCGATTTTTCAATTATCTTTCCGACAACCTGCCGGATTGCCTGGGGCGTAAAAGGTTTGGGCACATAATCATAAGCCCCGGCGCGCATGGCATCAACCGCCGTTTCGATTGTGCCGTATGCTGTGATAATAACAATTTCAGTGGATAATGAAAATTGTTTAACCCGTTGTAACAGCTCCAGCCCGTTCATTTGCGGCATTTTGAAATCAACAAATGCGATATCATATGTATGCTGCTTGAATAACTCCAGCGCCTCAAATCCATTGGATGCCAGTGTAACAATATGCCCTTCGTTTTCAAGTATCTGTTTGCAGCCTTCACGAATGACATGTTCATCGTCTACCACAAGTATATTAAGTTTATTTGTAATCATACCCAGCCCGATTCAGAACTTCCAGGAATAAAATATTTAGCGCTCCCCCCAGCAAGCCGGTTACCAATTGGGGTAACGTCATTGCGTAAAGCAATGGTGGCGGAAGCGAATGCGCGAGCACAATCGGTAATACTAAATGTGCCGCGAATGTCAACCAAGCAAATTTTACGATTGCAGCAGCGATAACGCCTGCATGAAGGTATGTCTGGCGCCAGGGCGATTTTGTTTTTTCTGTCGCTCGTTTCCGTGAAATTAGATAATATGCAGAAACCAACACGATATTGCCGATCGCGATAAATGGCACCATTGGCGCAAGCGGCGCCGGAAGTTGACCACGAAGCAATGCGACCACCGGTGTCATCAACCCAAGGATTGTGCCGGAAATCCAGCCGAGCAGAGATACGGTAATCAATAACATCGCGTTAATCAATGGGCCGGTGATTGGCTGTGGCAGTCCCACCATTTGAATTACCAGTGTTAGCGCAATGAGCATGGCGAGCCGGCTGATTAAAATTGTCTTGTTTTTGGTTTGTATCATGAAATCTGTTTTGTTGAATTTTCAGGCACCGGAATTTCAATGGTGAATGTCGTGCCTTTGTTTAGTTCACTGTGCACAGACATTTTGCCGTTATGTTTTGTGATAATGCCATAGGCGATTGAAAGTCCGAGACCCGTGCCCTCGCCAACATCTTTTGTCGTGAAGAACGGATCAAATATTTTGTCGATTATATCTTCAGGAATTCCCTGCCCGGTATCCTGGATCGTTATTGTCGCCATGTTATCTTTACTATTGAAGTAACTCGTGAGTACAAGTGACCCAATTTCACGCATCGCCTGAGCGGCGTTCAACAATATATTCATGAATACCTGCTGTAATTGTGAGTCATCGGCCATGACCAATGGCAAATTCTCATCCAGCTCTTTTTCAATATCAATATTATGGAAAATGGATTGCTTTTCAATCAGCGATAGTGTATTGTTGAGAATGATATTGATGTTGATCATACTCATTTTGGGGATTGTTTCCCTTGAAAATTGGAGCAGCCCTTTTACAATATCCCGGCAGCGAATGGTTTGCTTTACGACCTCTTCTAAATTGGTCCGATTGGGATCCTGATCTTTGAGGTTTTCCAATACAAGCGATGATAACACAAGAATACCACCGAGCGGATTGTTAACCTCGTGCGCAATTCCGGCTGCCATCTTTCCCAGAGAAGCAAGTCGTTCGGTTTGCATGACTTTCGCTTGCATATCGCGGAGTTCGTCCGTGCGTTTTCTAACCTTTAATTCCAATGTTTTGCCCCAGTCTTCCAGCTCGGCGCGCATTCGATTCAGGCTTTTTACCATAATATTAATGGATGAGCCTAACTTTCCGATTTCATCCCGCGTACGGATTTTTACTTTCTGATTTAAATCGCCCGTAGCAATCGATTGGGTGACTGTTACCATTTCCTCAAGTGGTCGCGTAATTGTTTTTGTGATTAAATAGCTGATAAGTACAATTAACAGAAATCCACTTGTTGCTACGCCCATAAAGGTGAGAATTACCCGATTGCGGATTGCCAGATAGGCCTTTTCCAGCGTTCCCACATGTAACATGCCAATCACTTCGCCACTATAGTTTTTTATCGGGTAGTATTCACTAATGTACCAATCGTTGACGACAAACGCACGATCTGACCAATGCCCACCCTGCACGAGCACGGTTTCGAACACATCTTCGGATAATCGTGTACCCAGTGCTCGTCGACCATTCCGTGTGCGAACATTGGTGGAAATGCGCAAATCCCACAGAAAAATAGTCACCGCCCCAATATTGCGATTTTTGTACTGCTCGCCCTTATAGACAAGGTCCCACACGCGATCGACGATTGTAAAATCCTGATTCAGTAAATGGCCGCCGTAAAGTGTACCCATCACTTCACCATTTTCATCAAAAATCGGAGACGCTGCGATCAGTACCATTCCTGAGGTTTCTTCCATTTTATTGGTTGGCTTGGCCATTGGAGTGTCGAGAATCTTAAGATATGCTTTTTCTGCCAAATCCTCATATTCATTTGCCAACATTTCATTGGACATAATTTCCGTTGCCGCAGCGACTCGCCCTTGCAAGGCTGCCTTTATGACCTGAATGGATGATACATCGTCACCATTATTTTCATTATTACTCACCCGAAAGAATACCTTGCCTTCTTTGTCAGTAACAGTAAGAAAGTCGAGCTCCACATCATTGCGAATTTGTTGGAGCCGCGTTCGTAGCATATCGCGATTGTCAGATTTCATGCATGCCTGAATAGTCCTTCCCGAAGCGCCAATGTATATTGAATTTCTTATTTGTGATAATTGATTATCATACACATTATATGCCGTCATCAAATCGTGATGCACCTTGCTTTTAGCCTGGTTCATAATCGTATCGTTCACAATTAATGAGCCAATAAAAGACGTAATAAGTCCGCCTGCGCCTAAAATGAACACATAAACGATGATGAGTTTTGTCCGCAGGGAAAGGGATGTAAGAATGCCTAACACGTCGTGATTCCTTGAATAGTGAGTAATGAATGGGCTTCATGATGAGTTTTTGCAAGCATGAGAAAAGTACTAAAACATTTGACAAATGTCAAGAATCATTTTGGGGAAATTGTTATTTTTGAAGGGGAAAAACGGAAGAATTGCATACCGGGATAAAATTTGTCCTATAAAAAAATGGCATGTCTTTCAGTATTGTTGTGATTAATCAGCACTGAAGGACATGCCATATATTGTATTCTCTCAAAAAAAAGATGGTAGTGATTAATTTTGACTTCAAATAGCTTCGCAAAATTTTGCAAAGCGCAAAGAGCATAGCAAAAAGCACAAATCTATCGCTATGCTCCATGCACTTTGCATGTAAAGCTTTACCATCCAATATTGAATGGACACCATATATTGCTATTAGCTTAAATTATATTTATCTACATAATTCAAATCCAAACGTCCATGTATTGGATGTAAACAAATCGCCCCCGGTTTTAACATAGAAGTTGATACCTGATTTGTGCGCGTACACAAATCCGAAATAATTATTTTTCGTTCTGGTGAATATTTTGGGCTCCTGCGAGTTAAATCGTTCGAGCCTGTTCTCTTCCAGATCGTCAACTGTTAAGTTGCCATTGCTCCATTTCTGCTGATGCTTGGTCGAGTATAGCAAGTCAGCAGTCGATTTATCTTCTGAAAGACTTAGCACAATATCGGTTCCGATAATTAATGAAAAACCATTGTAGACCCGGGCGAACAGACCAATCGGCGCTGAACAGACAAACCTGTCACTATTCGATTCAATCGTATATCGTTTATCATCAAAATAATAAGATTGACTGGTTCCCGGATTATACAGCGAGTACATGGTAAAACTGCCATTTTCATTGGTGGAGAATTCATCTATTTCATAGTGATAATGCTGCTTCTGGAAATGAAGCCCACCAAATAACGTCCAATTTTCGTCTGGTTGATAAATAAGCGATATATACCAACTCATAACCTCTGAGGTCTCTTCACCAGCGCTGGTCAAGCTTGTTTGGCTAAAATCTTCTGATTGCACACGGCGGAAATGATACGAACTGTTATCCCAATCGTCATACGTTTGATCGCTATTCGACGTATCGTTTGCCATAATTGTTCCGGAAAAATCATTGTTAAGTTTAGTGTAGGAATATGCTGATCGTAATTTCAATGACTCTTTCAATTTCCATTCCACGGATAATGTAAATTTCGGTTTCTTACTATCGATATCCGAACCGCTTCGCGACGTCATATAGGAATGACTGAATGAATAATATCGGGGATCCGTATCGCGTTCGGACCAGCTATGTGATGTATCCAGCACAGCAGTTGCCCGGTCCCCATCGCCAGTTGTTATTCCGCCATAGGCGCTAACTGTGAAGTTATCGTTCGGGTGTAATAGTATGCCCAGTCCGGATTCATATTGATTGCCGTCCACATTCAAGTCATCTTCATTTAAATCCGCAAATGAATTATGCGGGAAATATCCCCATTTTGAATCATATAAATCACCATCCTGGCGATAAATGTAATGCCCGAGGCGAAGTCCAAGATCGAGTCTGCTGGTAAGATTAATTCCGACGATGATTTCGGATTGTGAACCTTTTACAGTTTGCTGGTTGTCATCTACCTCAAGTCGCTTAAGTTCAGCATTCTCATTATTATTGTAGTATGAATCACCCCTGGAGGCTCCGGCCCAGTCAGTATAGCTTTGTTCCATCAGAAACGGCCCGTAATCAAAAATCAGGCGGTGGAATATGCCAACTTTCAATCGGTTCGATAATGGGAGCAGCATGGCAAAATTGTAGTGTGGATTGGTATCGATGGTATTGTAGCTTGTCGAACCATACCAACTCGGTCGCACAAAGTAACTATCCGTATACGGTTGGGTCGATAGCAGTGGAGTAGTGATAATATCAATCTGGTCGGGCGATGCAAAATCGATATAGAAATACTTTTGGGTGATAGCATTGATATAAGCCGGATTCACGATTAAATCCGAATATTTGTCATCTACCATTCCGGAATAATGCACACCGAATATTTGCATGCGAACCGTTTGGAAATTCATTGATTGCATATAGAAGGGGATTGCTGGTTCTTGTAATTGTGATGTTGGTACGG
Source organism: Candidatus Zhuqueibacterota bacterium (assembly GCA_016931935.1). Taxonomy (GTDB): domain Bacteria; phylum Zhuqueibacterota; class Zhuqueibacteria; order Thermofontimicrobiales; family Thiofontviventaceae; genus Thiofontivivens. The sequence continues at coordinate 18,942 of JAFGDW010000294.1, read as the reverse complement.
AAGCAAATGCAGAGCCGACAAAGAATAAAAAGATCCAGGTAAAGCATAGATATCTTCGATGCCCCATATACAATCTCCTTTATGATTTTATTTGATTTTTATCATTAATAATAATTACAAGAAACGTACCAATAAAAAACGAGTTCTTTTAATTATAATGAATTCAATATGATTTGTCAATTGGAAAAATATATCCAGCCAAAGATTTTATGGATAAGTTTTCAGATTTTTGAAATGATGTCAGATAATTGATGGTATGTGTAGAGTCGTAAAATCGAACATGAGGTACTAATATGGCTGTAAATTTGTGATTTTCAAAGTTGGGATTGAAATTTCCAACAAAAGGGTTAATGATTAGTAGGCTGGACGACTTTATTTGTCTTTTGAGAAATGAGTGAAAGAATCGTTGAAACGTAGCTCATGTTCCTGCAGAATCCGGATGTCCGGCACATACCGAAACATACGTTCTGCTTGCTTTCCTTTGGAAGGAGGAAAGTAAAGAATATATTTACATTTCTTTAGCATAGCGTGCATTGCAACGACTGCTTGCCTGTCATAAGTGATACAATTAGTGTTCATGACATTGCATCAGACTTGCCCGAATTTAGGCATCTGTACTGTAAACGTCGTTCCTTCTCCCTCACTACTTTCAACCGCAATCGAACCACCGACTTCATCGCAGATTTTTTTACAGATAGTAAGACCCAGGCCGGTGCCGGAAATGTGTTTGGTGGCACCACTCTTAACCCGGTGGAATTCATCGAAAATGAACGGCAGTTCATCCGCCGCAATTCCAATTCCGGTGTCGCGAACGGTAATTTGCACATGGGTATTAATATTATCGACGGTAATTGAAATGACGCCGTTGTGCCGATTATACTTGATGGCGTTCACTACCAGATTTTCCAACAGTGCATGAATACACTCTTCGGTGCAGAGAATCGGTTCGATTTGTGCCGGCAGACTTACGTTTATCTCAAGCTGCTTTTCTTGTGCCTGATCGCGGAAAGTCTCCACTATATCCTGAATGACTTCGATAACATCAATCGGGCAGGTTTTTTCGATCAGGGTGCCACTGTCAATTTTGGTGATCTTAAGCCAGTCACGGATCAGCGCCAGCAAATCCTTAATTTTATGCAGCGATTTATTGATCCACTCTTCCTGAAGCTGCGCTTTGTTCGGGGCATCGCCGAGATGTTTGAGCACTTCAAGAAATTGCTGCACGGCCACCAGCGGTGACTGTAATTGGTGCGACACAAATGTGATGTATTGCCGTTGCATTTTTTCTTTTTCATGGCGCAACGCCACCGAGTGGGCGTGCAACTGCCGTCGCTCGATCCCGCGTTGAACGATTAGCCGCAATTCATCGGGCGTAAATGGTTTGGGCAGAAAATCGTAGGCGCCGGCTTTCATCGCATCCACCGCCGTATCAACAGTAGCATATCCGGTTATTACGATGATAATCACATCCGGATTTAAATCATGCACCGTCTGGATGACTTCGATTCCACCGATCCTGGGCATTTTCAGATCAACCAGTAATAAATCCGGTTGTCGCTGCCGGATGCGCTCCAGGCCGGAAATTCCATTATCAAATAATTCGACATCAAAACCCTGTTTGACCAGGATTTGCTCACACGACATGCGCATCACTTCATCATCATCAATTACGATGATATGTATGGCTGCGTTCTGTTCCATGATCAGGCGGCAGCTTTGTTCAGGAGTTTATCAACCAATGCCAGGAATTTAGGAATATCCACTGGTTTGGTCATGTAATAGTCCGGAATAATCATATCGACCTGTGTATCGGCCATGCTGAATCGTTCAAACGGATCTTGTTCGATCGATGAAATCATCAGGATCGGAATGTTTTTGTACTCATCGTACTGTGATTGAAACTTGACAATTTGATTGATGTCATATCCCTGATCGACAGTCTCCATCATAATGTCCAGTACGATCAGATCCGGTCTGTCCGCTTTAATTTTCTGTAAGCCGGATTTGCCGGAGTATGCCTCAGCCACTGCATAATTGTGACTTTCGAGCAGTGTTTTCAGCGACAGGCGATAGTCATCATCATCATCGATGATTAAAATTTTTTGATGTGACATAGTTACTCTCCTTTTTAGAAAATTTATATATTTCGCCAAAGAGCAAGCAACGATAAACATACAATGTAAAACTAAAGATTAGTTGGTGAAAAATGGAAAACAAGAACAAGTGTGAAACTTAAGGTCAATTGTCAGGGGCATAGGAGTGTGGAAAGTCAGACTTCAAACGACGATTCTCCCAACAACTAATTTCGTTTACAGAAGCCGGATGTCCGGCCAATTAGCCTGAACATCCGTTTCTGCTTGCTATCCTTAATAAATGAGGAAAGCATATGGGAGGTCAGTTTCTTCAAGCATATTTATGAACAAGCGCCAACAGTTCGTCCGATTTCAGCGGTTTTTGCAAATACTCCTTGACCGGAAGTACAGACGTATCAAACATTTGTTTGGCAGCATCGGCAAATGATGAAAGAATTACAATCGGTGTACCAGGTGCAGCTTTGGCAATATCCTGTGCCACTTTCACTCCGGAATCAACTTCCTCCATCATAACATCAAGTAAAATAAAATTCAGATTAGTCGTTTTAACAATATTTAGTCCACTGGCTGCATCTTCAGCTTCCTGAACATCATAGCCGACAGATTCCAGTACGATTTTTGCAGTTTCACGGAAATCCATATCATCATCAATGATAAGAACTTTCTTTTTATCAGACATTGCGCCTCCAATTTACTTATTCAGTGCTTCAAATTCATCGCGGAATTTCGTGACCATTGCTTCCAGCGCCATTGCTCCGGCATCGCCCAACGGACACAATGTAGTGCCTTTTATAGTTTTGGCAATTTTGAAAATTGTTTTTAAAGAATTTTCATCGCCTTCACCAGCCATCATTTTAGTTAATGTTTCCTGGATTTTGTGTAAGCCCTCACGGCACGGTGTGCATTGTCCACATGATTCGTGCACAAAAAAATCGATCGTGGATTTTGCCACTTCCGGAATGGATGTGGTTTCATCCATAACAATCACGCCACCGGAACCCAGCATTGTGCCAGCCTTAATACAGGCATCGAAATCCATATCCAGATCAATTTCATCCGCCTTCAGAATTGGCGCTGATAAACCGCCTGGTATAACGGCTTTTAATTTCTTGCCATCTTTCACACCGCCGGCAGCCTGTTCGATCAGGTCTTTCAGGTTGGTGCCCATCGGATACTCATACACGCCGGGATTATTGACGTGTCCGGAGATGCCATATAATTTGGTGCCCGCGCTTTGGAATGTTCCCATATCTTTGAATGATTTGCCATTGCTTTGCATAATGATGGGGATACAGGCGAGCGTTTCCACGTTATTAACTATTGTCGGGCATTTGTACAAGCCTTCAACCGCTGGAAATGGTGGTTTCATACGCGGCTCGCCACGCTTGCCCTCGAGTGATTCGATTAGCGCTGTTTCTTCTCCACAAATATAAGCCCCGGCGCCCCGCATTACGAGAATATCAAAATTAAATCCTTTGCCCAGAATGTTTTTGCCGAGCAGATTGGCATTGCGGGCATTTTCAATGGCGGTTTCCAATTTTTCAGCAATTTTTCTGAATTCACCACGAATATAAATGAAACCCATATCACACTGCAACGCATAACCGGCAATTGTCATCCCTTCGATGAGCAACAGCGGATCGTTTTCCATAATAACGCGATCTTTGAATGTACCGGGTTCACCTTCGTCGGCGTTGCAAATAATATAGTGAGGCTTTGTTTTTTCTTTAGGAATAAATGACCATTTAAATCCTGTTGGAAAGCCGGCGCCACCACGGCCACGTAAAAACGATTTTTTCACTTCCTCGATAATGTCCTGGGGTTTTTTATCCAGTGCATTCTTGAGTCCTTTATATCCGCCATCATTCATGTAGGCATCGACTTTTTCCATTCCGGGAACGCCGACATGGCGGGTTAATACTTTCTTTTCTTCTATCATGAACAATCGCTCCTCTATGCTAGGGTATTTAAAATTTCATCCACTTTGCCAGATGTCAGGTTTTCGTAATACGTATCATTTATCATCATCACCGGGGCGGTTCCACAAGCGCCCAAACATTCCACGAGCGATAATGTGAACTTTTTATTTTCAGTAGTCTGCCCCGGTTGAATTCCCAGTTTGCTCGTCAGATGATCGACAATATGTTTTGAGCCCAACAGCGAGCACGAAACATTGCGGCATACCTGAATATGATATTTACCTACCGGCGCCTGGTTAAACATGGTATAGAAACTGACAACAGCATACACTTTATTCGGAGTGGTATCAAGTGCGTCGGCCAACTGGCGAACAGCGCTGGGTGGAATCCAGCCGAACTCATCCTGGATCAGGTGAAGTGCAGGCAGCATGGCTGAATTCTTCTCCGGATATTGTGAAGCGATTTCATTTATCTTACTCATTACTTTGTCGGGAATTTTATAATCGGTTGCATTAGCTGCAAACGGTGTCGGAGTTGTTGACATGTTAGGTTATCCTCCAGAATTATATTATGATAGGGATTTTGGTTGTAGCACGTTAGGCGATTAGGTCCTAATCATTAGGTTAAAAGCAATTTCTACATGCAATTTCCCTATAATCTATCAAACATTCTATATGATCATTCGACTGTAGATTTTTGACGAAGGGTAATTCAGTTTTCCCTTTAATCCGATTGGCTACAGTCAATCAAACTGACTTAAATTGGGCGTTTCTCATAATGTGTGTGTAACAGGTGGTGACTTTTCTCACTTAGCGGCTTGCCCAGATAATCTTCGTACAATTTCTTAACCGATGGGTTCTCATGGGACATACGCATTGTTTCCGAGTCATCAAGTTTATATAACGCCTGACTCCGCGCTTTTATTTTATCCACATTGGTGCCAATCGGCTGTCCACCGCCGGCAACACAGCCGCCGGGGCAGGTCATCACTTCAATGAAATGCAAGTCGCTGCGGCCTTTCTTAACCTCATCCAAAAGTATGCGCGCTTTGCTAAGACTGCTGGCAACAGCAACACCAAGTTCAAGATCACCCACTTTAATTTTCGATTCTTTAATGCCGTCTAACCCACGAACAGGAGTAATTTCCAAATGTTCCATCAATTCGCCGGTTACTAGATAGTATCCGGTACGTAGGGCTGCTTCCATCACGCCGCCGGTAGCCCCGAAAATTTTTCCGGCTGTAGTGCGTTCACCAAACGGTGAATCGGCCTGTTCCGGTTCAATATTGCGAATATCGATTCCATACATCCGCAACAAACGTCCCAGCTCTCGAGTGGTCAGCACAACATCAACATCCTGAATGCCATTTTCGCCCATTTCTGGTCGTCCTGCCTCGAATTTCTTTGCGGTACAGGGCATAATGGAAACACTAAAAATTTTCGCCGGATCGATGTCTTCGCGTTGGGCGAAAATTCGTTTAATGATTGCACCCATCATTTGCTGTGGACTTTTGCATGTGGACAAATTGCCAGTAAAGTCAGGGTAAAACTGTTCGACAAATTTAATCCAGCCGGGTGAGCAACTTGTTAGCATGGGAAGTTTGCCACCGTTTACAATTCGGGAAACGAGTTCCGAGCCTTCTTCCATAATGGTCAAATCCGCAGTGAATGATGTATCAAACACTTTGTCGAATCCCATTCGACGCAATGCCGCGACCATAGCGCCATCGACATCGATACCTGCTTCTACGCCAAATTCTTCAGCCAGCGTAACAGAAATAGCCGGAGCATGTTGAACGACTACATATTTTTCAGGGTCATTCAGTGCATCAATCACATCCTGAATTTGTGATTTTTCTGTTAATGCACCGGTCGGACAGGCAAGAATACACTGGCCACAGTTGATACAGCGAGACGTTGCCAAATTTTTATTATTTTCTACACCAACAAAACTTTCGAAGCCACGTCCTAATAGTTCGATAGCAGCAACACCTTGAATTTCTTCACATACGCGAACGCATTTTCCGCATAAAATACATTTATTGGGATCGCGCACTAACGATGGACTGGAATTATCGATTTCAAAATGCGGCTCAACATGAACTAATTCGCGTTCTCGAACGCCGAGTTGATCGGCTAACTGGCGCAAATCGCAATTCGAATTTCGATTACAGTACAGGCAATCATCCGGATGATTTGCCAGCATTAATTCAATTAAATTTTTTCGGGCTTCCAGCACGCGGGGAGAGTGAGTGTGTATTTTCATCCCATCGGAAACTGGGAATGAGCACGATGGAACCAAATCTTTACGTCCATCCACTTCCACGACACAAATTCGGCAGCGACCAGCGGGTTTCAAATGTTCGAGATAACATAATGTCGGTATATTAATGCCAGCACGTTTGGCGACAGACAATATCGTTTCTCCACTTTCAGCTTCCAGCTTTCGGTTGTTGAGTTCAATTTGCATCTTCATTCGTTGTTTTAACTCCTAATTTATAGTTCAATATATTTGTTTTCCATGCAAAGCGCGTTAAGCTATAGCTCTACGCATTTTTTATTACAGGAAGGAATACATCAAATTGACTTCCCTCGTTCAGCTTACTTCTGACTTTAATTGTTCCTTTGTGCAACTCGGCAATTCGCTTTGTAATATTTAAACCCAGGCCGGTCCCCGGTATCTTTTTGATCGATTCATGCTTGGATCGGAAGAATTCATCAAATACGCTATTGATATCCTTCTCATCGATACCACAACCAGTATCGATGACTGAAATCGCAAGTTGACTATCTTTTTCTGCTACACGGATTGTTATTGTTCCGCCATCACGGTTATACTTTACTGCGTTGCTCATCAAATTTGTGAATAAGTGAGTAAGTGTATTGCAGTCGCCAAGCACAGGAGACAGTTGTTCCGGAATATCGTGAATAATTTTTATATTTTTTGCTGCAACTTCATTTTCCATAAATGTGGACAGATCAAGTAAAATGCGACGTACATCCACCGGTTCCATTTGCCGAGCCAGCCGGCCGGATTCAATTGCTGTCAAACTCAACAGGTCGTGAACAAAGTTTCGCAGCATTTCAGCTTTATCACGTGATCGAATCAAATATTCCTGTTCTTGCTCCGGTTTTTCCTTCAAATAGCCCTTGATAATCACATCAAGATAACCTTCAATAGCATTGATAGGTGCTTTTAATTCATGAGTCACAACCGCGAGCAGTTTGTGGAATTCGGCTTTCATCCGATCGAGTTTTTTTTCTTCCGTGATGTCACGTAAAACAATGGCGACGCCGTTAATCTCATCTTCTTTTTCTTTTATGGGAGCGAGCGTCACCAGATAAATGATATTATTTTCCTCGTCAAAAACAATTTCTCTGCTAATATTTTTCTTGGGAAATTTTTTTCGCTTCAGATTATCACTAATTAGCTCTTCAAGCTCGTTATTATTTAGGTAGCCTTGCAAGTGGTGTCCAGTTTCACCACAATTTTTTATTCGGAGTAATTTGCAAGCGATTGGATTGATAAGTATGAGTTTCCCGATATTATCCGTAGCGATAAGCCCTTCACCCATGCAGTTAATAATGGTTGACAGCTTGGATTGCTCCGCAGCCAATCGCATTAAATTTTGTTCGCGCTCGTGGCGTAGTCGATCGGTCTCTGCAAGCAATTGATGTCGGCCCAGGCCTTTGCGGACGACATTTCGTAGTTCATCGGGAGTAAACGGTTTGGGAATGTAATCGTAAGCTCCTTTTTGGACTGCTTCTACTGCAGATTCGATTGTGGCATATCCAGTGATAATAATGGCGACAATGGTTGGATCGAATTTACGGACAGCATCGAGAACATCCAGTCCGCTCATTTGCGGCATCATCAAATCGATGAGTACCATATCATAATTTTTTTCCTGCAGACGGGCCAGACCAATAATGCCATTCTCAGCAGAATCGACCTTCATGCCTTCCTGTTCAAGTGTCTGCTTAACACTGAAGCAGATGATCTGTTCATCATCAATGACGAGTATATTGGGAGTTTGTGACATATCACTCAATTCTGTATATGCGGAGCTATATTATTACTTATCGCACTTTTTATTGCCAGCTTTAGATCGTTCGGATCAAAAGAATAAATATGATAATAATAAATGCGTTCTTTACGGACATCGGTCTCAAGTGTTTTTGATGTGCTGTCGGTCGTCACAATAATTTTAACATTGGGATCCAGATTCTTGAATATTTTGATTGCTTGTTTTAATTCCATATCCTTGACTTTTGTGTCAAGAACTATGGCATTAAAGAAATGGTTTTGCGCGTGTTCAATGCCGTGTCCGAAACTTTCCTCTATCACAAGTTCACAACCATACTGATTCAGCAGATCATGTAATTCGTTATGGAGTCCCTCAGTATTGCGGACAATCATCATTACACTTGGTTTCATCCCTTCACCCTTTTTTGGTGATTTCACCCGATCGCTTTTAACGTCATAACTTAGGCAAATTGTGTACCATTGATATGTGAATTTATCGTTGTTGAAAAATAGCAGTTTAAGCCTATTGATATATCGATTAATGAAATCAATCGACAAATGTGGGGGAAAATACCCCAATAGTCAAGGAATGGCGATAGACTAAAAATTATTTCAAAGATTGTAAGTAAATTTTTTCAGTTCAAATAGGAATTCTCATTAAAAACTAGGCGTTTATTTTAATGTTTTCTGAAAATAAAGGCGTGTGATATGGTGCCAGTGCTGTGATTCGCTATCAAGATTTCGTTGCTATTCATTATGAGCACTCAGAAATATAATAGTGTATGCGAAGGCAAGCAAAGTATCCTTTCAATAAGTATGGAATTAATGATAAGGTATTTTCATGCTTCGACGGAGTATGATCCTGAGCCTGATGAAGGACTCAGCATGAAGCTACGCTGGCACTTCACACGGAGTCCTGACGGGTCGGGAAAGTGTGAAAGTAGGGAATCTTGATACAACTACCATCATTTATTGAATGAATACCAAGCAAATATACTAGCTATTTATTAATATTTAAGGTTCAGTTGAATTTTTAAATCCTTTCAAATACGAAAAATAACTATGGGGAAAAATTCCACAGTGGGGGAAAAATCACCACCAAAATGAGATATTATCAAAACAAAAAAGCGCCATTACATCAAACTTTTATCAAAAATGTCAAAAATGTGATGTACATCATATCCGTTTATCTCAAAAAATGTTTTATTTGTAGTACTGGGTGTAAAAACCAAAGGGAGGACATCATGAAAGATTTTCAGGTGAACGATTTTCACATCGTCGATGAGCTGGAGTTACCGCTGTCAACGATCAAACGGCAGATTGGTAACATGCTTGAAAGTTCTTTGGACTGTATCGCAGTCGTGGAGAGTGTGGACAAGGATACCGGGGAATATAAAATTGTGCTGAAGGGAAAGTTGCTTCCCACAAGCTAGATTGCTTGTGGTTAGTCTATAGTATCGTTGAAGTTACATTTCTTTCCGATTCATTAAATCCAGGAACCCAACCATCAAGTTACCCCTCATATATTCACAACAATTGCGGTGGATAGTACATGCATTGAGTATGGCTTTCACCGCAATTTTTTTTGCCCCGAATACGAAAAATATATCAAAAATTAAACTGTGGCACAAATGTTGTTGTGCAATCATGTGAAAAAAATCACAACGTGAAAAAAGTAACAGCAGATGAAAAAAGTGTCGAGCAAGGTTGTCGAGCGATTGTTAATTTATCGGCGGTTATTACGCCTGTACATGCAAACCGATGGTCCAAATATTTATTCACATCAATTATCGCGAATGACAGGATTTTCGTCCGCACAGGTACGTCGCGATCTAATGGAAATTGGTTATTTCGGTTCATCGGCCCACGGATATGATGCCGAAGAATTATTAAAAAGCATCGATGAGTTTGTCAACATCTCGGAAGATTTTTCGATTGCGCTGGTTGGCCTGGGACAGCTTGGCCGGGCGATTTTGGATTATTTTCAGGGACACGGACCGAATCTTCGGATCGAAGTTGGGTTCGATATTAATCCCCAAAAAATCGACCGCGTTATTCAGGGGTGCCGCTGTTTTCATGTAGATCGCATGGATGAAGTTCTAAAAAATACAAATATATTGGTCGGAATTATTGCCGTGCCGGCCACCAATGCGCAAGATATAGCAGATCGATTCATAAGCAATGGCATAAACAGTTTGCTTAATTATACACCGACCCGCTTGCAACTACCCCCGCATGTGTTTGTGGAAAATATTGATTTGATGAATTCAATCGAAAAAGCAATTTTCTTCGCCCGTCGCCCGCGATAAATTGTTTGTACGTCAAAATGAATTCCCAATTCGTCGGCTTTTAAGAAATCTGGCATGAAAATGGATTCGTGAGAAGCGTCCGATATTGATTCCCGTGGCAAAATGGTTATAATAATAATATTTCTTATGATTTCTTTATATTTTGATCTATAGTATCCGATGATAATTATAATGAATTGAATCAATGGAGAATGAATACACATGAATGAAACTATCGAAACAATACTTTCTAAATATCCAAATGCAAAACGAGATGCGTTGATCCCAATTTTACAGGATGTGCAGGAGGTCGAAGGGCATTTATCCGTTGAAGCAGTCGCACACATTGGAAAATACTTAAATTTACCGGCAAGTAAAATTTATGGTGTGGCGACATTCTACAATCAATTTCGATTTGAGACGCTTGGAAAATATCATATACAAATTTGTCGAGGAACGGCGTGCCACGTGAAAGGATCTGCAAAACTTCTCGATGCATTCAAGCGTGAATTAAAAATCGAAGCCGGCCGTACCACCCGTGATGGTATGTTTAGCCTGGAAGTGGTTGCATGTATCGGAGCGTGCGGATTGGCGCCGGTCATTAGCGTTAACGGCGAAGTTCATGCCGGGGTTGTGCCGGACAAGGTGAAATCAATATTGAAAATGTACCGAGAAAAGGATGCGAACAATGAGTAATATTGTAAATGAAAAATGTTGTGATGCATGCGAACATGAAGCTGAGAAACCCTGTCCGGATTTGATTGACTGTTTAACTGGTGCTAAAAAGTGCCATGATGATCCTGCATGTATCGATGAACGCAATAAAGAAATCGCCAGGCTACAACGAAAAATTCTTGATAGACCGGCAATTTTTATCGGTACCGGCACATGTGGTATGGGAGCCGGCGCAGGAAAGACGTTAGCAAAAATAAAAACATATTTAGCGACTAAACAAATTGATGCGGATGTAATTGAAGTCGGGTGCATCGGGCTTTGTGTTGAAGAGCCTCTTGTTGATATTCAGTTGCCTGGTAAAAACCGCGTGTCGTTTAAATCGATTACAGCGGATAAAGTTGATGTTTTGCTTGATAATGTTTTTGATGGCATGATTCCTGAAGGTAGTGTGATTGGGCAATTTCGTAACGGAACATCCGGCGTTTGGGAAAGCGTACCATTTTTTGATGAACATCCGTTTTTTGCACGCCAAACCCGTTGGGTACTGGAAAATTGCGGTATTATCGATCCGGTGAATATTCGTGAATATATTGCCCACGGCGGATTCGCTGCGCTGTCGCTTGCATTGCGCGAATATACACCATCCGAATTGTGTTCGCTATTGGAAAAAAGCGGATTACGCGGGCGTGGTGGCGGCGGCTTTTCTGTCGGTCTGAAATGGAAATTGGCGCTTAATACCCAATCCGATCAGAAATATTTTATATGTAATGCCGATGAAGGTGATCCCGGCGCATTTATGGATCGGGCGGTCATTGAAGGCGATCCATTTCGATTGCTCGAAGGGCTGCTGCTTGCGGCCTACGGAATTGGCGCATCCAAAGCGTATGTTTACATCCGGGCTGAATATCCGTTAGCGATTGCACGTTTGAAGAAAGCCATTGCCCAGGCGAGTGAGTGGGGATTGCTCGGTCGAAATATTCTTGGTAGTGGTGTTTCAATCGATGTGGTGATAAAACAAGGCGCTGGCGCATTTGTGTGTGGTGAAGAGACCGCGCTAATTCATAGTATTGAAGGTAAACGCGGCATGCCACGACCGCGGCCACCATATCCGTCTACCAGTGGTTTATTCGGTAAACCGACAGCGATTAATAATGTGGAAACCTTAGCCAATGTACCGGCAATCGTCGCAAAAGGCGCAGACTGGTTCCGAAGTCTGGGCACAAATTCGAGCAAAGGCACAAAGGTATTTGCGCTGTCCGGGAAAATCAATCGCACCGGTTTGGTAGAAGTTGCTATGGGTACGAAACTACGTGAAATTGTGTTTGACATTGGCGGTGGCATTCCAAAGCAGAAAAAATACAAGGCTGTTCAAATTGGCGGCCCGTCAGGTGGTTGTATTCCTGAATCACACCTTGATATTGATATCGATTACGAATCATTAAAAACCGTTGGTGCAATGATGGGATCGGGTGGACTCGTGGTGATGGATGAAGACACTTGTATGGTCGATGTGGCGAAATTTTTCATGGATTTCATCCAGCGTGAAAGCTGTGGCAAGTGCATTCCCTGCCGGGAAGGCACACGTCGTATGTTGGAAATTCTCGAACGCATTACCCAGGGCCGAAAATCCGAAAAAGGCGTGGATGCGCTGGAACGTTTTAAAGGGGTGATGTATCTGAACCGACTGGCTGAGGTCATTCAGGACACGAGTTTATGCGGGCTTGGCAAAAGCGCACCGAATCCGGTGTTGAGCACGCTGCGTTGGTTCCGTGATGAATACGAAGCGCATATTTACGAACGCAAATGTCCATCGGGTGTGTGTTCGGAGTTGCTGACCTATTCAATTGACAGCAGCAAATGCACGGGATGTACGGTATGCATGCGCAATTGCCCGACCGAGGCGATTATGGGCGCGAAAAAAACACCGCATTATATTATCACTGACAAATGCATTGGTTGCGGCACTTGTGTTGAGAAATGTAAATTTGGAGCCGTGATTGTTCAATAGATAATTGCAGAGAAAATTCGCTCTCTATTGAGAGTCTATACCTGACCTGAATTTTCTCTACGTCATGAGATAACGAGGAAAACAATGTATATAGAAGCAAATGGCAGACAAATTGAAGCAAAACCGGGCGAAATGGTTTTGGACGCGCTGAATCGCGCTGGTGTGAAAGTACCGACACTTTGCCACATGGCTGGACTGTTCCCCAGCGGTGCGTGCCGTATGTGTGTAGTGGAAATTGAAGGTATGAATGGTCTCGTACCAAGTTGTGCGTTTCCGGTGCAGGAAGGCATGAAAATTAAAACGCATTCACCGCGGGCAATTCGCGCGCGCAAGACCATTGTTGAGTTATTGCTCTCAGATCATCCGGATGATTGTCTTTACTGCGTTCGCAATAAAAATTGTCAGCTCCAGGATTTGTCGGAAGAATTGGGGGTGCGTCAGCGCCGTTACACCGGGGCAAAGAGTGAATGTAATATCGATACATCGAGCCCATCAATCGTGCGCGATCCGGCAAAATGCATTTTGTGCGGCAAATGCGTGCGGGTGTGCGAAGAAATTCAAGGAGTCAGCGCAATTGATTTTGCCAAACGTGGCAGCAAGGCGCACATTGCCACAGCGTTCGACATGGGATTGAATGTGTCGAGCTGTATAAATTGCGGTCAATGCATTATGGTGTGTCCGACCGGAGCGCTGCGGGAGACCAGTAATATTAAGGAAGTGATGGATGCAATTCATGATCCGAACAAATTTGTGGTGGTGCAACATGCGCCGAGCATTTCTGTTACTGTGGGCGAAGAATTCGGCCTGAAACCAGGCACCGATTCGGTGGGGATTATGACTGCTGCGTTACGCCGATTGGGATTTGATCGGGTGTTTGATACATCATTTTCGGCTGATTTGACGATAATGGAAGAAGCCGCAGAACTAGTCCACCGTATTAAAAACGACGGTGTATTACCAATGTTTACGAGTTGCTCACCTGGGTGGATCAAATTTGTCGAACAATTTTATCCGGAATTTATCCCGAATCTGTCGACGTGCAAAAGCCCTCAGGAAATGCTGGGAGCAATCGTAAAATCGTATTTTGCCGAACGCGAAGGCTTCGATCCGAAACAGATTTTCAGTGTATCAATAATGCCGTGCACAGCCAAGAAATTTGAAGCCGAGCGCCCGGAAATGGGCCGACACGGGATTGCCGATCTTGACGCTGTGTTAACCACGCGCGAACTGGCACGTATCATTAAAATGCGCGGCCTGGATTTAAACGACATGCAACCGCAACCAACCGATACGCCCTTTGGCGAACGAAGCTCTGCCGGGAAACTGTTCGGTGTTTCCGGTGGTGTGATGGAGGCAGCTATCCGTACCGCTCATTATATGATTACGGGTGACGAAATGGATGAGATGCAGGTTAAGGATTTGCGTGGTTTGAATGGCATTAAGGAATCCACAATTAAAGTCGCTGGCATTGAGCTGAACGTTGCGGCGGTGAGCGGTCTTGGCAATGCTCGTCAGATGCTGGACGACATTCGCGCTGGTAAAAAACAAATCCACTTCATGGAAGTGATGACCTGCCCCGGTGGCTGCATTGCCGGTGGGGGACAACCAGTTGGCGCCCGTCTCGATGCTATAAAAGCACGGATGAAATCGCTATACGAAATCGATCGCGATTCACTGTTGGTGACATCGTATAATAATAAATATATTAAAAAATTATATGATGAATTTTTGGAAAAACCGCTCGGCCATCGTAGTCATGAATTGCTGCATACACACTACGCCCAGCGGGATGTGTTGATGTAAGTAGAAATGTTGAACGTTGAGTTTTGAATGTTGAACGGAAGAGATGAGTTTGAGATGATTGTGTGTCAAGAGTTAGGTGGGAAACATCTCCCTATTTCATTCCACTTCCGCAAGCGGGTGGAATGAAAATTCCCCCTTTGAAGGGATAGAATTAGGGGGATGTTCGCGCCCGCAATCAGCTACACATAACTCAACTCATCCACATAATTAAAACGAATTCTATACTTATTTGCAGGATTCGAAAGTGCTATCATGCAGAATAACAATGACACTCCCATAAAAACAAATGCACAACCCATGGTGATCACCATTAAGGACCGCTGCCGGGTGTGCTTTACGTGCGTGCGGGAATGTCCGGCGAAAGCCATCCGGATTGAACACGGCCAGGCGGAAATTATCGTCGGGCGCTGTATTGGATGTGGAAATTGCGTGAAAGTGTGCAGCCAGAAAGCAAAGATAGCAGTTTCATCCATCAATGAAGTAAATACGTTACTCAAGTCAGAACAGCGCGTTGCTGCGTGTATCGCACCCAGCTTTCCGGCAGAGTTCCAGGAAGTTGAGTATAAAAAATTTGTCGGTATGGTACGCATGCTGGGATTTGATTATGTAACAGAAGTGGCATTCGGTGCGGAGTTGGTTGCACGAAAAATCCGTGAATTGCTGGCCGATACAAATGACAATCGTTATATTTCTACCAGTTGTCCGGCGGTATTCGGTTATGTCACACGCTACTTTCCTGAACTAATCGACAACCTGATTCCGGTTGTATCGCCGATGGTCGCGACTGCCAGGGCGTTGCGTGTTTTGTATGGCGATGATTTAAAAATTGTGTTCTTTGGCCCTTGCATCGCAAAAAAAAGTGAAGGTTACAGCGCGGAACTGGAAGGCGAAATTAATGCAGTGCTGACGTTTGAAGAGCTTGATTATTTGTTTGAAAATTTTTCCATCATCAATGGTAACACCTCGATCTATTCGGCACCGGAATCGGATTTCGATCCACCGCATGCGCAGCGCGGCAATCTGTTCCCGCTCGGTCGTGGATTGCTTGAGACAGCCCATATTAAGGAAGATCTGATCACCGGTGAAGTAGTATCAGCCAGTGGCCGTAAAAATTTTAAAGATGCGATTATGGAATTCAGTTCCGGTGATGCCGACGCAAAGTTTCTCGACCTGTTGTGCTGCGACGGCTGCATTATGGGACCCGGCATGACCACCAAAGCGCCATTGTTCCGGCGACGGTCCATGGTCAGCAAATATACTCGTAAAGCAATCCGGTCTCGAAATCCGGATAAGTGGGTGTATTATATGGACAAATTTCGTAATCTGGATTTGAGCCGAACATTTTCCGCATTCGACCAACGAATGCAAGTTCCCAATGAAGAACGGATTCAGAGAATCCTGGAAAATATTGGCAAACACACACCGGATGATGAACTGAATTGTGGCGCCTGCGGTTACCCGACATGCCGTGAACATGCAATTGCCATCGATCAGGGATTGGCGGAAACGGAAATGTGCCTTCCGTATTCCATCGAAACCCTGCATTCCGCAATTCAAGAGCTGGGCGTTTCCAATCAAAAACTGGCGGATACACGGGAAGCGCTGATTCAATCAGAAAAAATGGCCAGTATGGGGCAGTTGGCAGCGGGCATTGCCCACGAAATCAACAATCCGCTTGGTGTGGTGCTGATGTATGCCCATCTCCTGCTGGAAGAACTGGAGAAAAATGCCGAGCACCGTGAAGATTTGGAAATGATTGTCAGCCATGCCGACCGTGCCAAGAAAATTGTGGCTGACTTGTTGAATTTTGCCAGGGAAAACAAGGTTGTCTATAAAGAAGTGAACATCGCCAAATTGATTCAGGATTGCTTGAAATCGTTGACTATTTCTGACACAATATGTGTCAATACGAACTTCGATCAGTTATCAGTGACGAAGGCATATTTCGACCGCGAGCAGATGATGCAGGTATTTATAAACCTGCTGACAAACGCCCTGACCGCCATGCCCGATGGTGGCGAGTTGAAAATAACGGCACGCGATGATGACAGCAGGATTTATTTTGAAGTATCGGATACTGGCAGCGGAATCCCTGTGGAAATTCGCAAACGTATATTCGATCCATTTTTCACAACGAAGAAAACCGGGGAGGGTACTGGCCTGGGGCTGGCGATCATTTACGGTATCGTGAAAATGCACCGTGGTGATGTGACGGTGAAATCCAATAATGACATTAATGAAGGGCCGACTGGTACAACATTTACGGTCTCATTACCGAAAAAATTTTAATCGAGTCAATAGCGCCGAGTTTAGGTATTTTCCCATAGTTGATAATGCGTAGCGTTTCGGAGATTCAATATAATGCTTGAATCAGCCGTTTTTAAAAACGAAAATACTATTGATGAGTATATTTCAGAACTTTATCACAAATATGGCAAGTTGATTTATAACCTTGCCTATCAAATGACAGGAAATAGAGAGACAGCAGAAGATATTACTCATGAAACATATATCCAGGTTTTGAAAAATATCCATAATTTCAGGGGTGAAAGCAGTCCATATACATGGATGTATGCCATAGCAAAAAATATTTGTCTCCAACAATTAAATCAAGCAAAAAAACGTTCATTTCAAGCAATCGAAGGACTAATACAAACAGCAAGCGCTCAACCCGAACCTGAACATTTTTCCGCATCTGAAAAACAGTATTATATCAATCAGGTTAAAAATGGATGTCTGTTAGGTTTACTTCGCTGTTTATCATTTAATCAAAGAGTGGCATTCATTCTGCATATTTTGAATGGAGTTACTATCCGGACTGTTTCAGAAATAATGAATAAATCTGAAAATTCGGTCCGAATTTTAATTATGCGGGCAAAACGGAATTTGAAAGCTTTTTTGTGCAGTAATTGTTCATTATATGATGAAAGAAATAAATGTAAATGTGAGAATTTAATATTATTCTCACTTAAAAACAACTGGATTCAAAAATACAATCCCAGTGTTCAGCCTTACATGATTGAAACGGAATTAAAAATATTTAAGGATGAAATTGCCCTATATAAAACGATTCCATATTATGAACTTAGTGCAAAGCTAAAAGAAAAAATTTTATCCATTCGAGATACAAAGTCCTTTTACATATTTTCCGAAAAAAAAGTGAAATAAACCTCTGTTATAAGTATCCAATTGTTACTGACACGACGTATGGTCGTTTATGTTCGCGATGAATTTGCCAACGAGCCACTCCATAAAATTGTACTCTTATTAGGACGCTTGCTTCACTTTATAAAGTACCATTCGCGATGACTTAAACACCATCTCCGTGTCAGTATTAATTTACCGAAGTAATACTGACTAATAATGGAGGTTTCAAAATGAAGTTTCTCGTAAAAGCAACGGTCAATGTCGATACGATGCTGGAATTTGGGAAGAAGCTGCAAAACAATGAACTAGACAGGAGTTACATTAGGGGCGAAACATATTGTACCAAAGATAATCCCGCTGTTGGTTATAGCATTTGGGAAGCCGATTCCAGAGAAGAATTTGAAGAAAAATTTGCGCAGTGGAAGCAATTTTATTTGTATACTGAAACTTATGAGGTCATTTCACCTGGTGAAGCAATGAAATTATTAATGGCTGATATGTAAAACCGTAACTCAATAATATTATGAAGCGGCGGCGACGTATTACATATTTTGTTTCTATGCAACCGTGTTGTCATTCCGGCACGCCAAGGCGCATCTGCGACAGGATTCCGCGTTTTTTGTCCCGACGCGTCGGGAGAATCTCCGTAATATTTACGTTTGGCTGAAGGAGATTCCGGTATTTGTCCCACAAAAACAGTGGGACAAAACCGGAATGACAGGTTGATTGAAAAGCCACCATATTTTTTAAATTCGGAATGATTCTTTTTAACGTCACCGCAATTAATTTTCAATTAAAGCTAAATAAAATTATAATGATTATGTAGATAACTCAGCTACTTCTGCTCAGAACCGAGGCCTGAGCTTGTCGAAGGCCGGACGTTACAGCAGACATATTTTCGTTGAATACCAGGAGACTGTTGCCTTCGACACCGTTCGTGTTCCGATGCATCGGAACGGTACGCCGGTGCGAGACGGCAGGCT
>JAFGDW010000293.1 GCA_016931935.1 Candidatus Zhuqueibacterota bacterium | reverse complement strand
CAAAGAGCATAGCAAAAGCACAAATCTATCGCTATGCTCCATGCACTATGCACGTTGCATGTATAGCTTTACCATCCAATATTGAAAGGATACTTTTATTCATCGTTGTTTTTCGAATACAAAACCACCTCGTAAACAGGTTACTAACATCTCAGGTACGGTTTTAATTCTGTTTCGTGACGCCGAATCCATTCCCAAATGTTCGTCATTATGCGCTCGGTATTGGCCTTCACATTCCATGACGTGTCTTTCATGACATAGCTGTTATCGGTAATGTACCATTTTACATCGCCGGGACGATTGGATAGATCGGATTCGATATGAATCTCATTACCTGAAATTTCCCGGCACAATTGGGTAAGCTCCCGTAATGAAATGGCATTCGCAGTACCTCCACCGACATTGTACGTTTTGGATTGAACCGACGCCATATTTGTTGTCTGATAAATAATCAATTCGAGCAAGTCATCGATGTGCAGCACATCGCGCACCTGTTTGCCCATGCCACCATAGCCAACGTATCGCAATGAGTGCTTGAACACATGGGCAGCCATCCATAACGCAAACACACCTTGATCAATTTTCCCCATTTGCCATGGGCCGGCAATAACTCCGCAGCGATTGATAACATAAGGAATATTGAACATATCCGAATATTCTGTAAGCAAGAGTTCCGATGCGTATTTTGTAGCGCCATATAAGGTGCGTCGCCCATGTATCGGAAAATTTTCAGCGACACCGCGATGCGAGATTCCCGGAAGACGTGACTGATCATCGAGTTCAAATCGATTGGCTGTTTCGTCAAATATGAGTTTATTGATTTGTTCGTGCGGATACACACGGCTGGTTGACAAAAAAATAATAGCCGCATGGTGATGTCTGGCAAGCTCGAAACAATTAATCGAACCACTCAGATTAGAATTTATCATATAGGCATGGGAACCGGCGTAACCAGCCATAACC
Source organism: Candidatus Zhuqueibacterota bacterium (assembly GCA_016931935.1). Lineage (GTDB taxonomy): Bacteria > Zhuqueibacterota > Zhuqueibacteria > Thermofontimicrobiales > Thiofontviventaceae > Thiofontivivens. The sequence continues at coordinate 21,274 of JAFGDW010000293.1, read as the reverse complement.
GAAGGCTCTGCGGAGCATTCAATAATCAGTGATGGTGCTTTTGGCAGGTTTATTAAATCTTCCTGATTTCTGACATCTCCATGAATAAATTGAATGCTGAAATCCAGCAAACGGGGAACGTTAAATTCAGAGCCCCGCCGTTTCAAATTATCCAGTGCGATAATCGATAAACCGGGAAATCGTTTCTTTAAGCCGATCGCCAGATTGCTTCCGACAAAACCGGCGCCGCCAGTAATTAATATTGCACCACTGCTTAAAAAGCTCATCATCGCTCCTGCGTTATGTCGTTATGTGGGCTGATTCGAACCGCTGTATTTTCTCGGAAAGATACTGGATCACGCGGGATGTGCCGATGTAAAACAGAACCACCGGAAATAACTTAAACAATCCGCGGCGAAACGTGTAATTAATATTCGCGCCCAGTCCCAATTGCAGGTGGTAAAGCAAAATAAGAAATCCCGCAATTAGCCCAATGATCCAGAAAAGCAGAAAAACATTACGCGTGTCTCGGAAGATAAGCAAATTTATCGCTAAAATGAAGATAAAAAAATGCAATATATAGCCCCAGTAGAATGAATTGCTCAACAACGCCCAAATTCCTTTCAATAATATCCCGAGCCGGGTCATATCCCAAAAGCCGAATTTAAAATATGATTCAGGGGAATAATGCAAAACAACGGGTAAATAGAACAGATTCCAAGCAGCAAATGCTACAAAGCCCGGGATGAGCAATAATCCGGTATCCTTAAGCACTGGTTTCATATTTGATTTGAAGCTGTAGAAAAATAACAGCACAGCGGTAAGCAGAATAAAGGCGATTGTCTCCGAGCGTGTCCACACACTGAATCCAAGCAGCAAACAAGCAATTCGGAAGTTTGCTTGTTGCTTTTCCTGCAAATATTGATATAAGATGATGATTCCAAGCGTTACGAAGATGGCATTGGAATAATCTGTCTGCAGCATAAATGTGTAGGCGTACATCTCGGGAATGGCAATTAGTGTAAGCGTCAGTATGCCGGCCAAAATAGGGTGAAGTGAGTCGCGTAGTTGACAATAAAAAACCACAACAAATGAAATGAACATGAAGGATAGCCAGATTTTTCCGAACGGCAATCCGCCAAGTCTGTAGATGATTTGACTAAGAGCGCAAAACGGCGCGTAGTAGGGTTGGGTGCTAAGATATGGCTGCATATCGGTAAACATTGATGAATTAATGTGGCCTTCCTGAACAGCATATTTTGCCAGCAGGTCAATACCCTGAATTGCGTCGTAAGGTGTGACCGGAACATAGATGCATCGCCAAGCGCTGATAAGCACTAATGCAGTAATCACTATTAAAAACGGCCATTCGGATAGTGAAATTGCAAACGAACGAATGCGCCACAATTCTGACCACGTTAGCTTCATCTTTTGTTGGGCAATAAAATACAAAATTCCGACAACGACAATATGCCCGCCAGTGACAGACCACAAATTTAAATGGATATGCATCACATCCATGAGGAAAACAACCGCCGTAGCTGTGCCAAGCCCCAGGGGAAATGCCAGGCCCAAAACAACTGCGTTTATCTTTCGGAAGCCGGTTACCAGTAGCAACAGAATTCCAATAACATAATGTAAAATTATAAATAGAATGTACATATTTAGTCCGTTGCAGCTATGGTTGATGTGTCTTTTTCTGATTTGTAAGAAGCTAATACTTGCTGTAATTGACCGGGTGATTCGATGATTGCCATATGTACCTTGTCCGATTGGCACACCATGGCGTAAGTAGCCATAATAAGCTGCTCAGGTTGTGCATCACGAAATTGAATTAATGGCTGTTTTCCAAAAAAATAGTAATTCCATACAATGTGGTGCCAGCGAAAATTACCGGGTGCAAACGATCGTCGTACATATTGTTTCGGTGGCAGCAACAGCACACCGTTTTCCGGCAATTGTTGATGAATGAATCGGGGAATCAAATAATCGTATCCATGACGATCAATAAGCCGTTGTTCAATCCCCATTGTTTTTAGCTGATGCGGCATTTGTTTGTAATAGGGAATAATACGTTTGGATAACCACATGTGATAATAAGGGACGCTAAAAAACAGAATGATAATCAGAATTGAAACTCCCATCAATAAAAGCTGGCGAAAATTAGAGTTTACCTTGGTTGCAGGATTTTCTGTCTGATGTTCCTTTGATAATTGCTTGTGCTGTTTTTGTGAATGGTGTGCCATAATAAGTAATATTGGTTGAAAGTTATGATTGTTTATGGCGCTGTCATTATGAAGGTTTCCAGGCAGGCGATTATTCAGTTGTTAACGACAGGCCATAAAGTGTCCTTTAGCATTATCGGTGATTAATCAAAGAAGTTTAATGTATTGACCAAATTTTTATGTATGTTATTTTTTGGTCATAATTGATGCTCTGAGTTATGTTTGTTCGAAATTTCCTGTGCAACAACAGTACCATAAAAAAATACTTTATTTTCAACCTGAAATGCTAAAATGAAGTTTCAATTTTGTCTGTTGCTAACGCTTATGTAATAAAGCATCCATGTATGAGTTGAATCCGACGAAATTTTGTGAAAATCAACAATTCAGGAGGTCTTCAATTGTTGATGATGTATTTCAAAGAAAATTGCTTGAATCGAAACTCCTGTTGTGGCAATTGCGGATGCAGTGATTTAAAGATTCAATTTAGAAATTCAGATTTTAATATTGACTTTTACCCATAATTTTATTATTTTATAAATTTTAATGACCAAACCGTAAACAAATTGCAAATGAGGTTTGCTATGGCAAATCGTCAACATATGTTAATCGGGGTGATAATTCTTTCAAGTATCATTTTTTTCATCTTTGCGATGGCGTTGCTTATTTCATCGCTGAACAAGGGCAGTAATTCAATTGCCTCATCAGGTGGTGACAAGGTAGCGATTGTAAAAGTGGAAGGTGTCATTTATGGCTCGGAAAGTATTGTTGATCAGCTCGATAAATACAAACGTGATAAATCGGTGAAAGCAATTGTGCTGCGGGTGAACAGCCCGGGTGGTGGTATTGCCCCGTCACAGGAAATGTATGAAAAAGTAAAGGAAGTTCGCGATTCCGGAAAACCGGTGGTGGCATCGATGGGTTCGGTGGCGGCTTCCGGTGGTTATTATGTGTCGTGCGGCGCTGATACCATTATGGCCAACCCCGGTACCACAACCGGCAGCATCGGTGTGATTGCGGAAATTCCCAATACTCAAAAGCTCATGGATTTAATTGGTATCAAATATGAAGTGATCAAAAGCGGCAAATATAAGGATACTGGATCTCCACATCGGGAAATGACCCCGGACGAGCGCGCCTATTTGCAGGGCTGGATTAACGATGCTTACGAGCAGTTCGTCGATGTCGTTGCAAATGAACGCAAGCTGGATCGCCAAACGGTTAAAAAATATGCTGATGGCCGTGTGTACACCGGTAAGCAAGCGCTGAAAATCGGTCTGATCGATACGCTTGGGACGTACGAAGATGCCATTCATCTGGCTGCCAAAATAGGCGGAATTGATGAAGAAAATCCCAAAACAATTCAGGACCGGCGGCGCAAGCTAACCATTTGGGATGTTTTGTTTCAGGATGTCAGCAAGCTCGCCGATCTTATTCAACGCTGGCCACGTATGAAATATCAGCTTGCTTATTAAATTGAGGAGCTTTTCGGTGCCGATTTATGAATTTAAATGTGATGAATGTGAACATCATTTTGATGAATTAGTGATGGGCAGCAGTGCGCTGGCGAATGTGAGTTGCCCGAAATGCACCAGCCGCCAGGTTGTCAGAATGATGTCAGCGTTCGGGTTTTCCAGTGGGAGCCGTTCCGTTTCCAGCACGGGCGGGCATTCCTGTGGATCGTGCAGCTCTAAAAACTGCGCGACGTGTTCATAAATAAACCGCCGGCACGGACCATAAGTCTGACGGGAGGTGAAAACATGACAAAAGCCGATATAATCAATATAATTGCAGATGGAACTGGCCTGACAAAAGTTGAAACATCAGCGGTCGTGGACGGATTTATTGCTTCTTTAACCTATGCTCTGAAGCAAGGGGAATCGGTTGAATTACGTGGTTTCGGTACGTTTAAAGTGGTCGAACGGAAAGAGCGAAAAGGACGAAACCCGCAAACCGGCGAAGACATGATCATTCCCCAACAAAAGGCGCCGGTATTCCGTTGTTCAAAAGATCTTAAACGATATGTAAATGAAGAAATTGATTGAGACTAAATAGCTAAAATAGTATTGACTGGAAGGAGGTGACAACCATGCCAAGCGGAAAGAAAAGAAAACGAGCTAAAATTGCAACTCATAAGCGTAAAAAACGGCTGCGCAAGGATCGTCACAAGAAAAAGTAATGGTTTTATGCATGATTGAATGATCGAACACACACAAAAAATACTGATCATCGATGATGATAAAGCGATCCGTTCCATGGTACGGTATCAGCTACAAAAAGCGAATTATGATGTTATTGAAGCGGCCTCCGGAAAGCAAGGTTTGGAGTGTGTACTATCCGACAGGCCGTCGCTGATTTTGCTGGATTATTTAATGCCGGAAATGGACGGCGCTCAGGTATTCAGGGAATTGCTTTACAATCCGGATTACAGTGACTGTAAGGATATTCCCGTCATCATCCTCACTGCAAAAGAATCCGACCAAGCCTCCAAAGCCAGTTTCATTGAAGGCGGTGTGAGTGCATACCTGCAAAAACCGTTTGGTTGGCAGGAACTGGTGAATGTGATTGATAACGTGTTCATACTTCACCGGATGAAGCTTAAAAACCGCCAATTAAATGATGAAATTCGGCGTGCAACGAACTATTTGGAGTCTGTCATCGATACGACACCCGTCGGGATTATTGCCATCGATCGCGCAGGTTTGATTCAACGGGTCAATTCGTATATTATAGCGCTACTAAATTTAAAACAGGAATCCGAAACGCAAATAAATATTCGCGACATTCCTGTTTTCCAGCAAGCGGAATTACAACAATTTTTGTTGGATCTGTTTAACAATTCCATCGATGACCAGGCTCCACGGTTTGTGCATATTGTTATCAATGGTAAACGAATTTCAATGAACGTAAATGGTGTCCCCGTCAAAATTTCGGGAGAAATTAGCGGGTATATCATTACGATTCAGGATATGACAGAGACCGAGCGTAAACAATACGAACTGGATATGCTCAGTCAGATAAGTCATTTTATGCACGGCACAATGCAACTGGAACAATTACTGCATTTAACACTTACAGCCATTACAGCAGGATGCGCACTTGGTTTTAGCCGTGCCATGATTTTTCTCATCAATGAAAAAGCCGGACTGCTCGAATGCCGGATGGGAGTGGGACCGGCGAACCATCAACAAGCGCTGCAAATTTGGGGCGAACTCTCAAAAGAACGAATATCACTGCCAGCATTTCTCCGCAAGTACGGATTAAATCATCAAGGCCCGCGTGATTATTTCAATGAAATCGTTCGGCAAATCAAACTTCCGTTGAATGACCTGAATCCAGTGTTCAATCGTGTCATCAACAACCGGGAGACCCTGCGAATGCGCTGTGAACACTCCGAGCAACAAAACTGTCCCCGTGAGCTTGAGCCGTTGGGAATTGAAGATTTTGTGGCAGTACCACTGATCGCTCGTGATCGTGTCATCGGACTGGTGGTTGCGGATAACAAATTCAGTAATCATGACATTGAAGAAGCGATGGTCAAATTGTTACAACTATTTGCCAATCAGGCTGGCCTGGCTGTGGAACGCGCCGGCGCCTATGAAGAACTTGAGGTTGAAAAAAATAAACTCGAACAAGCGTACAGACAGTTGCAACAAACTCAACATCAACTCATCCATGCCGAACGCTTGGCAACTGTCGGAAAAATGGCAGCGCAAATTGCCCATGAAGTCAGGAATCCATTGGTTGCAGTGGGCGGATTTGCCCGACAGATTGATAAAGCCCTGGAAAATAATACAAAGACAGATCACCTGCAACAGTACGCCCGAATTATTACCGATGAAGTTGAACGACTTGAACACATTCTCAGAAACGTGCTTGATTTCTCCAAATTGACCAAGCCAATGGTGACGTTTGAGAATGTCAATGATTTAATAGAAGATATTTGCCTGTTTGTTAGTATACGTGATGAAGTGACTGCAAAATCGATTCTTATTCAAAAACATCTTGATCCGTCATTACCCAAAACCTACCTCGATCCACAACAAATCAAACAAGTACTGTTCAATGTGTGTCAAAATGCGGTGCATGCCATGAGTGAAGGTGGTACATTAACTATCAAAACTATGCGGATCGCTGATTTTCTGCGCGTTGAAATTAGCGACACCGGCACTGGAATTCCCCAAAAAGTGCTGGACGAAATATTCGGCCCGTTTTTCACTACCAAAGATGATGGCACCGGGCTTGGATTGCCAATTTCCCAACAGATTATTCGTAACCATGGCGGCCGCATTGAAGTGGATACCCATGTCGGCACGGGGACGACATTTTCCATTTTATTGAAATTGCTCAACGATAAAGCTGAATTTGATAATATGATGCCGTCATTTTCGACGGAATGAGATAACGAAAAATCTAAGTGATAAACGTTTTATTGTTCTGCCCCAATGGATCGGGATGGAACTATATAGCTTATTTAATATTATTAGTGAATACTTTTGCTAACTAAGTACAGCGTTTCACAATGGTTTTATTAGAGTAGCTTCATGGTGAGTCCTTCGTCAGACTCAGGATCATACTCCGTCGAACCATGAAATTTCATCCTTTCCCGACGCGTCGGCACTCAGGATGAAGGCTTCGCCATTTGCAATTTGACACTCACGTTCATGAAGACTACAGGAATTGATGAAATGGTGTACCAAGAGCCTATCCGAAAAGCTATTAGAAATGGTTTTGGAAATCGCTGAAGCGGTTGGTCGATTCGTTGTTTTGTAACAGCGCCCGGATTAATCCGGGCGCTGTTACAAGAATTAAACAATTAGAGCCGTTTCAACGGCTTTCCGTACGTGGATTTTCGGATTGGCACTAAGCCGGATAGCTGAACAATTTTACGCCCAATGCTTTTCTAAATAATCCATCTAACACCCCGGAATCTATCATGACCGATCTTTATGAACCATATATCAGCGAGCACGAAGACGAGCACGTATATTCTGTTGCCGGCATTACCCGCGAAATAAAAGTGCTGCTGGAATCCACCATCCCGACTGTATGGGTAACCGGTGAAATATCCAATTTCACCAAACATTCTTCTGGCCATCTTTATTTTTCCCTGAAGGATGCCGACGCCCAGCTTGCGTGCACCATGTGGCGCAGCCGGGCAGGATCGTTGCGTTTCATGCCGGAAAACGGAATGAAAGTCGTTGTGCAGGGATGCATCACGGTGTACGAGAAACGCGGCAGTTATCAACTGGATGTCAGTAAAATTCAACCGGCGGGGATCGGTGAATTGCAAATGGCGTTTGAACAGCTCAAGCAGAAATTGCTGGAAGAAGGCTTGTTCGATGACGATCATAAAAAACCGATTCCCCCGTATCCCGAACGGATCGGAATTGTTACTTCACCGACCGGTGCAGCGATTCAGGATTTGCTGAATATTTTGAATCGACGATTTCCTGGCGTCGACCTGATTATCAATCCCGTGAAAGTGCAGGGCGACGATGCCGCGCCGGACATCGCGCGGGCGATTGATGAGTTCAATGAATACGGCGATGTGGATGTGTTGATTGTCGGACGCGGCGGCGGTTCACTCGAAGATTTATGGGCATTCAATGAAGAAATTGTCGCACGGGCAATTTACCGGTCGAAAATCCCTGTTATTTCTGCAGTCGGGCATGAGGTGGACTTCTCGATCAGCGATTTTGTCGCGGACTTGCGCGCCCCGACGCCATCGGCGGCGGCGGAACTGGCGGTGCAGGACCGGCAGGAACTATCCAATAAAATATTATGGATGCTGCGCAAGATGCATAGTCATATCAAAAACCGCATTCAATTACAACAGGAAAAATTACAAAATCTGGTGAATAGTTACAGTTTTCGCCGGACACCGGATTTGATTCACCAGAACGAGCAACGACTCGATGAACTGACACGCTCGCTGAAAAATACCTACAAACACCAACTTGAAATACTGCGCCAGCGGATTGATGGGCGCACGCAAAAACTACGTGTGCTGGCGCCGGAATCCGTATTGAAACGTGGCTACAGCATCTGCACCCGAAAGCACGATGGCCGAATCGTGCGCAACGCTAATGAGCTGGCGACGAATGACACCATCACCGTCAAATTTCACAAAGGCGAAGCGGATGGCACGGTCACCGATGTGCGAAAAGAATGAATTAGCAGAGCGAAAAGACATAGCGCATAGCATAACTCTGCTTTGCTATGTGCTTTGCACTATGCTCTCTGCTCCGGAGACACAATGAATGATATCCGCAAAACAGCCCAGGACTACCTCTACACGCATATCCCGATTACGCAGCATTTGCAAGTGACAGTGGACGCCTACGATGGCAAATCGATTCGACTGTCAGCGCCATTGGCTGCGAACATCAACCACCGCGACTCGGTGTTTGGCGGCAGTCTTTCCTCGGTGGCAATTCTCGCGGGCTGGACGATTATCCATTTGACGCTGCTGGAAGAGAATCTGAGCGCGCGCCTGGTGATCCAAAAAAGCAGCATGGATTTTCTCAGTCCGGTGGTGACTGATTTTTATACCGAATGCGCTCTGCCGGATGATACCTGGCCGCGCTTTCTTGCCATGCTCCGTAAAAAAGGCAAAGCACGCATCACCTTGCAATCGACTGTTTACGCCGATGGCAACAAAGTCGGCGTGCAGGAGGGTATTTATGTGGCGGTGGCGCAGCGCTAAAAAATAGTGGAAATGGGTTGATTTTTTGTTACTTATTGTTTATAAAAGGATATGGGACTCCATGCCATTATGCATCAGAAAGCGGATACGCCGTACATGAAACTGGTTTCGGCATTCCTTTCAAGAAAAGATTCGTTTGGTGCAGATGCCTGGGGAGCGAACGATAGAAATATCCGGCAGGTCATGGCGCCAATAGAAGAACTGTTTGAAAAGGAATTTCCCGAATATTTTCCCTACCCGGCTGGTCAGAAAAGACATATAAGTCTGCTGGTGCGCAACATTCTCATTTCCGAAGCGCTGGTGCCGGAATATTGTAATTTATTCAGCGGATTGTCTGATGATGAGTTGATTGCCCTGGCTCAATCATTTCGATTTGAAAATTATGTCATGCGTGAGCGATTGGAAGACATTTTGGCTGGCCGGGAAAAGCAACGGTGAAACAGGATAAGTTATACTGAACAGCGCCATAAATTGAACATTTATGTAATCCAATCTATGAATATAATATAGGTCACTGTTGGCCTTTGGCTACTGGCTATTGGCAATGGCCAACAACTAATAGCGTCTTAAGGATACGCATTGAACCAACCGCTCAATAAATATGTTTGAAATATGACCGTATGAAGTGTAGTCTGAGACACAGGTCTATGTCTTATGAAGCGATTTGAAATAGAACATATTGGAATTACCGTTACAGAGCCAGTTGAAATGGCACATTGGTATCAGGATATCGTAGGCTTTAATATCAAATTTTCCGGGCAAGATGAAGAAAAGGGAGTCGTCTTTCTTACTGATTCGGTAGGGAAAGTTATGCTCGAATTTGGAAAGTTGCCCAATATTTCAGCATTGTCTGACATAAAAGACCATCATCTGCAATTGCACATCGCATTAGAAAGTGACAATCCTGACAGTGATTCAAAATATTTGATTGAAAAGGGAGCGACATTCATTGAAAAATACCCAATGACAATGCCCGGAGACTATCTCATTGTGTTAAATGATCGCTGGAATAATTGTATTCAACTCGTAAAGAGAAAGAATAAATTAATGTAAAATGATTGACTCATCTACGGTCTTGTTAACAACACTTACGTGATTTCAATAAGCCGGTTAGTCAAAGAGTTTTTCCCGACTAAAACATAATTTACGGGTGCAATTCCCAATAATTGGCAAACTCTCGCTCCGCCTGTCCCTTGCGGAGTGTAGCGTACGACGCTCTTTGTCGGCTTAAACACAGGATGCAGAGCGGACGGAACGATTGTTTTATTTAAAACTTGAAAAATACCGATTACAGCGAATTGCTCCCTAATTTACAAATTTTTGATTATGGACAATTACATACCATTTTTTTTAATTCCTTTTGTTTGTTGGGGCGTTTTATATTATCTTAAAAAGAATAACAAACTTACTTCATTGAATGGAAGGACGCTTATAATTGCACTAGCAGCATTTGCTATTACTGAATTAGGCAGAAGTTTTTACAGACCTTACATTTATCAACACAAAATCGAAGACTGCTTTATTGCAGATACAATTGGAAATTCTTTTGGTACAGTGACAGCAATATTTATGATTTTAACATTGTCAGGCAAGGGAACAAATAAAGATTGGCACATTGTTTTTATAATAATTGCTGGACTTATTGCCTATGAATTTCTAAATTTAACAGGTAAAACCTCCATAGATGTTAATGATATGATTGCTACCGTTATCTTTGGGATGATTTCAGCATTAATCTATTTCGTTTTATTAAGAAAATATGGTGAAAAAAGTTAACAAAAATTGGGTGTTCAATTTAGCCTAAATAACGTCATATTCCTGAACAAACGAAATGCAGTTGAATTTGCGAACCAATCAGATACTTGTTTCTCACACGGTCAGGTATGATAAAAAATATACTATAAGCGGGTATATATTGCACAATTCTCATCGTAGTCTGAGCCTGCCGTCTTGCACCGGCGTATCGCCACTGTTCGCGGCACGAACGGTGTCGAAGCCAACAATGCGCAGTTGATATGTTGCTCCGCCACCGGCGGACTCAGGCAACGGTAAGTTTCTTAGAAGAAAAGTTTAATTTAGTACCGTGAGCAGTATAACAATGTCAGGTTAATCTTTTTATCAAAGGAAATTTTATGAAAATGACGCGCGTTATTGTTCTTACTCTTCTTGCTGTAACAACTATTTCTTGCAATGAAACCGAAAATGCTTCCACCTATTTTAAAACAGCAGAAAAAAATGGCCAATTAGTGAATGAAGGAATTAAACGATGCAGCGAGTACGCCCACGCCTGGCTGGCATATGCTGATTCATCAACCGGATTGCTCCCGGAAAATCTTGTAAATCGTACTGATATTTGGAGTATCCATAATTCAGCAGCCGATAACTATCCATTTTTGGTGCTCACTTTATGGCTCATTGACTCAACTCTTTTTAATGGTACCATGATAAATATTTTAAAAACAGAAACTGAGCTAACGTCACGGGTTGGAAAACTTCCGGATGGGTATTCGTTTTCAAAAAGGGGATTTGCAGATGAGAATGTTAATATGGATCGTATTATTTTCGGGGCTTCCGAATATGCGAAAGATGGTTTGTTACCCGTAACCGAATTGCTTGGCAGTTCCCCGTGGTCACAACGAATGATTGATTTAATCGATGGTATTTGGGCCAATGCACCTATCCAGACAAAATATGGATTAATCCCCTCAACAAATATTGAAGTGAATGGTGAACAACTTCAACTCCTGGCACGCGTTTATTGGATGACCGGCGACCACAAATACCTTGACTGGGCTGTTCGGCTTGGGGATTACTATTTATTGGACAACCATCACCCGACACGGAATTTTGAGCTACTTCGTTTACGTGATCACGGATGTGAAATTGTTGATGGCCTGTGTGAATTGTATGCCACCGTTAATTTCGCGTTGCCCGAAAAGAAACAACAGTATGAGAAACCGATTCATGAAATGCTCGATCGCATTTTAGAAGTAGGCAGAAACGAAGATGGCATGTTTTATAATTTCGTTAATCCTCAGACAGGGGAAATTATCGATTCGAGAATTGCCGATACTTACGGCTATGTTTATAATGGCTTTTATACGGTTTATCTAATTGATAAAGAAAATAAATATCGTGACGCCGTACTTCATGCACTTAGCTCTTTGAAAAAGTATCGAAATTTCGATTGGGAAGCCGGCAGCGCAGACGGATTTGCTGATGCCATTGAAAGCGCACTTAATTTATATAATCGTGAATCGCTGCCAGACGTTGCGGATTGGATAGATAGTGAAATGAAAATAATGTGGTCATTACAAGATTCAAGCTATCGGGAAAGTGCGCAACAATGGAAAAATTCCGGTATAATAGAAGGATGGTATGGCGATGGAAATTTTGCAAGGACAACAATTATGTACTGTTTTTGGAAAACTCAAGGAGTTTTTGTTTCGCCCTGGAAAGAAGATGTCATTGTTGGCGCTGATTATAAAAATAATGAATTGTATCTTTCAATCAAATCGGCTCAGGCATGGAAGGGTAAGATACTGTTCGATACACAACGCTATAAAGATGGGATGAAACTTCCCATTGATTTTCCGAGAATCAATCAATTTCCTGAATGGTACACGATTAATCCACAGATGCAATATGAAGTTAAAAACGTTACCACTAATTCAACCAGAAAATATAAAGGCTCAGATTTGGAAAAAGGAATGTTTATCAAGCTTGATGCCAATATTAGTTACATGTTGAAGATAAAGCAAATACACTAGTTTTGTAGTAACTATTTAGTGATGTCTGAACGAAATGGCCACATTTCTTCACCCTGAGACCTTCGTCAAACTCAGGATATACTCCGTCGAAGGGTGATAAGCCATTGTTATTTCTTCATACTTTGACCCCGATCAGCTTGAAGGCGCTTGTTTTCGTTCAGACACAATTTAGTACTATAATTTAAAAATGACAAAAGATCACTGCGTTGCCTAATCTTTTCGAAGGCAACAAACGCATAATTTATTCATGTAATTTCGGCTTCGACACCGTTCGTGCTTCGATGCATCGGAACGACACGCCGGTGCGAGACGGCAGGCCCAACCGACGGTTAAATCCATATCCAACCTGAATAGTTACTTTGGCTCGTATCGGTTTATCACACGAAAATAAAAAAGGAGAACACTTTGTATTTCAAACGATTGCTTCTCATTTTATTTGTTTTCTTTACTGCAATAGATGCAAACGCACATAATGGATTCTTCGTCCGATTCAGCATTGGTCCCGGATTTTATACAGAAAGGTCGAGTCTCAATGAATCCGGCTTTGCAACTCCGGCGAAAAATCATGCGCTCGGCTGGGGATTTCATGAGAAATACGCATTTCAGATTAGTGACTTTGGCGGATTGATCAAAAACCAGGTTGGGGAATTCAATTACATAAATCTGGATGCACTTGGCCTGGGATTCACATATCGGATGCCGCTTAATACATCTGTGACGCTTTCAGGAGCGCAGGGCAATGTAACCTTTGCGCGTGATTGGTGGGAGATTACCGACGATGGAAAAGAAACCGGGTATGCAATCAATCTCAGTTTGGATAAGGAGTGGCTACTCGCCAAAAGATGGGGCGCCGGGATTGGGTCTCATGGATTCTTATTTAAAACCACTGATGTTGATTATGAATTTATTCAGTTTGGGATAAACGGCACAATTACCTTTTATTTTACACCGGTCCGATAAATCGGAAAAAATATCCAGGCAATCAATATTTTTTGAATCACAAATACGTTGTACGCATTAAAATTAAAAATTGAGGAGTATCAAATGAAAAGACAGATGTCATTCGCTGTTCTTCTGTCCACACTTTTTCTAGTGGTCACGTGCGCTCGTCTGCATTCACCGGCAACGAATGTTTCAACGGCGAAGATTTTTGGAAATCACATGGTGCTGCAACAAGGAATTCAAATACCCGTTTGGGGCAAAGGCGATCCTGGCGGCCAGGTAGTTGTTCAGCTTGGCAATAATATTAATCGGACGGTGGTAAATGAAGATAGCACATGGAAATTGATATTAAAACCGTTAAAGGCTGACGGGCCCTTTACAATGAAGGTTTTAGCTGCCGACACAATTGTGTTTAATGATGTTTTGGTCGGTGAAGTATGGATTTGTTCCGGTCAATCAAATATGGAATGGCCAGTGAACCGAACGCAGGACGCAGAAGCAGAAATAAAAAATGCAGATCATCCCACCATTCGCTTGCTCACGGTGGCGAATGATACAGCGCTCGTCGCACGCGAAGATATTACGACCGATGGCTGGCATGTTTGTTCGCCTGCAAGCATTCCGGAATTCTCCGCTGTTGGTTATTTCTTCGGTCGCGAACTGAATACGAAACTCAATGTTCCCATCGGATTGATCTCTTCAAACTGGGGTGGTACTGTCGTTGAAGCCTGGACCAGTCCACAGGGATTAAAAAAACATCCTGATTATCAATCAATGATCGCGCCGGATGGATCACGGCTTATCGGGATGGATAAATTAAATTCGAATTACCTTGAAATGGCCCAAACATGGCAAATGAAGGTGGATACGTTAATCGCTTCCAAAAAGCAGGTTACAGATTTTACAAATTGGCAGGATTTAAACTATGGCGCAACTGCATGGAAAAAAATGAAGCTGCCCATTTTCTGGGAGAACGATGCACTGCCGAATTTTGATGGTATCGTGAGATTTCGTAAAGAGTTCAATTTGCCAGCCGGTTTTGTCGGCAAGAAAGTGAAACTTCATCTTGGCGCAATTGATGATGTGGACATCACATGGTTCAACGGCGTTGAAATTGGTGCATCTTATTATTGGCAGCAGCTTCGTGTATACGATATTCCGGATTCGCTGGTGAAGGCCGGCCGTAATGTGATCGCCGTTCAGGTGATTGACACCGGCGGTGGCGGAGGTCTCTGGGGACCCGCCGACGAACTGAAGATTGAAGCCGAGAATGATGCGAAGATATCGCTCGTTGGCGCATGGGACTACATAACCGTTATTGATAACGCTGAACTTCCCGGTCTCCCGACATATCCTGTCGGTCCTAATTGCCCGGCTGTACTCTATAATGGTATGATTGCTCCGTTGATTCCTTATGCGATTCGTGGCGCCATTTGGTATCAAGGTGAATCCAATGCGGAGCGTGCATATCAATATCAGACGCTCTTTCCCAATATGATTAATGATTGGCGGCTTCATTGGGGCCAGGGCGAATTCCCGTTTCTATTTGTCCAGTTGGCGAATTACAAAGCCAATTCTCCTGAACCGGTCGACGATTCCTGGGCTGAACTGCGGGAAGCACAAAATATGGCGTTAGCGCTTCCGAACACAGGTGAAGCAGTCACAATTGATATTGGTGATGCGGATGATATTCATCCGAGAAACAAGCAGGAAGTCGGACGCCGACTCGCGTTAAATGCCCGAAAATTAGTTTATGGAGAAGATATTGTACGTAGCGGTCCGATTTATGAAGGAATGTCGATTGAAGGAAATAACGTTCGCATTACATTTAAGAATACCGGAAGCGGCTTGATGACGAAAGGAAATGAAAAATTAACTGGATTTGCGATTGCTGGTGCTGACAAAGTATTCAAATGGGCAAACGCAGAAATTGATGGCAACACTGTCGTGCTTCATCATCCGGATATTGAACAGCCTGTTGCTGTTCGTTATGCCTGGCAGTCAAATCCGACATGTAATTTGTACAATAAAGAAGGATTGCCTGCGTCACCGTTCCGAACCGATTCCTGGCCGGGGAAAACGGTTCGAGCAAAATGAGATGAATTACAATGCCAGTCCGATTTTTTTCTCACCGTATTTAATCAACACGGCTCGTATCGTAATTTTTCATTATCATCAATGAGAATAACAGGGAATTAATTAACGTCAGTTCGACGTAAAAATATCTTGTATCAAAAAAAACGAAAAAATATTATTAGCCACTGATTCACACGGAACGAACACGGATTTTGAAATAAATTCTAAATAAAATCTGTGTGAATCTGTGTTCATCTGTGGCGTAATTTGATTTTTTACGCTTATATTTCTATACGCATTAGATCGAACTCACGTTAATTAAGCAAAAGGAGGTGAAAATCAAATAATGAAATCTTAAAAGTTTTTGTATTATGGTATAGAGTCAAAACGTATGGTGAGTCGTTTGATTTTAGGGTGTCAATCACCAGCATAATTTTTTACACTAAGGGAGGATTAAAATGAGATTTAAAGTTTCCAAATTCATATTTTTATTTAGCGCATTATTAGTCGTTAATGCATTCACTCAGACTATGCCACTCGTCTATGACGTTGAGAATACAGGCGCGGACTGTCCGAAACCGCCATTACTATCGCTTGATCAACTTCCACTAATCCCGGCTTTGCCCGACCCATTCGAATTTGCCGACGGCAGAGGTCGTATGTCGAACTTATCTGATTGGCGTTACCGACGAGCAGACATTGGCGCCGAGATTCAATATTATGAGATCGGCGAAAAGCCGGTTCGTCCCGACACCATTACTGCCGGCTACTCCGGCGGGACACTCACCGTGAATGTAACCAAGAATGGACAAACGCTTACGCTGACCTCGACAATCACGCTTCCAGCGGGGAATGGCCCGTTCCCAGCAATGATCGGAATAGGCTTTGGTGGGACGGGTAGTCTTCCTGCTAGCATCTTTAGTAGTCGCAATATTGCAGCCATTCCCTTCAGCCACAATCAGGTATCAACATATGGCAATCCGCAAAATTCAGATCCCTACTATCAGCTTTACCCCGATTTTAATATTGATAATACGGGCCAATACAGTGCATGGGCGTGGGGAGTCAGTCGATTAATCGATGGGTTGGAGTTGGTTCAGGATGTACTCCCCATTGATTTAAAGCATTTGGCTGTAACTGGTTGCTCCTATGCCGGAAAACTGGCGCTGTTTGCCGGAGCGTTTGACGAGCGTATTGCGCTTACCATCTCCCAGGAATCGGGCGGCGGAGGCTACACAACCTGGCGCTATTCAGAAGAAATAAACAAAATCGAGAGTGTGGAAACGTTGGCGAAAACCGATTATAACTGGTTTAGGAATTCGATGTCGCAATTTTCCAGCGCTGTTTCAAAGCTCCCGGAAGACCATCATGAGTTGATGGCCATGGTGGCGCCCCGTGCATTGTTAGTGACAGGAAATCCCGGCTGGGTTTGGCTGGCTGATGAGTCTGGTTATGTCGGCAGTAAAGCGGCAAAAGAAGTCTGGAATGCACTTGGCGTTCCTGACAGGTTCGGCTATAGTCAGATCGGCGGACATAATCACTGCGCAGTTCCAAACGACCAGATTCCAGAAATTGAGGCATTTGTGGAAAAATTTCTTCTCGGAAATGATACGGTGAATACGGATATATCTACCAGCCCGTACAATACCGATCTTTCCCCCTGGATTACCTGGACCACACCAACGCTTTCAAACGATACAACTTTTTTTACAACGCTGGTATATCCTGCCAATCGACAAATAAGTCTTGATACACATATTACCTTTAAATGGAATAAGGCAAACGATGCTGAAATGTATTTGATCCAGATATCAACAGATCCATCATTTATAAGTATTGATAAATATGATTCAACAACGACAGATACATTAAAGACAATCACTGGCTTGCTGGAAAATAAAAAATACTATTGGCGCGTCCAGGTTAAAAGTCCTGCTGGTTTAGGGCCATGGAGTAATATAAGTAGCTTTATTACAACGATGACATTACCAGCTATGCCGCAAATAGTTTCTGCTACTCCATATCAAACTGGTTACGTTACACTGACATGGAAGAAAATAAACGATGTTGATCAATATTCAATTCAGGTATCCAAAGTAGAAACATTCACCAGTATTTTCAAGTCAGTTTCAGTATCGGCCTCGGATACAGTCAAAGCTATATCATGGTTTTCAGAAGGACAAAAATATTACTGGCGGATTCGGGCAGAGAATATTGCAGGCGCCGGACCATGGAGCAATGCCGGAGATTTTACCCTGGTCTATGCTCCGTCAAATTTTGCTTTACTGGAAAGTACATCCAATGAAATTATCCTTTTCTGGAAGGACAAATCATCGATTGAAGATGGGTATGTGATTGAACGTATGCAAAGCCCGCAAACGACATTTACAGTAATCGATACCTTATTAGGAAGCGGGACAGAATATGTTGATAAAAACGTGGAACCAGGCCAAAGCTATACGTACAGGATTAAAGCGTATAAAGGCACAGTGGTATCCGACTACAGCAATGAGGCTTCGTTAACTTTTATTGATGTTAAAGAAGGCGAAAAAAATATACCACTTGAGTATTCAATAAGTCAGAATTATCCCAATCCGTTTAATCCGACCACGACGGTAAAAATTTCTTTACCACAGTCAGTTGTGACAACCTTGACTATTTATGATCTTATGGGTAGAGAAGTACAAACGCTCATTAATAAAAAGTTGGAAGCGGGCATTCATGAAATTAATTTTGATGCAAGCAATTTAACAAATGGAGTTTATTTTTACAAAATTCAGGCGGGAAATTTTACCGCAACCAACAAACTAATTTTATTGAAATAAGAAAAATTTGGAGTATCATAAAATTATGCCCAAACAAAAATTCGAAGCAGCAATGCAACGGTTGGAAGAAATCGTTGAGGAAATGGAACAGGGAGAGCTATCCCTGGAAGAATCACTTAAGATTTTTGATGAAGGCATGGAATTATCCAGGTTTTGTTATGACAAACTGAATCAGGCTGAACAACAGCTCAAACGAATTGTTAAAAAGGATGAAGGATTTCAACTGGAACTGATCTAAGGAATCATAACATGAAATTCGGAATTGTAGGGAATACAACCAAGCCGATCATCAAAGAATATATTCCCCCGTTGATGAAATGGTTAACGCATCGGTCGCACGAATACGTACTCGAATCATCGTTAATCGATTATTTGGAGATCAAAAATAAATCGACACGACATGTTGCCATTCATGAATTGGGGACAAAGTGCGAAATGGTGCTGGCATTCGGCGGGGATGGCACTATGCTTTCCACCGCCCGTGCAGTCGGGCGCACAGGTGTTCCGATTCTCGGTGTTAATCTTGGTGGACTCGGCTTTCTCGCCGAAGTATCGGTGGATGAACTGCATCCTACACTGGAAAAAATATTTGAACATCACTATGCGTTAATGGATCGAATGGTATTACGCGCCGTCCATGAAAAGCATGAAGGGCATAACCATGTGCTGGCGCTTAACGATGTGGTCATCGATAAGGGATCGTACTCACGCTTAATGGAATTGCAGATGTTTATTAACGATGAGTATTTGACAACATATCACGCCGATGGTGTTATCGTTGCCTCACCAACCGGTTCGACAGCATACTCGCTGTCTGCGTACGGCCCGATTTTGACGCCGGACGTGCAGGCATTAATAATCAATCCCATCTGTCCACACTCGCTGGGCGCACGTCCAATGGTGATTCCCGCGGATTCAACCATTACCGTTGTGCCGAAATTGCATGAAAAAGAGGCATTCCTCAGCGCGGACGGTCAGATTGAAGACAACGTCGTCTCCGAAGAGGCAATAGTGATTCAGCGCGCGGATTTTACAGTACGCTGGGTACAGCCGGAAGGCAGCAATTTTTATGAGGTGCTACGGGAAAAGTTGAATTGGGGCGGGCGTTAATCGTTAGAATATCGGCTGAGTAAAAGATTACAAAAGTTGTATATTTTTGAAATTAATAACTTAATGATTTACAGATACGCGGCCGCTGTGAATATTCATATTTCCCCGGATGAGACGCAATGAAACGGATTGCCGGCAATTCTAATAAATCCAAAATTGGACGGAACGTAATCGGCCTGGGAATTGTTAGTCTATTTACCGATGCCGCAAGTGAAATGATTTATCCGCTGGTTCCGCTGTTCATTACATTGCTTGGTTCCAGCGTGGTTATTCTCGGAGTGATCGAAGGCATTGCCGAAACCACCGCCGCTATGCTGAAACTAATTAGCGGAATTATTTCTGATCGGATTGGGAAGCGAAAGCTATTAGTGCTGATTGGTTACAGCATTTCAACGATCATCCGTCCGTTTACCGGGATTGTTTCTGCAGCGTGGCATATCATTTTTATCCGCATGCTGGATCGCGTAGGTAAAGGGATTCGCACCGCCCCACGGGATGCGTTGATCGCTTCGTCGATCGATGACAGTATCCGCGGCAAAGCCTACGGTTTCCACCGGGCAATGGATCATGCCGGAGCGGTCGTCGGACCACTGCTTGCGCTGATAACGCTCTCGATCCTGATTTTTGGTATCCGCATCCATGATGCGTTATTGATTTTGCGTTATACATTTCTGCTGGCAATTATACCGGGACTTCTGGCAGTAGTGGCGCTGATATTATTTGTTCGGGAAAAAACCGATCGAGGGCCGGTATCGGAGAAAATTCGCTTTTCAATTAAGCAATTTGATAAAAATTTTATCTGGTATCTGGGAATTGTGCTGTTGTTTACCCTGGGAAATTCGTCCGATGCATTCATGTTGTTCAGGGTGCAGGAAACAATAAACCACAGCACGTGGCTCTATTCACAGATAATGTCTATCCCGTTTGTTAGTAGCGCGGTGGGTCTGTTCGGTTCTCAGGAAATGCAAAAGAAACTGGTCGATATTTTTTTCATTCCATTGGTATGGGCGTTTTTTCATATTATAAAGGTGATTTTTTCGACCCCGTTTGGCGCACTTTCCGATCGAATCGGTCGCAAATCGGTGATTAATATTGGTTGGGGCATCTACGCATTTGTATATGTCGCCTTTGCCGTACTGGATAAAATTCCGGATAATATGCAGGTGGCTGTCACGTTTGTGCTGTTTGCAATTTACGCGTTGTATTATGCCTTCAGCGAAGGCGCTGAAAAGGCATTTGTTGCAGATGTGACAGCGTCGGACCAACGCGGCCGTGCATTTGGTTTGTTTAATTTTACCGTTGGATTGGGTGCATTACCGGCAAGCATCTTGTTTGGTGTGTTGTACCATGCATATGGCGCAGCCATTGCTTTTGGAACCGGAGCAGGCATCGCTTGTATGGCAATGGTACTGTTGGCCGTGTTTGTGGAAGAACATTCACAAATTTAGAAAATAATGAATTAAATAAAATGATTTTGTAGATAACGCAGATACTATATTATGTTCAGAACCGAGGCCTGAGCTTGTCGAAGGCCGGACGTTACAGCAGACATATTTTCGTTGAATACCAAGAGACTGTTGCCTTCGACACCGTTCGTGTTCCGATGCATCGGAACGGTACGCCGGTGCGAGACGGCAGGCT
>JAFGDW010000292.1 GCA_016931935.1 Candidatus Zhuqueibacterota bacterium | reverse complement strand
TAAGCACTGAAAAGATTGCTTCGGCAAAAAACGCCTCGCAATGACAGTAAAAAAATGTTCAATTTATGACCGTTTGCAGTATAAACAACCTGGACATTTTGCTTAATAATAATTGTGATTAATAGCCAATTAATACATTTGATTGGGTAGCTTCTTTTATCCCACCTCCTGAACTGAGGAACTCTCATCGCCTGACGCTCTTTGAATCATTCATTCAATTCATGCTTAAAACTGGATGCAGATGTGTTACACTTTAATCCGCAATGAGTATAAAGAAGAGAAAAGTCGGTTACTGGTTTGAGAAATTCTCGGATTATTTTGTAGCGTTTTTTTATGCTGTTATAATAAAGGACACGGAAAATCAGTTGAAACGTGAAAAACCATACGCCGATTTTAGTGCCTGACAAGTTAAATTGTGAATTTTTTTGGCAAGATTTTTTATAATGCCCATTGCATGTTATATCTTTTCAACGTTTTACAAAGGCTGTTTTTTCGAGTACAATTTTTGGCTATTGCGTTACCGAATCAGTTTCATTTTTAATTTTACATTTGTAATTTTTAATTCCGGCTTGTCTGGGTTAGGAGGTCACAATGGAAAGCTCGATCCGCATTGCAATGTTTAGCGTTGCTATATTTCTTATCGTTCACTGTAGTCCGACATCGAAACGGCTCATCGATTATGTTGATCCATTTATTTGCACGCTTGGGGATCATGGGCAGTTGCACCCTGGCGCAGTATCTCCATTGGGCATGCTATCGCTCGGACCGGATACTTATCCCAGTAGCATTACCGGGGACGGTGACTGGGCGCATTCCGGTTATAACTATGCCGATGACCAAATTCGGGGTTTTAGTCATTTACGTATTCAAAGCTCAGGAGGTACGCGGATTTTTGATCGGGGTTGGTATCTGGCGGTGTTGCCGACCATTGGAACGCCTGCAATCACGCCGGAAAAATATGCGACTAAAATTGACAAACAGAGTGAAACAGCATCTCCCGGCTACTACAAGGTCTTTTTGACCGATCATCAGATTCAGGCTGAATTGACAGTGGATAAGCATGTCGGCTTCCACAAATATACATTCCCGAAATCTGACGATGCTCATATATTAATCGATATGGGCAGCAACGCCCGTGTATCCCAATCGTCAATTAACATCGTCGGTTCCGACGAAATTGCCGGCAATTTTAGCGGGCGAGGGCATTACTATTTTGTGGCAAAATTCAGCAAACCATTTGAATCGTTTGCCACCTGGGATGAAAAGATATATCCGAACCAGAAAGCGTTGTCCGGTAAAAAAGTCGGTGCAATTCTCGATTTTCAAACTGATGCCAATGAAGTGATTTACATGAAAGTCGGTATTTCTGCAGTTGGTTTAGAGAACGCACGGAAGAATCTTGCGAAAGAAATCCCGGAGTGGGATTTCGATGCCACAGTCCGGCACACCAGTGATTTATGGGAAGATGTGTTGAATCGTATTATTGTCGAAGGAAAAGAAGAGCACAAAAAAATATTCTACACAGCATTGTATCATACCTTTTTGTATCCCGCTGCTTCTACAGATACGGATTGTACCTATGCGGGCTATGACATGCAAATCCATACGGCGGATGGCTACACACATTATGATAACTATGCTTTCTGGGATGATTATCGTACCAAATTCCCGCTGTTCAGCCTTACTGCGCCCAAAGTAATGCATGATGTGGTTTTGTCAGTCATTGATATTTATAATCAAAGCAGCGAATACTGGACTTATGGAGACGATAATCACGGTCCGCATACAGCAGGATTTAACGTCTCCGGACCGGATGGCTATCGACCGTTTATGAATTGCCGAAACGAACACATGCTTACAGTCATTTTCGATGCATATACAAAGGGTATTATCGCTACCGACAAGGACGCGGCATATAAAGGCATGCGCCGGGAAATAATGGTACAGATGCCGGACAAATATGAGAAAATTGGATATATTCCTGCGCGACCGGATCAGACATGTGAATATGCGTATGATAATTGGTGCGTCTCAGAAATGGCAAAAATTGTTAATAAGCCGGATGATTATCAGAAATTTAGAAAACGGGCATCGATATACAAAAACACCTGGGATGGCTCAATTGGATTTTTTCGTGCCCGCAATGCAAATGGTGAGTGGCTCGATTTTCCGGAACGCCCCGATATCAACAGAGAAAAATACATGTATGAGGGAACGCCGTGGCAATGGCGCTGGTTTGTGCCCCAGGATGTACCTGGCTTAATAGAATTGATTGGTGGTCCGGAAAAATTCGCCGCTGACCTGGATTATTTCTTCGCTAATAATCTCTATCAGGCTGGCAACCAGCCGGATTTGCACGCTCCTTTTCTTTTCAATTATGCCGGTGCACCGTGGCTGACTCAAAAGTGGGTTCGCAAAATAGTAACGGAACCAATCACGCAGTTATACGGTACGCATGAATTTTTTGAAACGCCAATTCACGACAGGATTTACAAAACATCCCCGGATGGCTACTTACTCGAAATGGATGATGATTACGGTAGCATGGCAGCCTGGTACGTACTAAGCTCTATTGGCTTGTTTCAGGTATGCCCCGGGGAACCAAACTATCAATTAACGGCTCCGATTTTTGACAGGGTAACGCTGAAGCTGGACAATCGCATGTATCCGGGGAAATCATTTATCATTGAAACACGAAATCTATCATCCGCAAATATTTATATCCAATCGGCAACGTTGAATAACAAGCCCTACAATAGCTCCTGGATCGGACATCATAATATTGTACATGGCGGAAAGCTTGTTTTCGAAATGGGACCTGAACCGAATAAAATGTGGGGGCTCAGATCGGCTGGAAGATAGATTTGCAGTTCATAGAGTCAATCAAGCTATTATTTTCGAAAACATCGAGTAAGGTTGTATTGAATAATTTGTTTAAATCGATTCAACGTGCGGCAGACGTACGCTTTCTTGTTTAATCGGTAATAATTCAGCACCCCTTTGAATACACCGTAAAAGATAATTCGCGATTTTTGATTTGCGAATTTAAGCCTTCACAAATCGCATATCGTTCTTCCTTATTCTGAGATAAAAAAATGAATGTTGGTGAATTATTGCCCAATAATATACTCGCTGTGAGCAAAAATGATATGCCTATGCAATTCTGTGGGAATTTTATATATACATGTTACGGGTGAATTGGTAACATTACATTTTTATTCTGTCATTGCGAGGCGTTTTTTGCCGGGGGCGCCCAGCCGAAGCAATCTCTACTGCTATTGCGTCAAC
>JAFGDW010000291.1 GCA_016931935.1 Candidatus Zhuqueibacterota bacterium | reverse complement strand
GTCACAGATTTTTCGTCGCGGAATTTATCCTGAGCTTGACGAAGGACTCATCAAAATGACAAAAAATTGAGTTTTCGGTCAGGCACTAGTTATTTACTTTGATATTCTTCATTTTAAATTAATAAGTAACCGTTCACAGGGAAAACGCGTTACGCACTTCTATCACCTGCAATATGTACAATTTTCAAAAATAACGGCAGTTTTAAACTGAATAAAAGTGCGTAGCACATTTGCTTTTAATATACCTGCCAACGAAAACAAAAATAAAGCATTCAAGTAAACATCCCGATCATACATGTGAATTCGCATGACTCATTCCAATTAAAGGAGCAACCTGATGCACAACCCGGTTTATATATTCCGAACGAAGCAAATCGGCAAAACCATTTTCATGAGCCAGCTATTCACCATCCTGTTGATTGGCTGGTACGGATTGCTTTTCGCGTCCGAGCCTGCAATTCCAACGTTTACAGCTTTCAAGGCACAATTCACACCGTGGCAACAGCAGCAAACCCAGCTTTTGTGGAATGAGATAAAATCAAAAGCTGCCTCTGAATCGTTAGCTGCAGCGACAAAAACTACCGAAGCTGTTTCCGACAACAGCTTGTTCCGTGAACTTACACTGGAAAATAAAGAAGCATTCAGAAGCCAACTGCAGTATGCCCGGCAACATTATGCCGAGATTGCACAATCATTGGCTGAGAGTCAGCAAAAGCACGCCATGTGGCAGCAATTTTCCGATGCGCTGAAAGATAATCCTTCAATGGGAAGTGTGTATCTGAAATCGTTAGCTGTCGTGCATACCAGCGAAAAGCAAATGCATGAATGGGAAAATAAGTTGGCTGAAGCTGAGAAAGAAATTACCACGATTCGTGTGAATGCATCATTGAGTCAGGTGTCGCTGAACTTTACCTTTAAAGACTGGATTGTTATTATTGTCTATCTCATTTTCACCACCATACTCGGCGCGCTGTTGGCAGGGAAACAGGCGTCGATGAAAGATTTCTTTCTCGGGGGACGCAAACTCGCCTGGCCCGCTGTTTGTGGCTCAATCATCGCTACCGAACTTTCAGCCGCTACATTTCTGATTGCACCGGCGATTGTGTTTTCCAAAGGCGGTGACATGACTTACATCCAGTTGGCAATCGGGACGATTGTTGCCCGGTTTATCATTGGATATTTTTTCATTCCGGTCTATTATGAAAAGGAAATTTACTCACCGTATGATTACATGGGGAATCAGCTCGGCCCGCGCGTTAAGAACATTACCTCGGTGCTGTTCATGATCGGTGGCATTCTGGCGCAGGGCGCACGCGTTTACATTGCTGCCAAAGCATTACAGGTTGTCACCGGTGCCAACATCACAACATCAATCATGATTATTGGCGCTGTTTCCATTGCCTGGACAATCATGGGTGGAATCACGACTGTCATTTGGACCGACGCCATCCAGTTTGTACTATTCTCGCTTGGCGCTGTAGCTGCGCTTGCCTACGTGCACACCGCCGTTGATGGTGGTTTGATGACTGTCATCAGCGAGGGCATCCAGGCCGGCAAATTTAATATGCTGAATCTCAATTTTAATACAAAGGAGGCATTCACGCTATGGTGCGGTCTGTTCGCCACCGGCTTCCTAACGTTGGGTTCGCATGGCACCGATCAGCTTATGGCACAGCGGATGTTTACGTGTAAAAGTCAAACCGATGCGCGCAAAGCGATTGTCTGGTCGAGTGCGTCACAACTGCTGACCATTACATTGTTGCTTGTTGGCGCCAGCATTTTCGTGTACTACAAATATATTCCGCTAAACGCGCCGGAACAGGTGATCGTCAATAACGATTCGATGAAAATTTTCGCTATTTACATTGTGGATGTGATGCCGCCAATGCTCTCGGGTTTACTGATGGCCGCGCTGTTCGCAACCGCCATTTCCACGCTCGATTCGATTCTGGCGGCGCTGTCGCAAACAACGATTTCGATTCTCTACAAACCATATATCAAACCGCAGGGCAGCGACAAACACTATGTCCGCGCATCCCGTGTACTCGTATTTATCTGGGGAATTCTCCTGACTGGCTTTGCGATTTATTGTGATGTGATTGCGCAACGCTTCGCCGATTTGATTCAATTCGCGCTGGCAATGGCTGCCTACACCTATGGCGCGTTACTCGGTACGTTTCTGTTGGCCTTCCTGCCAACAAAACGCGACGATCTCGGTTTGATGTGGGGCGTACCGCTCTCCATGTTGATTGTGTTTGCCTTCAACTGGCATCAACCCGCTGCCCAATGGATCGTCCTGATTGCCTGTCTGGTACTTATCATTCAGGCGTTCCGGCATTTTCAGAGCGAACCTCAAAAGGTCGCTTACATTGGGATTGCCGCCGGGATAGTATTGATCGTCAGTATGGCCATCACCGGGACGACTGCTGCGGGCGCGCCGGTCCATATATCGCTGGCCTGGCCCTGGCACTATCCGATCGGCGCCATTATGACGTTTGGCATTGGGTATTTGGTCGGGAATAGGCGGAGTTAATCAGAAATGAACAAGTCAATGACTTGGTCGTTTTTATAAGTGTACTTTTCGTATTTATTCAGCAGTTATTCAGAAGTGGTGGCAAAATAATTAAGGGCAAAATAATTTTGCCCAAAATGGTTTTGCATGTTCCATTGTTATGCCGTTAATTAAAATTCCAATTTTAGTCGTATGTCAATTTCGTGACAGAACGCAATATCTTTTAAATGATATGATGACTGAACAGACACTACTTTTTATACATGACACGATGTACTTTTCAGATTTATCCCTTATTCCTGCAGTTAAAAAAGAAGAGATTAAAAGGAATATCTGAGAATAAAAATCCAAAATCTACTTTGAACAATTAGAAAAGTACTTGCGTATCCATTCAATAAATGATGGTGAGATTGTACCCTTCGACACCGTCCATGCCGCGAACAGCAGCAGCACGCCGCTGCGAGACGGCAAGCTAATGGTACGGGATAAACAGTTGGCTGAGTCCGTCGCGGCGGACCAACAAAGCCATCCAATATTGAAACGACACGTACTTACAATATTAAAGCCATGTTTCTATAAATCTAAAGGACAATTAAATGAACATACCTCAAATAGACCGATCTGTTTTAAAAATTGGAAACATCAAAGATGAAAGTGATGAGAAGGTATATTGGTTGTCGAAATCACCACACGAAAGAATTCACGCTATTGAAATAATGAGGACTATTATTTATGGTGAGCATGCTACTTCCCAGCGACTTCAAAGATTTTTTGAAATTGCTGAACGTAAATAAAGTCAAGTATCTTTTGGTGGGCGGATATGCAGTTGGCTACCATGGATTTCCCAGAGCAACCGCAGATATGGATATTTGGATTGCAACCGACCAGAAGAATGCCAAAAAGATGTCCATGTAATCAAAGAATTCGGATTCGACTCGAATGAATTAAATGAAAAGTTGATCACAGAGCAGAAAAAAATCATTCGAATGGGTTATCCGCCTATTCGCATTGAAGTCATCAGCGAGATCGATGGTGTTGAATTTGATAAATGTTTTGCAGACAGAATTATAGACAAAATTGATAATGTAGATGTTAACATTATCGATATCGAAAATCTTAAAGTCAATAAAAAAGCAAGTGGCAGACTTAAAGACCTTGCAGATTTAGAGAATTTACCATAACAAATACTTGCGCCAAATTAGTTTCACATTCGTTATCCAGCTTTATCATCAAGTGATTTCGTTGTCATACTAATATGATTAATTCAATCCGCTTACAAAACGAAATATTGATCGATTAAAATGTTTTTTGTGTACCTTCGTTACTTCGTGGCTATAAAAAATTTTGTTAATTTGACAATCAGTAAAATGCCATTCCATTTTAACGATAACAAAATCATACTCACAACAAATCAATAAAAATCCCGCAGCATTAGAACAAAACCACCGATTCCGATGTCTAACCAATATAACTTATCGGAGAAATGATTCATGAAATATTACTCAAAACGGAATTTACTCATTCTTACAGGTCTCCTATTTTTTCACAACACATCAGCAGCGCCGTTTAAACCGTCCGATTACCATAATTTCAAAACTACCTCTTCATTGCTTAAGGAGTGGGCGAATCAATATAGCGCAATCATGAAATTAACCAGCGAGGGAAAAACACTTTCTGGCAATGATATATGGGCCGTTACCCTTTCCGCAAGAAAAGATGCAACGAAAGCACCCGCCGTGCTCATCGTTGGTTGTGTTGAGGGAACAGATGTTGTTGCCAGTGAAATCTGCTTGCAGTTTATCCGTCTTATAACAACACATTATACCAGTACAGATAGCATCAAACAACTGCTCGAAAATACCACGTTTTATATATTCCCAAACGTCAATCCCGATGCCAGTGAGGCATTTTTCAGAAAACCACTCAATGAATCCGGAATGAACGCTCATTCACTCGATCTCGATAAAGATGGATTGGTTGATGAGGACGGCCCAGACGATCTAAATCACGATGGCCTCATCACCATGATGCGGGTGACCGATCCGACCGGAGACTGGATCGCGGATGCCGACATCCCGGCGCTCTTGCGCAAAGCTGATCCGACAAAGGGAGAAACCGGTCACTATCGCCTGTTTACCGAAGGCATCGATAATGATAAAGATGGCCTGTGGAATGAAGATGCTGTCGGTGGCGTTAATTTCAACATGAATTTTCCCTATCACTATATATATTTCAAAGCTGGCACAGGCATGTACCCGATTTCGGAACGTGAATCACGGGCAGTGATTGATTTTGCATACAATCACCCCAATATTGACGCCGTGTTCAGTTTCTCGCCGGACGATAATTTAATCCACCCGTGGGACGCCGAGGCGACGAAAAATAATAACGCAGCCTCCACCGAAACAGAATTTCAATCCAAACCTGTAGAAAAAGTCCAGGCGGATGATGCACCCTACTTCAAGCACATTGCCGAACGTTTTCAAAAACACGTAAATACAAAGGATGTACCACCGGCTGCCAAACCAGCCGGCGCATTTAGCGAGTGGGCCTATTATCATTTTGGTCGCTGGTCATTCAGTTGCCGGGCATGGTGGCCACCTGTCATTAAAACAACTGCTGATTCAACCGATTCAACCGCAGCAAACCAGAAAAAATCCAAACCCAAAGACGATCCAATCGCCGATCAACGACGGCTATGGCAATTCGTTCAAGCAACAAATCCTGACAATGGCTTTGTGCCATGGACGCCAATCATCCAGCCGGATTTTCCTGGACAGCAGGTTGAAGTCGGGGGATTTCGGCCGTTCATCGGAACAAATCCGCCAGCCGATTCGCTTGAGTCGGTTTCAAATGCATTTAATCCGTTTCTTGTATCGCTGGCATCGTCTCTGCCAAAACTTGAAATCACAAAATATGAGCTAAAAAAAGTTCAGCAAAACGCCTATCGGTTGGAACTCATTGTCGGCAACACTGGATTTTTGCCGACGCATACAGCGATTGGCAAACACTCACAGTGGAATCCCAAAATAAAAATTGCACTTATTCGCACTGATAATCAAAAATTACTGACCGGCCAGAAACAAATCATCATTGATCCGCTCCCCGGACATGGGCGCAGTGAGCCTTTTCGTTGGCTGATTCAGGGGAAACCGGGATCAACGATTCGACTTACAGTTGGTCGCCCGGCAACTGGTGTCATTGAAAAAACCGTAGTATTACCATAGCGCGGCGAATCCGCAAGTGAAACGCCAAACGTGAGAAGAGAGACGTGACAATTTGTTCTTGTTTGACACCTGTATAGTGTCATTAATTTATCTACATTAATGAAAACAGACTATGTTTCACGTTTCAGTTTTCACCTTGTGACAATGATGTGGGGGCCTTTTGTTCATTATTTTACACAAACTTGCTTAATCCTGTCTTTCCTTATTAATTTTATTATGGTAGATAGACTGGGCAAAAGTTCACTGGTAATACTATAAATAACTGAAACATGGGGCTGTATCAAAAGTCAAAATTCGTATAATTTCTTCATGCTAAGCGAAGTCGAAGCATTTTGTTTTATCGTAATTTATCATCCTTCGACTACGCTCAGGATGAAGCTTGACAAGACTTTTGATACAGCC
>JAFGDW010000018.1 GCA_016931935.1 Candidatus Zhuqueibacterota bacterium | reverse complement strand
GGCAGGATTTGTATAATCTCTTCCTCTAAGAAATCCTGTTCATCCTGTTATCCTGTCTAATTTTTTTAATTCTGGTTTATCCAGGTTCGGATTGTACAAAATGTAGACTATGAAAATTTGCTTAGCATTAACCGGAAACGCCGAACCCGGAATCCCTGAATCCTCACTACATGGACTGAAACAATTTCTCCATATTTTTAATCGCATCGTGATCCGACTCGATGAGACGTAAAAGGACAATCACCTCGCCGCCTTTATCTTTCTGTTTTGTGTTCCAGAAATATTCTCCCCAACGTATCAAATGCTGCTCGGTATTGCGTATGTTTCGGCTTTCCATAATATCCAGTTCAGTGATTTCTTCAATGAGAATTTGAACAGTCTGCCAATCCTTTTTCGCCCAGGACACATCCAACGTCCGATGAAATGCAGCGAGACAGTTCTTTTTAAAATCAGGATTGTACGGATCACGATAGGTAGCGTCGGCGAACACTTCAAACGCATCGTAATAACGTTTCGTATCGAATAATTGTTTGCCCCAGCGATAGTATAGATTGGATTCAAACTGCAGATTGGAACGAGAGTCTTTATTGAATTGTTGTGCCATGAGCACATATTCATAAGCCTGCTTAAAGTTTTTATCATCGGCAGAAAACACAGCTTGATTGTAACAAATTAAACCGAGCAATTCAATATTGTCAATTTTCCGGCCTTTGGAATTTTCATACGCATACAACCGATCCAGACCGATACGATAGATTTCCTGCTCCGGATAATACTGCGCCATGTGGTGTGAGTAATTATTAAGATTTTTGATAATATTGAAACCCAATGACGAGGTGTTCTCGACCATGATCTGGTCGCCAAAGTTGGTAAAAATCGTGTAGACATGCGTTGGTGTTTCAAATGCCATTGTAGACAAGCCAAGCTGATCGCACAGATAATTATAAAGGATGGTCGCGGCAACGCAGTTGTAGGTTTTATTATGTTTGATATCCAGAAGCGTCGTGGCTTCCCGTTTATACGTTTTAAGCCACATGACATGCAAATACTGAAACAATTTCTCTGCCGAAGCCTCCTTTTCAAAATCATCAATTAAATGCTTGGCGTGTATATCATCGATAATACCGTTGAACCATTGGACGGCTGTGCGCAGGGAATCGTGGGTTGTGGCGCCGGAAATAATGAAGGCAGCTTCAATGGGAGTGTAGAGCGTTAATCGACCGTCCTCAATATCGTCAAATAATGAGGAGCGAAGATTGGGCTGACCGAACGCAATGTTGGTCATGGAATGGTTGGCTATCAGAACGTAAATACCAAAAAGCATTACAGTTCGGAATAATGTTTTTCGAATCAGTCTTTTCAAAAACATGTCTCTAAATGGACGAATGACTCAACTTGTTACACAAGGTTAAAATTTGATTAAGAATCACAGTCAGGGAATATTTCATTTTTACATAATGAATTCCTTGCTCGGCGAATCGCTGACGCATATCCGGTTGTTCGATAAATTCCAGAATTGCCCGGGTGATAGCCGCAGATGATTTCGGCGGCACCAGTTTCCCGTACTCACCATGCTTCAATATCTCCGGTGGTGCACCGTCATCGGTCGCGATCACGGCGGTACCGCAGGCCATTGCTTCCAGCAATACCAAACCGAATGTCTCGCGATAAGACGGCATCACGAAAATATCAGCAGCGGCATAGTATGGCGC
The DNA here is from genome assembly GCA_016931935.1 of Candidatus Zhuqueibacterota bacterium. GTDB lineage: Bacteria > Zhuqueibacterota > Zhuqueibacteria > Thermofontimicrobiales > Thiofontviventaceae > Thiofontivivens. Next base: position 2,989 of record JAFGDW010000018.1, on the reverse strand, counting down.
CACATCGGATTGAAAACCGGCAAACGTTACAACGTCGGACAGATTCAGGTCGATTACGGCTTGCTTAAGCTGATTGTGATAATCTTCCCATTCCCCTTTGGTCGGCTCGCCAACAACGATTGCTTTCACGTGTGGATGCGCCTGGACTACATCAGGAAGCGACCGGATAAATTCCATTTGCCCCTTTAACGGATCGATGCGCCCTAAAACGAGCAGTGCGATGTCTTCCTTATTCAACTGCAATTGTTGGCGCATGGTTTCACGCTTGGCGCTAGCGGCAATGAAATGATCGACATCGATTCCATTGGGAATTACATGAATTTTATCATCCGGGAAACCAGTGGTTTGTTGAAAAAACTGTTTTCCCAAATCGGACAGCACAATGGCAGCGTCCACTTTTTTGTAAATTTGCTGATGAAACCAGTCGCGTTTGGCTACGTGAGCGTTCAGGATATGATTTACATAAACGAGCCGCGGAGATCGGCGAGATGAAATAATAGGAGCAAGATTCCATAAATCAGACGAGCGGTGGGCAATCACTGAATCGATTCGCTGATCATGAAACCAGCGTTTTAACGATCGCGCCAGTCCCGGTGTCCAGTATTTGTGCCACGTTCGTACAGGGAAATTTGGCAGGGATTTCTCAGATAAACGTTGAGCCAGTGGGCTGTCTTCCTGCACAACGATAGGGAGCTGATTCCCGGTTTTCTGCATTTGCAGTGCCCATTGCAGTGGCACCATTTCGAGTCCACCCCACGACGACGACAAACATGTTTGGGCGATGTTCACCATAATTTACATAAGAAATAAATTTTGAATTTATTGAACTTGTTTGCTTGCTTTTTCCAGGTCACGCTGCTGTTCCCAGCGTGTTAAGAAACCGTTAAACGCGTATGGTATCAGCAAGCGATGTACAATTTGATACGCCACAAACCCATAACCGGCGCCAATCATTAAGTCCACAATGTAATGTTGATTCAGGTACACGGCCGCAAACCAGGTTCCGACTACATAAAAAACCAGCAGGGGTACAAATCGCCGGAATTTGATAAAGACAAATGTCGCTATCGTAACTGGATAAGCGCCATGCAGCGACGGAATGGCTGCAAAGTGATTGGCATTAAAATGATCCCAAATAGTAGTAAAAAAGTGCATACCAAACATTTTATCAACATTAATGAGTGAGCCGGCGCTGATTCCCCAGAAACTTGTGTTGGGATCGGGCTGGGCAAATCCATAATCCATTACGTACCAGGGTGGCGCAGCCGGGTAAATCATGAAGGTGATGAGCGCCAACACATCCAGGACTAGCAATGTATATACCATACGATAAAACATGCGGCGGTCATCTTCGGTATGCCAAAAAATCCAACCGATTAATAATGGGATCGCGAAGTGAGCGGTGTAGAAATTGGCGCACATAACGTCAATTACACCTTTGTACCAGGTACCTTGTATGATGTGCTGCCAGTCCTGAAACCAGAACGCCGGAATTTTGCCGTTGAACAACCAGCCGAACATGGTTAATTCCCAATGATATGGCGCTTCAATATTGATCACACCGCGTACAGAATCGGCAACGCCACGCATCATATCATAAAGAATCCAGAATACAATAAAAGGAGACCAATCGATAAGGAAGCGTTTGGCTCGGTTTTTGCACAAAATTAATGCAAGGACGATAAGAGCCAGGAAGACATGATCGGGTCGGATGTGTATAAGCTGGTTAATTACAATAAAATAAACCAACACACCAAGCAACACATAGACTTTCCAGCGGTGATCTGTACTGCGCAATTTTTCAAGAGCTGTTTTAATTTGTAACACTGATTATCGATTCCTTTCCAACCTATAACGACAAAGCATAGCAAGACACAATTAGCAGGCACCAATTTAACAAGATAATGGACAAAAAGCAAGTGTTAAGTGTTCATCATGGGAATAAAATTCTTGACAAAATGCTTTTTTTTCAGTATAATTACACCGTTTCCATGTTTCCTGCTGTCGCGTCGTTCTTAGGGAGGAAGGAAGAACTGATTTACTAAGATGAAGGAAACGACTCAGTGGTTCAGGAAGTTGTCAAGGAACAGGTGAAGGTTCCTGCGCATATTAGTTATTTGCGTGTTCTTCGAAAATTCGTTACGCGCATTGGCACAAAATACGGGTTCTCTGCAAGCGAATTGTACGCTTTTAAAGCATCGGTTGATGAAGCGTGTTCAAATATTATTGAGCACGGCTATGGCTTTAAGGATGGCTCGATTACTATTAAGGCTATTGTTGGCAATAATAGCCTGACCATCGAATTAATTGATCAGGGGAAAGCGTTCGATCCCAAATTAATGCAAGATCCCGAATTGACCAAATATGTGGATGATCGAAAAAAAGGTGGCTTAGGCATATTTATTATGAAACGTTTGTTGGACGAGATCGATTATAAGCGAACAGATGAAGGGAACGTTCTTCGGCTTACAAAATTCAAACAAATGAACTCCGGGCCATTAAATTCCCCAACAACTTTTATCACAAAAATCAGAGACATCCTCTCTTCCTGATGTTGTGATCAGTCTCATTCCATCTTCAATAACCACATGACAGCACCAGACATTCAGTAGTACGTTGCTTTCGACATGCACGATTATTCGTCACTGTAATGTCTTCTCACATGGATTCTACACTTTTACCTACATACTTAAATTTCTGAATTGGATATTTTGGTTCAATATATTCCACTAATATCCAGTTTTGTATGGAATTTTCTTTACCAATTGAAAACACAATTTTCGTACTGATTGCCTAAATGGAATCAGTTTGTTTTAGAAATTCAGGCTCAAATTGTTTGCTCTATTTTTATACCTATTAATCCTAACCTGGATAAACCAGAATTAAAAAAATTAGACAGGATAACAGGATTTCTTAGAGGAAGAGATTATACAAATCCTGCCAAAGGTCCGTGAAATCCTGTCTAAAATATGTTTTAACATTTTCTGCC